>JANORL010000430.1:0-1804 GCA_031415295.1 Polyangiaceae bacterium | reverse complement strand
TTCTCGCGTGGCGCATGCGCCGCGGGGTTGAGCTTGCCGAGTTGGGAGGTTTGTCCGCCCCAAAGAAAGGTGGCTGGCACCTTGGGCTGCCCCAGCTGGCACCTTGGGCTGCCCCAAAGAAAGGTGCCTGGCACCTTGGGGCTTGGGGCTGGCACCTGCGCTTGACGAAGGTACGGCTCTGTGACACAAGGCGCCGCATCATTGCGGCTTTGCGATAGGTTCTGAAAATGACGCACGAAGACGAGCTAGACCAACCAACCGAGGATCAAGACGTACCCGCGGCACGATGCATTGAAGCGCCCAATGCAGAGGACACGACAGAGATTGCCAAATACATCCTGCATGCCGACGAATTGGTCAAACAATGCGCAGGTTCAACGCTCGACGGCAGTCTGAAAGACCTCGAACACATCCAAACCGTGCTCGATTCCAATATCGTGGAACCGGAAGCAAGTTATTCACTCGAGGCGCTGGGTGCAGCGTTCGGGGTGGTATTCATCGAGCAACATCGAGGCTTTGATTGGTGGATGGTCGAGGACGACATGGGTCGCGCTGCGGCGATTCGATACAAGCACTCCGACGATGTGCTCATTTTTCCGCTCGACATGATTGCGAAACGGGTGGAGGCGAACGAGGCTTTCAACGTTGTGGAACTGTACGAAGCGCTTTGCGAAGGTGTCGAAGAGATGCTTGAGGAGCAATTGACTGACGCTTGAACAATAGCGCCGTCGACGATGAAATCGGCCAAGCGCGTGTTACTTCGGCAGGTAGATGTAGTCGCATTGGGCCCACTGTCGTAGAGGCGTGCCCGCTGCCGCCAACGCTTTTGCTCCTGCGGTGAAGCGAGCGTTTCGGTCGTGACCCGTGCGGCCATCTTCCCAGACGAGGTCGGCACCCGCTGTCGTTTTTTTCTTCAAATCGGCGTTGATCTTTTTCCAGATGGGCGTCGCATCGATTGTGTCCAACGAAGATTGCTCAAGTCCACGCGAGCCGAGCGCGCCCACCTTGAGAATCAGCGGATTGACGCCTCGCGTAGCAACGTTATGGGCAGATTTCCATAACGGATCCACCGCGCATTCCGTAAAGACGAGCGAGCTCAAGTCTGGTCGAGAAAGCACTGCCCGAATCGTTTCTCGTGTGATCGCGACCATGCGTGAGGGTGGAAATGCGAAGGCGCTCAAAACGATAGGATGCTGGTCCATCCACGTCTCGACAAAACTGCCAAGTTCATCGTGAGCGGCATGAAAAGTGGTCAGGAAGGCAGGCATCTGTTTCACCGGTCGTACGGGACGAAGTCCGTTGGGTACTTGCTGTATTTGTTGAGATCGTGGAGAGCTTCTTGTTCGCGCTTGACAGGCGTGCCGTCGGCATTGGTTTTCCCGACGTTCCGGGCGCGAACTTTGCCGTCGGGAGTTTTGTAGATGATGTCCGGTCTGCGGGTATCTTTGAATCCACCTTTGGTATCGACAACTATCTCTTTTTGGCCGCCGCCATGCAGGATCTCGTTTCCTTGCGCCTCCAGCTTTTCTGCCTCCGCCCGCACTCTTGCATTGTGCGGCGCCTCCGGATCCGTCTTCGGTCCGCGTTTCGCCCCCTTTGCCACAGGTCCCGCCGGCGTGCCACCCTCGGACGGTTTTCCCTTGGCCCGTTTCGTCGTCGTCGTCTTCGTGACGGGCGTTTCTCGTAGCGTCAACGATGTTTCCGGCGCTTTGGGCGTCGTCGCCCTCGATTGCGTGGTTGGGTTGGCTGCTTGCGGAGTAGCCTCGGACGAACCAACTTGCGCGCGAGACCCCGACAAATGCAC
>JANORL010000429.1:0-1749 GCA_031415295.1 Polyangiaceae bacterium | reverse complement strand
CCGAGTCGTCCAGTCGGCTTGCCCCAGGGAAATGGGCGAGATGAGCACGCGGCGCCCCTCGAAGAACCCGCCCGTATCGGCAACCAGATACCGGATCGTCCAGTACTGATCATCCAGGAGAAAATTCGCCACGCTTCCGATATCCCCATCGGTAGCGCTCAACTTGTACTGCTCGAGATCTTTCAGGCTTCGCAACATGATATTTTCCTTCCGCAACGCGAAATAATTCGCACCGGCCAATCCAAATCAGTGACGCCGTTCGCCGACGATGTGCGCGAGCTGCAAGTCACGCTTGCCACCAGCTCTCACCGCCACCAAAGCGCGGCATCTCGCTTTCTTGTTATGCTGAGGTCCTAATGCAAGGACCAAGCCGCGCGCTCGGCGAACCGTGCGCGGCCAACAGGTGCTCTAGGTGGCTCGCAAAGTCCATCAGATTGATGGAACGTATGCATCAGATCGAAGGAGAGAGCCGCGCTTATGCACACACGTTCGCCACGGCATTCGCGCCACGAGGTCCCAGGGCGATTCATGACTCGCCCCGATCCCCCGTCCAGCGTTTTTCCAGCGAGCGGTCCGGGCTTGGGGTACCCGCCAGTAGAAAGGCCGCCGTTTATGGTGCGCGATGGCCAAAATACGAATATGGAGGCGTCACCGAGCCCAGCACGTGCATTACCCATCGTATGGCTAGACACGAACCGCCGCCTAGACGCGTCGCAGACGAATTGCACGATACGCCATCATGATCCGCTTTTCGAATTGAAACTCGGCCTATTGATTGACTGGTAACTCGAGACAAATTGGTTGATTGGAAGGGGCGACTCGTCGCGGAGTTCGCCCCTTCGTCTTTCGTCATATTTCACGCGCTTCGGCCGTGAAGCACTCGCCCAAGCGCCATACACAAAAGAGCCTCGGTCTGCGCTTCCGCCATATCTTCACGCGGACGCACTTCGCATACGGCCGTCACCGGAAACGATGGCAAAAGAGGAAGCGATTTCGCTGCATCGTCCAATAAATACAGCGGAAATACATCTCCTGTGGAAAATACGAGATCCGCACGTACCCGCAATGCTCCCAATATCGTTCGGCGCTTGTAATTGCGATTTTCAACGAGAATACGCTCGACGTGATTCACCAAAAATCGAGGCGGCACGTTGAGCATCGCGCTCGCCGTTTCAATTTGTTTTGCGAGATTACGCAATGTTTCGGGCGCGGGAGGCAACGTAGCCGACAACGCTTCTTGGGCGACCGCAATCGCCCCCAGCATACGTTTGTCCGTTCCTGCAACCGAAGAGGCGACAGCCACGGAAACACGCAAGGCATCGAGGTCATCGAATTTGGGAAACAATTCACCCACACACACCACGAGCGGCGGATCGAGGTCCGATAGGTCATCGAGACTTTCGCCGAGCGCTCGGCGCATGTCTTCCACACGTTGGTGCTGGATGGGGTTTACGTGAAAAACGAAGATGGCGCAGGGCTGCGATTTTTACGATTGCCTCGTCCGAGCGAAGACGACGTGTACGAAGTGGCGATGCGGACAGCGAAAAAGGTGCAGGCGAACTTGGAGAAAAGGGGACGCACTTCGGACAGTGAATCGGAAGACCAAGGGGCGAGTGGGCTCGAGCCGGCGCTTGGTGCATGTTACGACGTGGCGGCACGCGCCCCCAAAAAGGTGACCGTGGATGGCCATCGAATGGGCAAAGGCGAATGCGACCAGACGAACGCGCGGTTTGCAATTCGATCTTTGGG
>JANORL010000428.1:0-16322 GCA_031415295.1 Polyangiaceae bacterium | reverse complement strand
TGATTTTTTCTTCGATAGCCGCGTCGAGTTTTTTATCGATACCGGTTTGTCGGAGGACAAGCGCGACGGCGACACCGAAAACGAATCCGCCGACATGCGCGCCGTGAGCGACGAGGCCTGGTTTGGCAAAATAAAAATAGAAAACTTCCGAGGCAAACCATAACGGGAGCATGACGTAAGCGCGGGCGGTGAAAAAGATGGGGCGAATTCGTAAGAACGATACGAACTGGATGCGCGTTCTGGCATAAACCACCAAAAATGCGCCCATAGCTCCGGCGACGGCTCCAGACGCACCAATGCGTGGCGCGTCGGGAATGCCCCCAAATAACAATTCGGTCAATGCAGCGGCGATACCCGCAGCGAAATAAAATGGCCCATAGACGGCGCGTCCCCAGCGGTCCTCGAGGTTCACACCACAAAGCCACAAAAACCACATGTTAAAAATCAGATGTAACCAATCGCCATGCACAAATTGATGGGTAATGAATTGCAACACGCCATCACGCTCGGGAACGTATCCATATTTGGCGAATGGGCGTTCTTGTAAACCGCGCGTATGAGCTCGCCCCAAATCGTCGAGAACGGCTTGTTCTTTGATGCCGTCTTCTTCGGACACTGGATGTTGCGGGGGGTTTTTGACGTACGGCCGGGATTTATGCGCGTAACCAATGATCTTGTCGAGGGGCGGATTGACCGTCAGATACGGATGATTTGCGTGGTATTGAAAGGATTCTTGGAGTGTGCGTTCGATACCGCGTCTGTGATCGGCTTCGAGCGGGGCAACGACGCCATGAACGATGACGCAAATACCGACGATGGCGATCGTGACGAACGGCCAGCGGCGATGTCCCATGTGTTCGTGCGCGATCGGGATGATCATGTCGTGGTTCTCGACGGTTGAGTGAAACGAAGCGAAAAGGATACACCAAGGAGTGTCGTTGGGGGAATTGGAGCATGCACGATTTTGTGCTTCCACTTTGAGGACTTCTTGACAAACCTTTCTCCTCCGTGCTTTGCTCACGTCTCAGAGGTCTCATCATGCTCTCTCGACCGGATCCGACATTTTACCCTTCTCCACGGATGGCCATGGACGCACCGCGCGAGCGGGTGGCGTATGTCACTGCGCCCGATGCCAATGCGGTGCTCGGCCGACCGAATCCGCTGCACGATGGTCTGGCTACGGTCGATCTCGATCCGAAATCGCCGACGTACGGTCAAATCATTGACATGGCGGAAGTGCCCAATTTCGGGGACGAGCTACATCATTCTGGTTGGAACGCGTGTAGTGCGGCACTTTGTCCGTACGCCCCTCATCCGCACGTCGAACGGCGATATTTGCTTTTGCCGGCGCTTCGTTCGTCGCGGATTTACGTTTTCGATGTAAAGCCGGATCCGCGCAAACCGAAGCTCGTCCGGACGATCGAGGCTGAAGAGATTGCGTCGCGCACGGGGTATTCGCGTCCTCATACACTGCATTGTGGACCGAATGGCATTTACGTTTCCGCGTTGGGCAATCCGGCGGGTGATGGACCTGGCGGCATTTTCTTGCTCGATTGCGACAGTTTGAACGTGCTTGGGCGCTGGGAAATTGATCGCGGGCCGCAATATTTGCATTACGATTTTTGGTGGCACTTGGGGCACGACACGCTGATTTCGAGCGAATGGGGCACGCCGAACATGATAGAAAACGGCGTCATTCCTGAATTGCTCCTCGGACGCAAGTATGGCCATCGCGTGCACATCTGGGATTTGCGACGGCGCAAGCATATGCAAGTGCTGGACATTGGCGATGAAAATCAAATGGCGCTCGAATTGCGACCCGCGCACGATCCGACGAAAGCGTATGGATTTTTGGGTTGTGTGATCAGCGTCGTGGATCTATCGGCATCGATATGGCTTTGGTATCGCGACGGTGAACAATGGGCCATCAAAAAAGTCATTACGATTCCCGCCGAACCAGCGGACAAGAGTCTACTTCCGCCCTTGCTCCAAGGGTTTGGTGCGGTACCTCCACTCGTCACGGACATCAATTTGTCGCTCGATGACAAATTCCTATACGTATCCTGTTGGGGCACGGGCGAACTTCGACAATACGACGTTTCGGATCCGCATGACCCGAAACTGGTGGGGAGCGTGCATATCGGGGGCATTGTGCGACGCACGCCGCATCCGAAGTCGAATGGGCCGCTGACGGGCGCGCCGCAGATGGTGGAAGTCAGTCGCGATGGAAAACGTATTTATTTCACGAGTGGACTGTACTCGACCTGGGACGAACAGTTTTACCCGGACGGCCTAATGGGTTGGATGGTCAAGGTGGACGTCCAAGAAGGCGGCGGAATATCAATGGATCGAGACTTCTTCGTGGATTTTGGACCGCGCCGCGCACATCAAGTGCGACTCGAAGGTGGGGACACTTCTTCGGATTCGTTCTGTTACCCGTGACCGACATTTGGCCTTGGCTCACGCTGGCCCTTTTGGGCGCTTATCACGGCCTCAGTCCGGGAATGGGCTGGCTTTTTGCCGTAGCGCTCGGTTTGCAAGAAAAAAGCGGCCGAGCGGTCATTCGAGCCTTGTTCCCCATTGCTTTGGGGCATGCGATTTCCGTAGGACTTGCCGTGGCACTGCTCGCGGCAGGCAAAGCCTCGATTCCGCTGGCGGTACTTCCGTGGATCACCGCGGCATTGCTCGTGGGATTCGGCATCTTCAAAATTGTTCGTCCTCGGCATCCGCAATGGGTCGGGATGAAAGTGAATTCCCGGGACTTGGTGTTGTGGTCATTTTTAATGGCCACGGCGCATGGTGCGGGACTGATGCTGCTGCCGGTGTTCTTGCTCGGAGAAAACAATGCGGCACCGTGCCATGGCGAAGGTTGCCATAATGCCGCGGGGTTATCGCTGACGAGTCCCGCGGGGTATGTCGCGGCGATATCGCTACACACGTTGGCGATGCTGACGGTATCGGCGATCATTGCGCTTGTCGTTTATTACAAAGTGGGCCTGGCTATTTTGCGACGAGCGTGGTTTGACCTGGATAAAGTGTGGGCGGGCGCGTTGATTTTGGCGGGGGTGCTGGGGTTGTTGCTTTAGTTCATCGCCTGTTTCGTGGGAAACATTTATTATGGCCCTCGATGCACAAGTCTGCTGGCTCGCAACGATGACCGAACCCGGTGGCGATTACGTCGGTGACCGGCCAAACCGAACCTATCGTTTCAACGCCACGCGTTTTATGCCTCGTCGCATGCCGTTCTTTGTGGCAATGTGCGCCGCGTCATGACCACTGCAGAACTTGCCAAAGCCTACGAACCTAAAGAAGTTGAACCCCGCTGGTACGATTTTTGGCTGGAAAACGCCGTCTTTGCCGCCCACGACGATCCCGAGGGAAAACGCCCAGCGTATGTTCTGCCAATGCCGCCGCCCAACGTTACAGGGTCGCTGCACATGGGTCACGCGCTCACGGCGACGCTCGAAGATGTCCTGACACGTTGGCACCGCATGCGCGGTTACAACACGCTCTGGCTTCCGGGCATCGATCATGCGGGCATTGCGACGCAGACGGTGGTCGAGCGGCAATTAAAACGCGAAGGCAAGAGCCGTCATGATCTTGGGCGCGAAGCGTTTATCGAGCGGGTGTGGGCTTGGAAGGCGGAAAGCGGCGGGCGTATTACGATGCAACAACGTGTGCTCGGTGCGAGCCCCGATTGGACGCGTACCAAGTTCACAATGGACCCTGATTTGTGCAAAGCGGTGCGCGAAGCCTTCGTTCGTCTCCACGAACAAGGATTGATTTATCGCGATACGCGCCTCGTGCATTGGGATTGCGAAGCGCAAACGGTGTTATCGAATCTGGAAGTCGAAAACGAAGACGCCAATGGCGAATTGTTCGAGTTTGCGTATCCTGTCGTGGGTGGTGAAGGGGAAATCGTGGTCGCCACGACGCGTCCGGAAACGATGCTTGGCGATACGGCCGTAGCCGTGCATCCGGACGATGAACGATACAGGCATTTGCATGGGAAACGATTGCAACATCCGTTCTTGGATCGCACGGTTCCGATTATCACGGACGGTATTTTGGTGGATCCCAAGTTTGGCACCGGGGCGGTAAAAGTAACGCCGGCGCATGATTTTAACGATCATGAAACGGGCAAGCGTCACAAGCTCGAAATGATTTCGATCATGAACAAAGACGGGACGCTCAACGAACATGCGGGATCGTTTGCCGGAATGGAACGATTCGTGGCGCGTAAAGCCGTCAAAAAGGCGCTCGAAGAAAAAGGCTTGGTCCGCGGATCGAAAAACCATCAGCTCGTGTTGCCGCGGAGTCAACGTAATGGTTCGATTGTCGAGCCGATGATTTCCACGCAATGGTTCGTCGCCATGAAACCATTGGCGGGACCAGCGCTGGCGGCGGTTCGTCATGGCCACGTGAAGATCATTCCTGAAGACTGGACGAAGACGTACGAACACTGGATGACGAACATCCTGGATTGGTGCATTTCGCGGCAGCTTTGGTGGGGTCACCGGATTCCTGCGTTTCATTGCAGCGCGTGTAAACACATCACGGTGTCGCGCGAAGATCCGACGGAATGCGAAAAGTGCCATTCGACGGCGATCAAGCAAGACGAAGACGTACTCGATACGTGGTTTTCATCTGGTTTGTGGCCCTTTTCGACGCTTGGTTGGCCCGATGATACGGCAGCGCTCCGGACGTTTTACCCGGCGAGCGACATGGAAACCGGGTACGACATTCTGTTTTTCTGGGTCGCGCGCATGATGATGATGGGTATTCATTTCATGGGCGTACCGCCTTTCAAGCGCATTTTGCTCCACGGTATGGTCGTCGACGAGACGGGCGAAAAAATGAGCAAAGTGAAGGGCAACGTCATCGACCCGCTCGATTTGATTCACGGCGCGTCGTTCGATTCGGTCGTGGAGAAAACGTTTCCCGGCGCTCCGCGTGAAGAATCGCTGAAGAAATTCAAAAAAGCGTATCCATCGGCAGCGCAAATGGGTACTGGGTTTTCCGCGTATGGGGCGGACGCCTTGCGGTACACGCTGTGCACGTATTCGCCACAAGCGCGGCGTATTCCGCTATCGCCCAAGAAAATCGAAGGATACCGCAATTTTTGCAACAAGATCTGGAACGCGACGCGGTATGCATTGCCGTATTTGGAAGGCGCTCAGGTCACGAATACGGCCCCTGTGGCGACGACGTTGACGAATCGCTGGATCTTGTCGCGGCTTCACGTGGCGCTCGATGCCGCACACCGGGGCCTCGATGAATTCCGCCTCGACGACGCAGCCCTGGGGCTTTACCACTTTTTCTGGGGCGAACTGTGCGATTGGTATTTGGAATTAACCAAGCCCGTGCTGAATCCAGCAGCGGGTGCAATGCCCGGCGCCGAGCAAGACGAGACGAAAAACGTCTTGGCATATGTGATGGAAACGGCAATGCGTGCGCTGCATCCGTTCATTCCCTTCATTACGGAGGAATTGTGGCAACGGCTTCCGCGCGCAAAAAACGCTCCAAAATCGATTGTCGTGGCCACATATCCACAAACATCGGCAGCTCCTTTCGATGCCGATGCCGAACGGGATATGGCCGTCGTGCAAGCGGTGATTTCTTCGGCGCGCAGCATTCGTAGCGAACATGAAGTGCATCCAGCCGCGGAAGTGCCGTTGCTTTTGCGGGCCGATGGTGAACGACTGCTTGGGTTACTCGCTGCGGAAAGCCGAGCGATTCGGACGCTCGTAAAAACGGCGGGCGACGTGGTGAGTGAACCGCGCGGCGGTGCTCGTCCAAAGGGTTCGGTCATGGGCGTTGCCGCGGGCGTGGATGTGCTCGTGGATTTACGCGGGCTCGTCGAGGGCGCGAAGGAAGCGGCGCGAATCGAACGAGAAATCAAGAAATGTGAAAAAGACATTTCTGCGTTGGAGAAAAAACTTTCGTTGCCAAGCTTTGCGGAAAAAGCACCGCCGGAAGTCGTGGCGGAATCCAAAACGCTACTCGATGACTTGCGCAAGAAACGCGCGGGACTCGAAGAAGCGAAGGGTTTGTCGGACGAGCTCGCGTGAAAATGGGTGCTTCGACCGCATCGCGGACGAAGCATGCAAGGGTCAAGGGACATTGTCCCTTGCGGGGTCGAGGGCGCGCAGCCCTCGTCTGGTCCGAGTAAAACCTCGCAATCCACTGAAAACATTTTCGCCATCGAATCGTGCCGAGTGTTCGAGCCCTGAAAAACCCTGAAAAGCCCTGAAAACGCGGCACGAAAAATCATCTTGACCACCAACGAAATGTCCCACTATTCTGGCGACCTTCTTACGGCCAAGAGCCCTACGAAAGGAGATTTCGCGTGGTCAAACAGCATTTCTTTGGAACTTTTTTCACAGCGCTCGCAACATCCGCGGTTGTTGCAGTCGCGCCTGACGCGCACGCGCAAGCGTATCGCGATGGTCCGCCACCACAACATCGGGTCGTGTACCGCGATTTGACTGTGTTTCGCTGGAACCCGCTGGGCCTCATTTCCGACGCCCGCATTACATATCGTTATCGTATTTACAAGAGCGAAAAACTCGCGCTTCGGGACAATTTTATTGGCGTAGGGATTGCTCCCGCTCTGAGCGGCGCATTTTTGCGTGGCGGCCCGATGCTCGAATTTCAGCCGGCTAGTTTCTTGCAACTCTGGGGCATTTATGAGTTCATCGGGTACTTCGGAGCGTTCAATTTCTTGCAATCTTTTCCCACAGCAGACAGCTCGCGCGTGAATTATTCCGACACGGAACTCAGTCGGCGCGGCGATTTAGCGGCAGGAGATCCGGCGAAGAACTATTCGGCGACCGGCACGCAGCTCTTGTACGGAGCGACTTTGCAATTCAAATTTGGTAACATCGTCGTTCGCGATCAACTTCGTTTCGGTCGAGCGACCATGAATTTGCGCCAAGGCGATCGCGCCTATTACGACATCTTCACTGATTTGCTCGCCGGCAATCGTGGGGATTGGATGGCCAACGACGCGGATCTGCTTTACCAAGCATTCGACAATCGCCTCACCGTAGGGCTTCGATATTCGATGGGCAAAGCGTTTTACCTACCGGAACATTTTGGACCGACCGACGATCAAAACAAGGCGCCAGAATCGATTCACCGCGCTGGACCACTCGTGGCGTGGACGTTCAAGAAGCCAGACGGTGCGTCCTTCGAGCCCACGGCGCTGCTCGTGCTCAATTGGTGGCTGAAGTCGCCTTATCGCACAGGACAAGACGTTTCACAAGGCATACCCTACATCGTGGCGGCATTAAACATTACAGGCGATCTGTTGCCGACCAAAAAACCCCATATCGAGAATGCAACGCCCCCCGCCGTCAGAACCCCACAATGACGTCATTCGCCGCATTCAATAAATACGTTACGCGCCCCACCATAACATCTCGTGCACCCGCATCGTGCCGCCGATACTGATGATAACGCGAAGTTTGTCCCCGTCTGTTTCCACGACATGTGCGGGAAAACCATCGGCCGGGTAAAACGCGCTTTTGACGAATCCCTGCGTGTCCAGCCAAAAAAGATGTACGCCTTCGGGAGTCGGACCATGCATCAAGAGCATTTTTCCGCCCCCGAGCCACACGAAATCGAGCCATTTGAACGACAATTCGGCGAATCGTTCCGGCGATGGAAAATCATCGCCCACGCTGCGTAATTCCGGCAAATGCGCCCGTAAGTGCTGGTAGAGCAAATCGTAACGCACTTTGGAAAGTTTCGGCATTCTCCTGTCGGGAGGCGCTAGTACGGAAAGCGCAGCCGCATCGAACGTGGGCACTTCGACATGCGTGCGATAGCGATCCCCCAATCGATTTTCACCGATCTCCACATCCGACAAAGCTTTGAGCCACCACGAGAATAACGACAAATCACCCGTACCCGCTGCTGACTCGAGACGCACGACGGATTCCCACAACGGCCGTCGTACGCGCCAAACCCCGCCATGGTTTTTGACGACACACGCGCCAATGTAGATCGCCCCATGCGTGACGAATTGCACCAGAAATGGCGGCTGTTCCGGTGATTTCCGCACGAGCCATTCGTCGCGTTTTTCTTGCGTGATCCGAGCTCCAAGACGATGCACGGACGCGTCGGACCGATCGAGCACGAGGTCCGGGGCAGCAAGCGCTTTGGGTGCCAACAACGAAAATGTATCCGCAATTTCTTCGATTTGCTGCAAGATATGCGGATTGCCCCCAGGGTTGGCGTCTTCGTTACGAGCTTTTTGCAAGTCGAATCGGACGTCGGGAGGGTAAATCGCCTGGAAATAATCCGTGAACAGAAGTTCGGCGGTAAGTTTGTCGCCCATATTGTTCGTCGTCGCGGCGTTCGTCGTCCTGAACCAAACGTTCAGAACATTTTCTTGCGTTTGGACGATGGCAAAATGCCAAGCATTTCACGATATTTCGCGACGGTGCGCCGGGCAATCTTGATGTCTTGATCTTCGAGCATTTTGACGATGGCTTGATCGCTGAGCGGAACGTTCTTGTCTTCGGTCGCGATGATTTTCTTGATCGCCTGCTTTACACTCTCCGACGCAATACTTTCGTCGTCTCCCCCCATTCGATCAATGGACGAATTGAAAAAGTATTTCAGCTCGAAAAGACCTTGGGGCGTGTGAACGTATTTATTCGAAGTGACGCGGGAAATCGTCGATTCGTGCATACCCACGGATTCAGCAATGTCCCGCAAAATCATTGGTCGCAGAAACGCGACCCCACGTTCGAAGAAGTCTTTCTGCTTTTCGACGATACATTCGGTCACTTTGATGATCGTCCGCCGTCGCTGTTCAATGGCCCGGATCAACCATTGGGCACTGCGCATTTTTTCGGTAATGAATTCCTTGGCTTTCGGATCCTTCAGCATCCTCTGCGCCAAGTTTTCATTGATGAACAGTCGCTGCAATCCCTTGTCGTTGTCCGTCACGACCCATAAATCGTTGTCCTTGAACACGTACACATCGGGCGTAATCCCAATCGTCTTTTCGTCGACTTCCGAATAATTGCGCGCTGGAATGCTTTCCAGCTTCTGAATTTCCTGGACAGCATCGCAAACTTCGTCGGTGGTGATCTTCAGCGCCTTGGCAATCGCGCCAAAGTTGCGTCGCTCGACGTTGTGCAAGTGATCCTTGATGATCGCTTGCTCGATTTCGTCATACCCGAGCACCTCGGCTTGCACGCGCAAACATTCACCCAGATCCCGCGCAGCCACGCCAATCGGATCGAATCGTTGGATCATGGCCAAGACAAACGGTGCGTCTTCCGGATCGAGACCCGCTTCCGTCGCCAACTCGTCGATTGTGAGGTCAGGACGCTTCGTTCCATCAGGGTTTTCCCCGCCGGAAAGGTCCAGGTATCCGCGTTCGTCCAAATTGCCGATGACGAGTTCCGCAAAATTACGCTCGTTGTCCACGAAATCGCTCATCTGCAGCTGAAACAAAAGATGCTCGCGAAGGCTCGTGCTGCGCGACAAGTTCTGATCGATCGGCGGCATCTCTTCGAAGCCCGACCGTTGACCGGGAGGCATTTGTTGCATCTGCCGGTTTTCGAGAAACTGTTCCCAGTCGACTTCCTTGACGCGTTTTTCCGCATCACGAGCAGCCAGATCTTTGTCGGAATGCTCGGGAATCCGATCAGCACGGTCCGTGTCCGCGTTTTGAATTTCACGCGTCCCCGTCACGTTCTCCCGCGAACTTGTCGCGTCCGCCCCACCATCGTCGGCAAGCAGGGGATTACCATCGAGTTCCTTGCGGATTTCCTCGACAAGCTCGAGACGAGACAGCTGCAAGAGCCGTATCGCCTGCACCAGCTGCGGTGTCATCACCAACTGCTGGGTCATCTTGAGGTGGAGTCTCATCCCGATGTCCATCGACAGCTCCCTCGCGAACCGAACACGGCTTGTTCCGGCGCGTTTGCCGGCGACAATGGCAGGTTTTCGACTGCCTGCGTGTCCGACTCCGCTTCCACACTAGCACCAAAAGTGCCTCGGCCCGAGTCTTGCTTTCAAGTCATCGTTCGAAAAGTTAGTCAGCTGTCGTCAAGCGCTGATGCGACGAAATGTTTCAAGGGCAACATCCGTCCATACCGTTGCCAAGGTTCCAAAAAGTTGGTTCCAAAAAGTGGCTGGCACCTTTTCAAAAGTGGCTGGCACCTTTTTCAGCTTCAAAAAGTGGCTGGCACCTTTTCAAAAGTGGCTGGCACCTTCTCAGCGGCTGGCACCTTTTCAAAAAGTGGCTGGCACCTTTTCAAAAAGTGGCTGGCACCTTTTCAGCACCTTCTCAAAAAGTGGCTGGCACCTTTTCAAAAGCACCTTTTCAAAAGTGGCTGGCACCTTTTCAGCTGCACCTTTTCAAAAGTGGCTGGCACCTTTTTCCGCCACCTTTTTCCGGCACATTCACGCGCGGCCGCGACGCATGAGCAACGGAATTCGACGGTGCGTCGCACGACGGGCAACCGACTTGACGGCAGGACGCGTGTAACGAAGGGGCGTCGAGCGTTGCGCGTACACGGCTTCGACGAGTTGATCGAACGGATACGGCTTGACGAGCACATGACTGATGCCCGTAGGTTCGATGTTAGGTAGCAGTTTATCCGTACAAACAATCAGCCGCGCTGGGGGTGACGTCTTGGCAACGATGCGTTGCAACCATGTGACCGGATCCGGCGCGTTTTCATGGATGTCGACGATGACCACGTCGTAGGTTCGTCGTTCCAACTGAGCGATGGCTTCGTCGATCGTTGCGGTTTTCGTGACGCTCGTTCCACGGTTCACGAGCAATAATGCAGTCGCTTCGCGCATGAGATCTTCCTCATCGAGAAGCAGGATGTTCGATACGTTCATCATGGCGATGGCGCCCTTTGCAGTGCGCGTGCCGCGCTCTTCGGACGCGTGATGGTCCGTGATGAACCGCACGGAAGTATCGCTAATTCGCTGGTAATTCAGGCTTTTGTGCCTCGCTGCGGTCGCTCGAGCGCATGCGACATCGACGTCTCACCTGTACCCAATGACCCTTGTTGACCTCGTGCAGCGCGCAAAACGGACACCCGCACAATGATATCGGCGTCCGCGGACGAACTTTCGGCGTCACGTGCGCGCTTTGTTCCCACGACGCTGGTGTAAACATCGTGGAAACCTTGGCGACCAGGATGTCGCGGCAGCATTACGCAGCGGCGCACGGAATCACCCGTTTTTGCTCGATTTTCCCGGGTAAGTTGAGCGTGGACGGGATGGCTCGAATCGTGCAATGACTTCATCTCGATACCGCCCAGTCGGACGGATCTCCTTTTGGAGGCACCCAATGCATTTTCTTCGCTCGATGACGCTTCTTTCTTTGTCGCTCGGTACCGTTCTCTTCGCAGGTTGCAGCGACGATACGAATCAGAACAACAACACCTCGAAAAGCTGTTCGGTCGAAGCACAAACAGGCTGCGGCGTAGGGCTTGTTTGTGAAGAGGTTCAAGGCAAAGACCCGATGTGTCTTTCGCCCGTGTCGTTCAAAGGCAAGGTTATCGATGCACTCGATGCAAAGCCCATCTCGGGCGCACGTGTCGTGGCACGTGATGCGAACGATGCCGCGATTTCGCCTGTCGCGATCACCGCAGCGGACGGCACGTACACGCTGAATGTACCGGCCAAACGGGACGCACAAGGCAAACCCCTCGCCGCCAAACTCACGCTTCGCGCCGATGCTGCGGCTTATCAAACGTTCCCCTTGGCACCACGGGTTGCTCTCCCCATCGACATCAACACCGCAACAGGCGAGCCGCCCGTCGTGCAAAACGCCTCGACCGACATCGCCCTCATCCCGCTCGCAGATGCTTCAGGGCTCGGATCGATTGCCGGTAAAGTCGTCGTCGATGCAGGCCTCGACCTCAATCCCGCCGGCGCACTCGTCGTGGCTGGTGGTTCAACGGGCGTCGTGGACTTCAAGGGCAACTTCGTCGTGTTTAACGTGGCCGCTGCATCAGGCGTCGACGTGCGCGCATACGCTGCAGGGCTCCAGGTCGAATCGGCAGCAGTCGATGTCGCTGCAGGCAAAGAAACGGCTGGCGTCGAATTGCACGTCAAAGCCGCAGCGACGGCCAAGGTCACCGGCAGCGTGCAGATCGTCAATGGCAACGGGTTTTCCGTGACGAGCGTCGTGCTTGCGCTGAAGGAAACGTTTGTCCCGGATGCTGCTCGGGGCGAAGTGCCCAAGGGCTTGCGTGTCGGAAATGTTACGGGTGCGTATGAATTTGTAGGTGTGCCCGATGGCAACTACGTAATCCTCGCGGCGTTCGAAAATGACGGACTCGTTCGGGATCCGGATACGGGGATCGGTGGCACAGCGCTGCTCGACGTCACGATTGCGGGCGGTGCAAGCGTCACCAAAGAAGGCTTCAAAATCACCGGTGCTCTTGGTGTTGAGTCGCCGGGAAAAGATGCCATCGATGAGATCATGGGCACGCCGTCCTTCGTGTGGGAAGACGACTCGAGCGAAGGGAACTACGAAGTGCGTCTCTTCGATGCGTTTGGCAAGAACGTCTGGGAAAACCTCGCCATTCCTGGCGTGAGCGGCGACAAAACAGTCACGGCTACATATGCCGGCCCTGCGCTACAGCCTGGCATGATCTACCAATTCCGCTCGACATCCATTGGCAAAGACGGTGTTCCGATCTCACGGACCGAAGACCTCAAGGGCGTTTTCGTTTACCGTTGAACCTTCACCTTCTCGGTCAAGAAGCAACTTACTTCAGGAGCAAACAAGTGTTGAACAGATCGACCACAAAGCAGTGGCTCGCAGCAGTGACGACGTTCTTCGCCGCGGGTGTTTTCGCTGTTGCCTGTAGTTCCGGGCCGACCCCTGACCCTACGCCGAACAACGATAGCTGCACGTTTGGCGGCCAAAAGTGCGCAGCCGGATGCAGTTCATCGCTCGGATGCATCGAATGCTCGGCAGATTCGATGTGCGGCGCGGGTTCACCGTTCTGCGTCCTGGGCCGCTGCGAAGAGTGCAACGTCTCAGCCGACTGCGGCGTCGGAAAAACGTGTTACCCGCGCGACAACAAGTGCGAAGCCGCGTGCGTCACCAACGCCGACTGTCCCGGTGACTCGCCGCTATGCGCAGGGATGACGGGCGTTTGCGTAGGGTGTTTGTCCGGTGCAGACTGCAAGGACTCGGGCAAACCGCTTTGTGATCCTACGCGAGGTCAATGTTCGGAGTGCGTCACGAGCAACGATTGCGGCGCGGCTCAACCCGCTTGTGACAATCAGAGTGGCGAGTGCAAGGAATGCCTCGTCGATGCGCATTGTCCGGGCGGATCGGTTTGTGGTGCGGATGCGAAGTGTCACTCGGTGTGCTCGTCGAACATCGACTGCAAGGACGCGGGCAAACCCGTGTGTGACATCGGAACGGGCTCGTGCGTCGAGTGTTTGGGCAATGCCGACTGCGGTGCTGCCGCGCCTATCTGCGACGGCAAAAATTGTCATGTTTGTCTGTTGAACACGGACTGCACGAACCCCGCGACGCCTGTCTGCAAAGACAAGAACAGTTGCATCGGATGTTTGTCAGATGTCGACTGCAAGAATGTCTTGCTGCCCATCTGCAAAAGCGAAGCGTGTGTGGAGTGCGACGGCGACGCGGACTGCAAGGATCCTGCGAAACCCAAGTGCGACAAGCAAATCTGCGTGCCGTGACCAGAGACGGTGTTCATGAGGCGTGCCTCACCGCCTCACGCCTCACCCCGGGTTAGGGGTGAGGCGCTCCTTTCCCTCATCGCTATCGCTTTTCTTTTTGGTGGCCGCACGACGGTTGAACATTCTGCGCGTTGCAATGGGCACGAGTGTTGGAATGGTCGGATCCTGATCGTGCGCATTGTCGAATGCGCGAATGACGTGCCCGAGTAACATCAGATTGAGTCCGTCTGCCTTATCGAGGTCCCCCTGACTGACGTTTGTCCCCGCAGGACGCACAGTGGCGGCAGCAATTGCATTTTCGAGGGTTTTCGCGGCGGCATTGACTTCGGCGAGGTAGTTTTGATCGAATTCGAATAACGCTGCGCGATCGTGAATGGGGCCCGTCGCTTCATCGAGAAAACGACTTCCAATGAGGGATAACTGTTCGAGTCCGCGGACGAGCAATTCAGGTTTTTCCGCCGTACCCACGGCTTGATCGATTTCCTCACGTGCGGCAGGGGCATGGCCAGCGACATCGAGCAATACGTCATGGAGTTGGTCGCGCAAGCCAAGCGCACGAGTAAACGCGTCGCGCAAGTCTGCATCGCGGGTCGTGCGAATGGCGTCTTTATCGAGGCTTCGGCCTTCGTGGTCGCGCCGCATTTCATCGAGCGTAATGGCTTGGGCGACGGCAAGGGCGAGCAGCTTCAGGGAGAAACCTCGGAGCTTTTTGCGCTGGGCCGGCGTTGCTTTGGCATAATAAGCATATGCGGTCGCATACAAGCGACGCGTATCGGTGACGATCCGAGACGACGCAATCAATCGCCCTTTGTCCACGAGCTGCACTTCGGTGGTGCCCGCGAGCAGCGCCTTGAGCAATGCGGGATCGGGCGGGTCGAGAGTTGCAGCGATTTCGGGTAAGGTGAGTTCGTTATCGTTGAGGGGTTGCGACATGGTTTACAATGGTAATGGCAACCTTGTTATCGTGTAAAGAAAAAAAGTGTGGACGAAATGGCTGTCGGGTAGGAACACTCGAAACAGGGCCGGAAAGCATGAGCATTCGGCCGAAGGCCATGGGTGCAACGCCTAGATGACGTTGGGTCGGGTTTTTGCCGCGTTGGTTGTAAGATTCGAAGCGTTGTCACGGGGCGGAAGCAACGTTGCGCGTGAGATTCGATACATTGTGACGAGGTGGATGGGGCGTTGAGTGTGAGATTGGATGGGTTGCGACGAAGTGGATGACGTGTTGGGTGTGAGATTGATTTGTCGATCGCGCCGGTCTCGATTACATTGCGGGCGCGGCGGCTTCCCACCGTGCGATTACTTCGTCCAGTGCGGATTCGATAGGCCCGAGATCGTTGAGCTCATCGAACGGAGCATCATATTCGAATAACCGTCCATCCTTGTGGCCGTAGTACCATACGTTGGACGCAGTCATGAAAAACGCCAGATCTGGATCTAGCTCCATGGCTCGCTGGACTTCCATCCGCTCCCCCAAGGCGTAAAGATTATAGATTCCAAAATGCTCTTCGGATGATGGCATGGCTACTTTCAGAGAATCGTCCAAGAGCGTTCCGCCG
The DNA here is from genome assembly GCA_031415295.1 of Polyangiaceae bacterium. Taxonomy (GTDB): domain Bacteria; phylum Myxococcota_A; class Polyangia; order Polyangiales; family Polyangiaceae; genus Polyangium. The sequence goes on along the minus strand of JANORL010000428.1, from coordinate 1,053 downwards.
CAACATTCGCCGTAAATCGACTGGTGCACGCGAAAATCCGATGCCGGCGGTTTCGTCCAATCGGCCGAATAGTACAGCTCCGAGACACCCGCGCTACGTGTCGCCCATACCTTTGCCCGTATCCCCTGTATGTACGCCAGATCTGACTGTCCGTAGCGGCGTACGAGCACGCGCTCCAGGATTCCCAATTCGTCGGTATTCATGGTTTTGGGGCTGGCGGAGACACAGGCTCGTCAGCGCTCGGCGGGTTCCATCTCGCCACATGGCTGAACTGCGCCATCGCCCCCGCCATGGTCGTCGCGTCGTGCGGGTTGTTCGCCTTGGCGTGGATCTTCGGACCGGTCGACAGCCAGTTGGCGAAGCGCCGGCGTCGCCGGGCCAACGCGCTGCCGGATGCCGTTCTCGATCCGGTGTCAGGCAAGAGCTGATCCGCAAGCCCGCAGGCGTTCTTCTTTCGTCCACCGTTCTATCGCTTGTTCCCGGGCTGTCCCTCGTTCAGCGTTTGCCGAATGCGATCGCTGCCCCTCCACGAGTTCCATGCGGAACTGAGCCCGTCCTGCCGTTTCATGGCGTTGGCGGATGGCGAGGTCGTGGGCGACTACGGCGATTGGCTTGCGGAACATCGCGCGTTCATCGAGACGGCCGGGGTCATCGACCTCAGCGCGCGCGGTCGCGTCTGCCTGCTGGGCGCCGATCGGCTGCGGTTCCTTCACGGCCAAGTCACCAACGACGTCAACAAGCTGGAGGTCGGCCAGGGCTGTTACGCGGCGATCATCTCGGGCAAGGGCCGGATGCAGGCGGACCTGAACATCTTCCGGCTGCAGGACGAGGTCCTCCTCGATTTCGAACCCGGCCTGACGGCGACGATCATCGAGCGGTTGGAGAAATACATCATCGCCGACGACGTGCAGGTTGTGGACGTCGACCCGCACTACGGATTGCTCAGCGTGCAGGGCCCGAAGGCCGCCGAGGTCGTCGCCCGTCTGGAGCTGGGTGAGCCCGCTCCAGAGAAGGCGCTGAACTTCGTCAAGGTCGCGGACGCGACGCTTGGGG
>JANORL010000427.1:0-11832 GCA_031415295.1 Polyangiaceae bacterium | reverse complement strand
GCGATCCTCGCGGCAACCCGAAGCGGGAAGAAGGTCGACGAAGCCGTGGCGATACATATCGCCGAACTGGAAGCGAAAGCGGCGATAGCTGCCGAGGACGCTCAAGGCGGCAAAGACAAAAAGAAGGACGATAAAAAGAAGGACGACAAGAAGAAGGACGACAAGAAGGGTGAAGAGGCAGAAGCCACGACGCCGCCTCCGTCCGTGTTCGCGTCGCATCCGGATCGTCCAGTCGTCGAGACGAGTTTGCCGTTCAACGCATCGGGAAGTCCGGTGCCCGGAGCCAAGCCAGACAGCAACGCGGCGGCAATCGCGTTCAAGTTGGAAAAACCCGGCGATGTTCCGAGCGACATCATCGAGTTGTTCAACGGGTACGCCGTGATGGTTTTGAAAGAAAAAACGCCGGCATCCAAAGAAGCTTGGGAGAAGGACCGCGCACCGTTTATCGCGAGGCTCCGCGCCGAGAAGCAAAACGATGCACTGACGGCCTACCTCGATCGCCTGCGCAACACGCTTGGTGCCGAGATCAAGTACGGCGCGGAATTCGTGAACGAACCCAAAGCCTCGGATACTTCGACCGACGAGCCGCTCGAGTGAAACTCGTGTTGGGACGTTCCATTCGGGAAACCCAATGTTGATCCACCACGATCTCGTTTTGTCGAGTGGCCTGCCGGTGGTCGTCGTACCGCAGCTCAACGTTCATCGGGCTGTGGCGGCGCTGTTCTTGCGCGTGGGTCCTCGCTTCGAGACGGCCGAGACAAACGGTTTGTCCCACTTCCTCGAGCACATGATGTTTCGAGGTACGCGGTCGTTGCCGACGGCGCATACACAAGCGCTTGCTTTCGAACGCCTTGGTGGAACGCTTTTCGCGGCAACGTCGGTCGATCACGGGGTGATGAGCATCGCGGTGCCGCCGCGGAATTTCGAACGTGTGATCGACTTGCTTGGTGAGGTCACGACAACGCCGCGCTTCACGGACGTCGAGATCGAACGGGGCATCGTGCGTGAAGAGATCCTCGAGGATCTGGACGACGATGGTCGCGTGATCGATGCCGATGACCTCGCACGAAAACTCATCTTCGAAGATCACCCGCTCGGTTATCGCATCACGGGCGGAGTGGAGTCTCTGGCTCGATTTGACGAACCGATGTTACGAACGCACCACACGCGGCATTACACCACGACAAACGCGTTGCTTTGTTTGGCGGGGAATTTTGACGTAACTGCGGGCGTGGCCATGGCTGAACGAGCGTTTGCAGCGATGCCCAAAGGCCGACGCGTCGAAGCGACGACTCCAACGAACGGACAAACGAAACCTCGGTTCTCGTTCGTGAAAAACCAGTCGAGCCAGACGGACCTACGAATTGCGTTTCGCGCCGTGAGTGAACGTGACAAGCGTGAGCCGGCGGTGGAGATGCTGCTTCGGGTGCTGGATGACGGCATGTCGACTCGGCTGTACGAGCGTATCTGTGATCGGTTGGGCCTTTGTTACGACGTGTCGGGGATGTTCGAGGCGTACGAGGATGACGGGGTTGTGGACATAGCGGCCGGAATGGCGCATGAGCGGGCGACGTTGGTGCTAAAAGAGTTGTTTACGTTGGTGGATGAGATTGCATCCCACGGGCCGACTCCCGAGGAGCTAGAAAAAGCGAAGAATCGGCATTTGTGGTCAGTGGAGGCGATGGAGGATGATCCCGAGGAGGTCGCGGGCTTCTTTGGGTTGTCAGCGTTCACGGCGGGGGCGCGTACACCGATGGCGCGACACGAGCAGTTGGCAGCGGTGACGCAAACGGACATACGTGACGCAGCGCAGCGTATTTTTCGACCGGAGCGGATGACGGTGGTGGCAGTGGGGATGCTGAAGCGGTCGGAGGAGTCGAAGATGGAGAAGGTGGTTCAGGGGTTTGGGGGCGCGTAGCATCCGCGGCCGGTTTCGGGGTCGAGTTGGATTTTGGCGAGTGAAAATGGTTTGGCGAAGCCACGGAGATGAACTTGACTAGTGCTCCATTCGAGCATTTCTTGCGCTCTCCCTTGAACTTTGCGACTCGCCTCACTTGTGTCGCCTTCAAGCAGCCGAGGTCCAAAGCGGAGATCGGCTGACTGCTCTGGATCGAGGCGGTTCACACGAAATGCGGCTCCGAGATATACTTCCGCAAGCTCGATTCCCAAAAATCCTGCAAGTGCGAGGATTTGCGACAATGAAGCCTGCAATTGATTTTTTGCTTTTTCCCACTCGGACGCACCCATCGTTTTCTTGCACTCGACGATATACGCATCGATTCGACCATCTTCATGGCAAATGAAAAACGCGCCATCCGCCGTCTTTCCCTCCTTGAGAAATCCGAAATACCCAGTCGACTCAAGGTGCCACACGAAGCAATGGGAGCCCTCGGGAATTATACATTCCACATGCGCTTCACCTGCTTCATTGGTTTCCCGCACGATGACTTGATTCGGTGCGTTCACAAGATCATAAAATGGTTTGTCGTCTTTTCTCTTCTCTTTGATCCAGCGTTCGATGCGTGTTTTCAGATCGCCAAGTCGCTCGATCATGACCCGTCTTCCTGCTGGCTCATAAGGTCCTCCAAGCACGCGACTTCGTTGCTCAGGTTAATGAGCGAATAATTGAATGAAGGCATCGCAATACCACCAGGTTTTTTCTTCATTTCGACGACGGTGGTCCGTTCGCCAGTAGGGTCGAGTTTGAATTCATACCCAGACACGTCGTCGTGTTCGAGATAGTCCTGTGATTCGTAACCGAATTTCGCTTGAGCTTCGGCGCGTTTTTCAACGGGGAGTGAACCAAGCTTCATGAAGTTATTGATCTGCTGGCAAAAGTCTGGGCTATGGGTCGTGATAACAACGAAAAGTCCTTTACGGACCAAGCGGACGATGACTTGGGCGACACGGCGTTGGATTTCGGGGTGAAGGTGCGCTTCGGGTTCTTCGAGGATGAGGAGCGGGAAATTCGATTGATAACGCAGAACAAGTATCAGTGGAGCAAGTTCTGTGACGAGGGACGAAGACAATCCCATTGGTAACCCATCTGGGAGAAAGCCCGTAGTGCCTGCTGGAAAATATCGATAGTCGTTGACCCCAACCCCCTTTATTAATTCTACTCGACCACCAATTCGCCCCTGCAATAAATTCGACTCCTCAAGGTAAAGGCCGTCTGCCGCCCCGCCAAGACCGAAATTGAGCATGTCAATGAAATGAAAAGCGGGCGTCGAGATTTCGAGCCATTTCTCTTTAGATTCGGGAGAATAAAATGCCTCTCGGAAGCTGCGCTGGGCAGCCGCCTTGTATAGCTGCATGAAGCCGGTTCGCGACGCGGGCATGTAAACGGGATCCAATGCGCTCCACGAGTCGTCATAAAATGGATTCGCTCGTCCCAGTCGGCTGGCTCCAAAGTAGGATGTCAATAGTCTCCGCGTACGTGCAAAACCCTCGGAGGATGACTTCATCATGGTTTCAATGACCCTCACGAGCGCACGTGGAAGCTTTTCGGGAAACTGTTCCTTGTTGGCAACGAAGTCTAGCTCTCTTGCTTCGATACGCGGGTTTCGAAATATCCACGAAACAACCTTGGCTCGATTCGACCTCAGTGCTGCTTGAAATGCGCGCTGAAAAGTTTCGACTTCTGCCCTATCTACTACCGCGTCCGCCAATCCGCGAGCCAATCGATCTCGTAGGAGTACATCGACCGCTTCGAGCTCTGGTCCTTCTGGGACCTCAAGACTCGCGTGCATCGCCACAATGCCCCAAATCAGGGACGCCAAATAACTTTTCCCTGTGTTGTTCGGTCCGACAAACAGCGTCAACGGACGAACGTCCACTTCGGCGTGCTCGATCTTGCCTAGGCCTTCTACCGTGAGTTTCCAATGCGGTGCCATCGCGCTGCTTATGTCAGCTTTTCTGCGCAGGTTCAACCCCCAAAAACTACGTGCGCCACTTCCCCCTTGGCTCCCCGCTCGCCTTCCACTATAGCGTTTGCTTATGAACACCAATGTCGAACTTCGATGCGCATGTGGAACGGTGCAAGGGGTCGTCATGGACGCCTCGCCGAAAACCATCAATCGCGTCGTGTGTTATTGCGCGGATTGCCAAGCTTTTAATCGGTTTTTGGAACGTGACGATCTGATGAACGATCACGGCGGTACGGACATCGTTCAAATCGCGCCGTCACGACTGCGTTTCACCGCGGGAGCGGACAAACTCCGGTCGATGCGCTTGTCTGAAAAAGGCGTGCTTCGCTGGTACACCGATTGCTGCAAAACGCCGGCCGGAAATATGCTGAATTCGCCGCGCTGTCCATTTACGGGAATCCCGAAGAGAATGTTCGTATTGCAAGGCAGCGCGCTCGATGCCGCCGTCGGAGTGCCGCTTGGCGGAATTCACGGCAAGGATGCCATTGGCGGTTGTCCTCCAGGAGTGCACGAAGCCGCTGGCCTAGGCTTGTTGATCCCCTGCATGCGTTGGCTTTTGGGAAATGTGATCCGCGGTCGACACAAGCCGTCGCCGTATTGGACGACCGACGGAAAACCCACGGCAGAACCGCGCATTTTGTCAAAAGAAGAACGAACGCCACTGTATCGCCAAGCGTAGCCAAGCGATCTGCTAACGAATTAAGGTCTTCGTCCGATTTTCAAGCGCGCGCGGGGGGACCCCGCTGTTTGAGCCCGCGCTTTGGCGGGCGAGTTCGGGGTCCCGCGCGTGCTTGAAAATCGGGCGAAGGCCGAGCTTTCAAGCCTCGACGGGTGACGGAAAATCGGGCGAAGGCCGAGCGTTCGATCCAGTAAAGTGGTTGGCTCCTCCCCTACCGAATCTTGCGCATCGAATCGAAAATATTGCGGAACTTGGATCCCTCGCGGAAAAACACGGGCGGTTTTCCAATAGGTGCAGGTACGTCGTGCCAACCTGCGGAATACCCCTTCCCTGTCCACAAATGAATCCACGAGTCTTTCGGTAGATACACGCGCCATTCTTTTTGGCCCGGTTTGAGCACTGGCGCGACCATCAGATCCGGACCGTACATGTATTGGTATTGCAACGAATGCAGCGTTTCATCCTGCGGATCGTGCAAAAGAGGATGACGCATTGCTGGCAAACCCGTCTGCACGTATAATCTGCCAACTTCCCGATGGTAAGGCCCCATCATCACGTACATCTGGACCATGTGCGCAAAATGCGCGAGAGTTTCGGCGTCCGAATCGAATTGCCAATTCCGGCCCGGTTGATTTCCTTCGTTCGTGCGCATGATCGGCGAAAATGCCGCTTGCTCGCACCAGCGTAACAGGAGTTCCTTCGATCGCCGAATCCACGCCACCGTCGCATAGCCACCAATGTCGGCGTGGTGAAAACCAATGCCACAAAGCCCGAGGCTCAACGCGGCTGGAACGATGGTGGCAAATCCATCATCGTAGCTCCAATTCACGAGTTGATTACCCGCCCAATGAGCTGTCGCAAAACGTGAACTTCCGGCATACCCTGCGCGCATAAAGAATGCAATGTCACCCATTGCATTCGCTTCTTCCACGGCTTCGCGATTCACGCGCGCCCACATCGTTGGATAATCGTTGTGCGCGTCGATGCCTTTGCGACCCGTGGCTAATACCGCATCCGTCGGCAATCCTTCACCGAAATCAGCCATCCAGCCGCTCATGCCGATATCGATCATGTTTTCGCGAATGATGCCCTTGAACCAGCGCCGCGCATCTGGATTATCGAAGTCGACAATACCCGCAGGAAACGTCGTAAAATTCGCGTGCAAGACGTTACTATTGGCGTCCTTGACCAAATACCCCTTCGCTTTCCCGAATTGGTACATGTCACCTTCGGGAACGAGCATGGGATTGACATACCCCAAGAAACGCACATTCACTTCGCGCAAGCGTTCGATGTACGCCGGCAAATCGGGATACAAAATCGCGTCATAATGATAATTCCAAAACACGTGCGAACCAAATTCGGTCGAACGCCCGCCTTCCCAATCTCGCGCCCAAATGGCCGCCACGCGAATGCCCGCATCACGCGCTCGCCGGATTTTCGACGCGACGACTTCACGACCACCTTGCACACCCAGCCACAATCCGTCGTAACTCCAAGACGGCAATTCCGGTTGCCTGCCGAGAAACGCCGACAAACGAGTGACAACTTCGGGCAGATCTCCGACGTCGACACGAACACGCGTCGGAATACCCCACACGTAAATTCCATGGCGATCGGAATCGCGAAAATCCAATTCTTGATAGGCAGAAGAATCAATATGACACGACAAACCACTCGAGGTAACGAATGTCGGCTGCGGAAAATGTGTATTGTCCCAGCTGCCACCGGACTTCGAATGCAGATTGGCCAAATACGTAATCAAATCTTTGCCGCGACCAACTCCCTTTTCTTGCACCCAGATCGGTAATTTGCGACCTCGCAAATCGAGCACCGAGAATTGTTCCCCGCAGCCATAAACGTGCTCATTCGGTGTCGCCACGATAGACAGGCGCAAACGATTGTGTTTTCTCAACGTGCCCGACAGTTCGATAAACAACGCGCCATCGTTTTGAAGATGGACGCGAAGACGTGCCACGTTCGGAAACTCGATGAGAACGTCGTCTGTCGTGGCCGTATGCAGAACCCAAGGTCCAGCGGCAATCGGATTCTGTATCGCTTCGGCAATCTGGTAATTGCCACGATGCATCGAAACCGCAGGGCTACCCTCCGCCATCATGAGGCAAGGACGCGCAACCGAATGCTCGATAATCAGTCGACCTCGAAGCGTTATCCGTAGCGCGTCCGTACCGGATTGGATACCAATCATGTCAACGCGCATCCTACATCGAAACGCCTCACACTCGCACGCTATTTTTCGTTATACTCGCAAGAAAACAAAATTCACATCACCAACCCACGATATTTAGAGTCACCATACGTACGTAACCTGTGTTTCGTCCATGCGCGTTTGTTTATTTTCAACGCGTTATTCGCTACATAAATTTTGAAAAAAACTTCTTGCATTCATGCGGATGAACGCATATAGTTTCCCCCGTGCAGGACGCCTCGGGTTCAAGCGGTCGGTTTTCTACAGACGCGACGCAACGTTGGGAGTTGTATCGACTTTTGGCGGACCCGGTTCGACCGCGACTTTTGGCTCTTGCCGCGGCCGAGGAACTTGGAGTTGGCGAACTTTCGGAGCTTTTACACGAAGGACAGCCGAAGATTTCTCGACATGCTGCGGCACTTCGGGATGCTGGGTTGCTTTCTGCACGTAAACAGGGCACGTGGACGCTTTTACGGCTTACGCCTGGAGTGATGGCGGATCCAGTTGTGTCAGATGCGGTACGTTCTGGCACTGCGTCGTGTTCGGCGGATGGCACATTGACGCGTATTGCAGAAGTGATTTCGACGCGGGATGCGGCGACGCGCGAGTTTTTTGCGCGGGGCGGGCGGGCATCGAGGCCTGGGCCTCCGGTCGAGTTTGGCGCTTATTTGGCCGCAATTGCTCCGCTTTTGCCTCATCGTGCATTGGCGGTGGATGTGGGTACGGGCGATGGCTCGCTGCTTGAATTGTTGTCGCCTCTTTTTGATGTTGTGCTGGGTATTGATCGTTCGGAAGCTCAAATCTCGCACGCGGAAGAACGAACACGTCGCCGTGAATTGAGCAATGTAAAACTCGTTCTCGGTGAATATGACGGGCCGGAAGTCTTGCAAACCGTTATGGAGCACGGAGGCGCGGACGTGGTGGTGGCTGCGCGCGTCTTGCATCATGCGCCAAAGCCGGCTCGAGCGATGAATGCGTTGTTTCACCTAGCCAAACCACAAGGTGGTTCGGTTTGCGTCATTGATTACGAGGCGCACGACGATCAAGCTTTGTGCGAGCAAGAAGCAGATTTGTGGCAAGGTTTCGAGCCCGAAACTTTGCGGAGTTTGGCCGAGGCATCAGGGCTCTCGGGCATTACGATTCGCCGTTTACCCCGCGCTTGGCAGGGAGATGGCCCGGATAGGAACCTCGTCTGGCAGCTTTTGGTAGGCCGGCGGGACGAGGCACTTTTGGCCTGCAACGAAAAAGAAACGAGAAATCCATGAACGCAACACCCCGATACAAAGTGGCCGACATGAGCCTTGCCGACTGGGGTCGCAAGGAAATCCGCATTGCTGAGAAGGAAATGCCCGGACTCATGGCCTTGCGGGCCGAATATGGTGCGCAGAAGCCGCTGAAAGGCGCGCGCATTGCGGGCTGCTTGCACATGACGATTCAAACGGCAGTGCTCATCGAAACTTTGCGGGACCTTGGCGCGGAAGTTACCTGGACGAGCTGCAACATTTATTCGACGCAAGATCACGCAGCGGCAGCCATTGCAGCGGCGGGTTTTGCGGTCTTCGCGTGGAAAGGCGAAACGCTCGAAGAGTACGATTGGTGCATCGAGCAGCAGATTTTTGCGTTCGAGGGTGGCAAAGGCCCGAACATGTTGCTCGACGACGGTGGCGACTTGACCATCATTGCGCATGAAAAATATCAGCAACTTTTCGAGGGAGACGACCCAATTCGCGGCGTCAGCGAAGAAACGACGACAGGCGTCAATCGTCTTTACGAAATGCACCGCAAGGGATTGCTTCGCATACCGGCATTCAACGTAAACAACTCGGTCACGAAGTCGAAATTCGACAATCTTTATGGCTGCCGCGAATCGCTTGGTGACGGCATCAAACGCGCGACGGACGTCATGTTCGCGGGCAAAGTTGCGGTTGTTTGCGGTTATGGCGACGTAGGTAAGGGTAGCGCGCAAGCGCTCCGAAGCCTTGGTGCACGCGTGATCATCACGGAAATCGACCCGATTTGCGCATTGCAAGCAGCAATGGAGGGTTACGAAGTCCGCACAATGGACAATGTCGCCGGTATAGGCGATATTTTCGTGACTGCCACCGGTTGCAAGGACGTCATTCGTGGCTATCACATGCTCAAGATGAAGGACGAAGCGATTCTTTGCAACATCGGGCATTTCGATTCTGAAATCGAGCTGGCCTGGCTCGAGAAGAACCCCGAAATCCGCGAAGAAAACATCAAGCCGCAAGTTGACCATTTCATCTTCCCCGACGGCAAACGCATCATCGTTCTCGCCCGCGGACGCTTGGTGAACCTCGGTTGTGGCACGGGGCATCCGTCGTTTGTCATGTCCACGTCGTTCACGAACCAAGTGCTCGCGCAATTGGCGCTATGGAACGAGAAATACTCGATTGGCGTGTACTTGCTGCCGAAGAAGCTGGACGAAAAAGTCGCGCTCCTGCACCTCGGTAAACTCGGTGTCGAATTGACGAAGCTCAACCAGGATCAAGCCGATTACATTGGCGTTCCGGTTGAAGGTCCGTTCAAACCCGAAAACTACCGCTACTGATCGAACGAGGGGCTCCGCGCACCTCGACCCGCGCAAGGGATAATACCCCTTGACCCGTACATGGTTTGTCCGCTTCGCGGTCAAACCACAAGGATGCGCTGCGTATTCTCGGCAGGAGACTCGCAGCGCGCCTTGTTCCGTCGACGTGTCTGTACGTTTCCTCGGACAAACGAAACAATCAACGTAAATCGAAGCTGACTTTACCCATTCGGCGACCGATGCCTCCGAATTTGATTTTTTTGATGATCTTGATCATGCAATCCAGCACGTCTTCGCCTTTTTCATTCGGCGGAGCGATACCCACCGCAACGGGCAAACCATCGTAACGCAGATACGAAGTCACCCGAAAAACTGTTCCCCAAGTACCCTTCTTGCGGCATTTTGCGGTTTCTTTTCCCACAAGTCCCACGGCGATTCTGAATTTTTTCGGATCGAGATCCTTGACGGGGGACGGCGGATCCACGTCATAAGTTCGTTCCGCCAAACCATCTCCACCGACGGGAAGCGGCCAGGATTTGGCGCGAGCGGCATCGAGCAAACATTTTTCCGTGTCGCGATCCCCGAGGGTCGATTCGCTCATGTAGGCCCACTTGAGCGCTCCTTTCGAATCGATTCGGAGTTTCATCTTCAGGTGTCCGCCGAGCGCGTTGACTTTGCCGGTTCCTTTGGCAAAGCAGTTTTGCACTTCGTCGTTCATACGTTCGAAGGACTTGGCAACGGCTTCTTCGTTGAGGCCTCCGATTTCCGATCGTGTGGCAGGCCCGGCTGATGTTTCCTCAGTGGCCGCGGGCGCCTGTTGCGGCACATTTTTGGTGGGAGGCGGCGGGCTCGACCCACATCCCACCAAGGTGACAAGCAAAATCCATGCAAACGGAAACGACGACACGCAACCTCGTCTACCACGACCCGCTCGTCGTGCATAGCTTTTGAAACAAAGTCTGTCAGGGGTTGACAGATGCACCTGGTCGGGGTCATTTAGCGCGCATGTCGAAGCCGACCCTGCTTGCCATTGCCTGGTGTGTCTTGGCCCTCGGTTGTGGAGCCGCGATGCCGGTATATCCGCCTCGTCCTGCCGAAGGCTCGGCAAAGGCCGTCGCGGACCCCACGCCTTCACGCGTTGTTCTTCACGCAACGATCACGGGCGCGGCGCTGCGCGATTCTATGGAACAAGCCATTCCGGCCACGGGGCAAGGTACGTTTCCGCTGCTGGGTACGGATCGTCAGTATACGTGGAAACGCGGGAAGTTGTCGGTTCGGTTTCATCAAGGCCGCATTGGGATCGACGTACATGTCGATGCTAATGCCGACATGCCCGTCGGCAGCCTCGATGTGCCGGTGGACGTGACGATTTACGCCGAGCCGGTCGTGTCGAGCGAATATACAGCAAAGTTACAATCGATCGACGTGACGGTGCAAAGCGAAGATCGCGTGATCAAGGCGGCGGACGCGGCGGCGGACATTTTGCCCAAAATAAAATCGGCGATCAAAGTCAAGCTGCAGGATTTTTCATACGAGTTAATGCCTACGATTGCCGAAGCACACGATCGTCTTCGACGCCCCATCGAATTGCCTCTCGGTGAAGCTACGGGTTGCGCATTGCTCGACGTCGTTGGTGTCGAAGCAGGTCCGACGGTGCTCGCGGATGGATTCGAAAAAGACCTGGCGCTCGTGGTCATGCCATCGGTGACCATTCCTTGCACGCCGCCGGAAGGGGCCAAACCGCTGCCTCGATTGGCCAACGTCTCGTCGCTTCCCACGGGTCCATTTACGGTCGTTACGCCGATTGCCGCGCGTCATGACGAACTGGCCAAAGCCATGAGTCTAGTTTTTACGGACGGAAAGCTTTTTTTCTCGAAAGAGCATCCGAAGATTTATCTGGAACAACCACAACTTTACACCAATGGCGACAAGATCGTCCTCAAAATGCACATTGGTGGTCCGGTTGAAAAATACGGAATCAGTGCGAAACTCGATGGAGATTTGTACTTGACGGGTACGCCGGTGGTGGTGGACAACGAGCTCAGCATTCCGGATCTCGAGCCAACGATTGAAACGTCGAGTTTTTTGTTGGGGCTAAAAGCAGCGAAAGATGGCGACGAAATCAAGCGGCAAGCACGCGCGGCATTACGTCTCGACATCAGCGAGCGTCTTCAAGCGGTAAAGGACAAACTTTCCACCGATTTGTCGTTTGCAGGTGGCACGGGTTGTGTCAAAGCGCAGGTCCACAAGATCGAAGTGAGTTCGGTTTTCGTACACGCGAACTATATGCGATTGTATGTGACGACGAGTGCGAGCGCATCGATGTTCATGCCATGCAAGTAACTCGCACGAGCAAACGAACGCCGTTCAGTTTGAATCCGAGCCTGGATTTGAACGCTCGCTTCGCGCGTGTGGGACACGCGCGGCGCGAGGCCAGTCACGATGGGGGGCTCGCAGGCGGCTCTTT
>JANORL010000426.1:0-8049 GCA_031415295.1 Polyangiaceae bacterium | reverse complement strand
ATGCAAGGTCCAGGGCTGGCCCTGGCGCGGGTCCAGGGGCGCGGAGCCCCTGGTCAGGCCCACCATAAAGGCCCAGCCAAACCCCTGACCCATTTGCGTACGAATCACGGGCACGCTTGCGGCACGAGGCGCAAATCGTCGATGTTCCAGCTTCCCACGGTGTATGCCTGGGTACTGGTCACCGAATACCCAAAACGTATACGGAAGGCCGCATTCTTATGTGCCGTCACGTCATAGACAAACTTCGTCCAGTTCGACTCGCTGATGTGCGGCGAAGTTGCGGCGAAGATGGACACCCACGCGGCACCATTCCATACATCAATCGTCGAATCTGCAAACGTCGGGTAATCGCTGTTGAGTACCCGCCAGAATTCGAGGAATACGCTACCAGGAGCAATACCCGTCGAAATGTTGATCGTCGGGCTATACATGTAGGTCAGCGGTTCGAGTAACGTCGGCCCAATGGTGCCCCCAATGGCCACACCCGCAACGCCGTTGTCTACCGTCGACGTATGATCTTGCGCAGGATCGAGGCCGAAATCAGGCACCGGCGTGGGGTTGTTCGCAAAGGGCATCGACACCATCGCCGAACCAATTTGCCATTTCCCGCTGAGCTGCCAACCCTTCATGTTGTTCGCAAACGTTTCCTCGAAATACACCGCTGTATTCGGGGTAAAGACACAACCCGTCATTGGATTGCATGAATCCGTCGTGCAAACGCTGTTGTCATTACACGTAAGCGTTGTATGCGTAACGCCCGTCATCGGATTACACGCATCCGTCGTACACGCATTGTTGTCGTCGATCGGAATCGCCACGTGTTGAATGCCCAAAACCGGATCGCATGAGTCCGCTGTGCAAACATTGTTGTCGTTCGTATTCACGGGGACGTTCGACACGCCGAGCATCGGGTCGCAAACATCAATCGTACACGCATTGTTGTCGTTCGGATTGATCGGCGTATTGATCACGCCCAACATCGGATCGCACGTATCCGACGTACACGCATTGTTGTCGCTCGGATTGACCGGCACATGTTGTACCCCGGTCATTTGATTGCATGTATCAAATGTGCATTTGTTGCCATCGTCGATCACTGCGGGTTTATGCGAAACACCCAGCATCGGATCGCAAAGGTCGTCGGTGCACGCATTGCCATCCGTCGGATCCACCGGCGTATTGGCGACGCCCGTCATCGGATTACACGAATCGACCGTGCAAACATTGTTGTCGTCGGGATTGAGCGGCGCATGTTGCACGCCCGTCATCGCATTGCACGTATCGAACGTACACGCATTACCATCATCGACCGGCATTGCTACGTGCGTCGGCCCCATGATCGGGTCGCAAGCATCGAGCGTACACGCATCCTCGTCGTCGACGTCGACGGACGTTCGCTCGCATTTTTCATTCTTGCATACGTCAATCGTACAGACGTCTTTGTCGTCGCAATCGGCATTGGATACACAAACGTCGCCGCCCCCTGCACCGGCATTGCCGCCAGCGCCGGCCATCCCTCCCGCACCACCATTACCACCCGTACTCGTGCCGCTGGTCGAAGTGCTGACATTACCGCCCGAATTGCCCGAGCCGCCGTCTCCAGCACTGCCCCCAGTCAGATTCGTCGGCCCATCGCCACCACAACCAATCGCAACGCCACCAACCCCAAGGCTCAACGCCAAGAGAAGACCACCCGTTCGAGAAAAACGCACACTCATAGATTCACCTGATGCAAGCACGCAGGCCTAGACGGGTTTGTCCACGCTGTCAAGCGTCCTTGACGTTTTTTGTGCTTCAGCCGCACAGGATCGCATCCGTCGTCATTGGAAGTCCTGTGCGGTACAGAGGTCCCTTCTGAAAAGGGCAACCGGTAAACTTCAGCACAACGCCACAACGAAGAGCCGCGTCAATTCGTTTTTACGGACATGTCTGGACGCGAACGACAGTCAAATTGGTTCCCTGTATCGATGCCCAAGCAACTTCACCATTCGGCCGAGACTCGAAGTCCTGATCCGGCAACGGCGCACCAACATCGGCCATCTCGGACGTTGCTCCGCCCATTGCATCGAGTTTCTGCAACGTCGTCGTACCACTACCGAGCAACAGGCCGTCTTCATATCGCGCCAAACGACTCGAACCCGGCTCGGCAATCACCCGATCGGCAATGGCTTTTCCGGCCGTATCGAAGTGTCCCAGGTGATTGCCGCCGTTCGCGTCCATGTATACCAAGAAAAACCCATCCATGGTGGCCACAAGTCCGCCCAGCGCCGTGGTATAACCACCCGCGCAATTTGCACCAGGGTCGTCCGTGATTTGCGCTTTGTCATGGTAGAACCAAATGCCTTTGGAGGGATAACAATCGGAAATGCAAATCGGAACCACGCCCGCGGGACCCACTGCGAGGCGTTGATCCATGCCGTGACTGCATCCCCAACCCCAGCCGCCGCTCGCCGCAGAACCGTCACCCTTCAAGAATCGAAGCGTGTCGCCCTGATGTCCAATATTGTCCGGCCAGCGACGATGCAATGCGTGATACGCGACAAACGTTCCATCACCTTGTACCGCGAGACGCCCCGTGCGCGCAAATTCGCCAAACCATTCCACTCCCACGACCGCATGGTCGCCTCCTCCCACAAGGTCCGTTTTGGCCAACATTTGTCCGGCATTATCAACCCGCAAAAACGTCATATAATCAGGCATTCGCGACACGAGCACAGCAATATCATTC
This sequence comes from Polyangiaceae bacterium, assembly GCA_031415295.1. GTDB lineage: Bacteria > Myxococcota_A > Polyangia > Polyangiales > Polyangiaceae > Polyangium. The sequence goes on along the minus strand of JANORL010000426.1, from coordinate 5,321 downwards.
GCCGTAGCGGACACGCCGAATACATTCATTCCTTCGACGGAAATTTCATTGCCCGCTACCATATCTTTTGCATCGAGCTGAAGGATGTGAACTTTGCCATCCGTACCGGCCCAAGCCACAACTGACCCATCGCCACGCGCCGCCGTAATCGCTCCCGCATTCGTGGAGCCAACGGAAACCGTCAAATTCGTGATACGCACGGCGTCCAAAAGCGACGTGCATGTAGGCCCTGCCCCGGAACCCGACGACGCATTCGAACTCGCCAGACCGCTCCCCGCATTGCCCATCCCCCCCGTATTGCTCGAACCGCCTTCTCCTCCGTTTCCTTTGTTCGGCGAGGTTTCACCCGTACACGCAACCACTATCGCCGACAACCCTGCGATGATCGAGCTTTTGAATTTGAACATGAGGTGATGGTAGCGTCTCCTGTCACTCGAGGAAAGACGTTACCCGCGTTTTGATGTGTTGGGCTTCGCGTGGCGCTTCAACTGCACGGGCGTCAACCACACGGGCGTCTGGCCATACGATCCGAAGAAGGCGTTTCGTCGCGACACGCAAACGGTTGCGCGGTTTCTTTCAGGTGGCCGGTGTATCCTCGTCTTCCTCTTCATCACCCTCTTCGTCTTCTTCTTCCGACATCATGTGCGCGACAAACTCTTCGTAGTTGACTTGACCGTCACCGTCGGCATCGACATCGCGAATCATCTCGTTGACGTCTTCATCGCTCAACCGATCGCCGAGCGACGTCAGGACTTCACGAATTTCGTCGGCAGAAACAACGCCGTTGCCATCTTTGTCGAGAGCTCGGAACTGCGCTCGAATGTCTTCTTCGGTCATCTTGGGCTTGCTCATGGCGGCCATTATCATCAGAAACGATCGGACTTCAACTGTCACGTCGTCCGGCCGTACATTTTCTCCACGCGACATCGGTCGGAGAGGTTCATGACGTCAACCGATGTCCGTCGTCGGCGACGAACCCATAACCAACCTATGTTCACTTGGGAGGCGGCGGAATGTCGGCTGCTGCAACTCGGAAAATCAAATACGCTCTAAATGTATTCGATCCAGTCGATTGAAACGGATTCGCAATACCACCGGGCTGATACCACATCCAATGCGCCTCGGGATCGATGCTTGCCACACCCGCTGGCGCTTGTCCCGTGACACACGTAGGAGGAAAACTTCCACCGGGCGTCGGATCGTTCGTTTCTCCAACCGCAAGCGTACCCATCGCACCAGGCGTCACAGCACCGGCCAAATTGACCCACCCTGCACTGGTCGTGATCTTGTCTCCCGTGCCGGCATTACAAATGGCAATCTGCGCATTGATGTCATTTTGCGTCGGACCCATTTGGCTCGACTGCATGTCGATGCCCGTACCGCATGCTTGGAATAGAGGATCCCCCGTGTACAGCGGCGTGCCCAATCCCCTCCGAAATTGTCCAAGGACACCTTGCGTCACTGCCAAATCGTCCCAGGTCACGATATACAAATAGGCCGTGGGTGGCGCGTCGGCTGCGGGCACTTTATACGCTTCCGGGCCTTCGCCGCAATTGAATATTTGACCAGCCGTCTGTGCACGTGTGCCTTGCGTGAAATTGGTAATACCATTGATGTCGCCATAGCCGAAACTATACGCATTGTCCGCCGTAATGACGACATCGACGTCGACCAACGAAGGCGCTCCGCCCCCTGCCCCCGCAAATACGATTCCACCCTCGCCACCTTGCGCTCCGCCCGTGTTTTGCCCACCACTTCCCGCCATTCCCCCTTGGCCGCCCATATCGCCACTGGCAGTCGAACTGGCGGAATCACCCGTCGAGCCAGCCGTCGTGCCCAAGGCTGGGGAACAAGCCAGTGCAACGAAGGTCGTTGCAGCACCAAGGATCCAAATGCGGGCCGGTTGGGAAAAGTGAAGGATGGTCGTCATGGTACGAATACGTTTACCATGGTCCGCGTTGACTTGTCGAGTGGTTCAACAACACCAATGTGACACTGTCGACCTTGGGCATGACGCCTCGACCTAGGACGCCGTTCAGTTTGAATCCGAGCCTGGATTTGAACGCTCGCTTCGCGCGTGTGGGACACGCGCAGCGCGAGGCCAGTCACGATGAGGGGCTCGCAGGCGGCTCTTTAAGTCTTTTGGGCAAAGCCCAAAAGACGAGCCGGCTGCTCCGCCCCCCATACCCCCCAAAATTTGGCAATTTGCAAACTGAACGGTGCTCTATGCTCGTTTCTTTATCGTCTTCCGCGACGACTTCTTCGCTGGCGCCTTGGCCGCTTCCACTTTCACCGTTTTTCCATCGAATGCAATCACCATCGCGTGAATCTTTTCCACGCCGGCCGCACGAAGTTCTGCAACGTAATCGTTGTTGTGAACGTGTCCGCTTTCGTGCCCCGAAAACTGATAAAAATGACCGGGTACTGCTGAAAATGCGCTCGGTATTTCTCCCCCGCCTGCGCAACATGAAGCCCCTCGAAAAGATGCCAGAGGTTCTCTGGACGCTTCTCGAAAAACCACCGCAACATCGACAAATTGAGCGTTTTGCCAAACCGTCGCGGCCTTGGCACTTCCATGACTTTGACGCCGCGTCTATCGAGAAACTCCGTGATGAGTTGCGTCTTGTCGATGTACTCGAAACCGCCTTCACGAAGCTTACGAAAGTCACTAATGCCAATCGGAATGTCCATGCTCATGGTCAATGACTCGCTGTTACGCGTCGACCCTACCAGCCCAACTTCAAGTTGCAAGCAAATTGTGTCGTACAACCGCGGGGAATGATCACGATTGGTTCGTCAAAATAGAACGACGGTTTCGCGTGGGGTTCGTCTCGATGGCCAACACCAGCGAAACCTTTTCTACGTCACCACCGACCACGCACGCCAATACTCGACAGCCCGACCCACGTCTCAATATGCACCCCCGGCATAACAGCCAACGTGCTCTTCGAGGACGGCGCAAGACCCACGAGCAAAACGCCACCACCAAGAAATGCCGCGCCCACGATAAACGCAGCGGTCGATCCATTGCCAAGTTTGAATGCATCGAGCCGCAGGTCATATCCCGCCTGCCGACACGCATTCTGCGCATTGCAATAGGTTGCGCCTTCTTTGTTTTTTGAAATCGCCAGCCCACCGAGAATTCCACCGACCGCAAAACCTGCCGCGCCGAGCCCCACACCAACGAAACCCGCTACGCGCATTTTCGACGACGACGCCCCAGGTCCCGAAACACCATTCGATGTTCCAGCGTGCTCCACCAATCCCCAGGAAGGCGGCGAAACGATGACCATAACGGTTTTTCCAGGCTCTTTTACGTCGACCGAAGTCGTCCACGGGTCTTTACCTAGCGCGGTCGCTTCAATACGATACTTCCCCGGATTCACGGGAACGGCCACATCCCATTGCGCCATTGGAACGATTTTACCTTCACGCAAAATCGACAAATCTGCCAGTTCTTTAATTTCGCTCGACACACGAATCGCCAATTTGGGCGCGCTTTTTTCGAGCTTCGCCAATTGTTCGTCAATCGTCGTGACCTTGTCCGCTTTGTTTTGCAGCACTGCCAAGGCCCTCACCCGCTGAAGTTCCTCGAACGCACTGCCCAGTCGTCCCCAATTTTCATAACATTGGGCAAGCGTCATCCCGGTACGTACGTGGTCAGGCGCCTTTTCCCGCGCCGCCTCGAACTTCGGACACGCTCGAGCATAATCTCCAGCGGCCATGTCCTTGGCGGCAGCAGCGTAGAGCTTTTCGGCTTCCTTCAAGGCGTCGGCATTCGCCACGGTCGAAAAGAGAGCAACCAAAGATGCGGAAAGCGCAGCAGACAAACAGGTAGAGCGAAATGATCTAGGCATGAGTCACCATGAAAAACGCTCGGGAACACTACTCCAACTTTGACGCCGCAAGCAAGACACTTCATGCAGAACGCGAAGTATTTGTACGAAAGCGAAACACTGGGTTAGAACGGTCGGACAAAAACACAACGCTTAAACGTGGAGGTTTGTCGTGGAAGTACAAAACAAGAAGCGAGACGCGACCAGAGGACCGAAACACGCCGTGGTGCGCGTCATCGGATGCATCGCACTGTTTGCCCTGGGTGCGTGCGTGCAGATCGCGGGCATCACCAAACCAACGCTGCTCGATGAAAATGCGGGCGGCGCAGGCGGAGATGGGGGCAATGTCAATAGCGGGGGAAGCGGGAGCGGCGCGGCGAGCAGCAGCGCCAGTTCCAGTAGCAGCAGCGGAAGTATCCCGTGCATGAAGACGCCCGACTGTCCGTTGAACAATGCATGTGAGAACTGGTCCTGCACCATGGGCATGTGCATGTCGACGTTTTCCCCTATGGGTACCGTCGTCAACGATCCCACCAATGGCGACTGCAGGGCCGAAGTTTGTAATGGCATAGGCAATGTCATCCCTGGAAATGATGACAACGATGTTCCCCCCGACGATGGTACCAACTGCACGCTCGAGGGCTGTGAATCTGGAACGCCAAAACATAGCAACGCGGCTTCTGGTACGTCATGCCCTGGAGGCGCCTGCAATGGCAATGGCATGTGCCTTAATTGCGACATGAATGCAGATTGCATCGTCGGAACGTGCGTGCAGAACCAATGCGCGTCATGCGGCGACGGCGTAAAGAATGGCGACGAAACGGGCGTGGATTGCGGCGGAACCTATTGCACGAAGAAATGCAATGGCGATGCGTGCGCCATAGCGAACGATTGCAAAAGCACCTTCTGCGCCGACGGCGTTTGTTGCGACGCTGTCTGCACGGGAACGTGCAAGTCCTGCAACTTGGCAGCTACAGTGGGCGTATGTACGAATATACCTTTGGGCAGCTCGGACAGCGCCCCAGTGTGCAATGGGACGCAAACATGCAATGGCATGGGTGCATGTAAGCTCAACGATGGCGAGCCCTGCAACAACGATTCAGAGTGCGTCAACAACGCGTGCATCGGCACTCCCAAAAAGTGCGCGCTCTAAAAGTCACCCCGCCAAACCTTCCCGCTGTTCACCACCGCCCACGCAATCCAACACTCGTCGGCCCCATCCACAAACTCGCCTGTGGTTTGTCGCTCGATGCTTTGTTCTTGCCACTCACCGCGAAAAGCACGACGCCGCCCGCAAGCAACACGCCACCCACAAAAAGCGCCGCCGAGGAACCATTGCCGATCGCTCGCGCATCCGTTCGCAAATCAAAACCAATACGATCACAAACGTAGTTCGAATTGCAATGACCGTTGTCGCTTTCCTTGTATTTCGATACGGCCAATACGCCAACAATCGCTCCCGCTCCAACGCCCACCACACCAAGC
>JANORL010000425.1:0-9051 GCA_031415295.1 Polyangiaceae bacterium | reverse complement strand
CTTTTGGGCGTCGCGTGGAAATGGCAAACGACGGATCTTTTGTTACATGCTTTGCCGCTGCATCATTTGCATGGCCTGGGCATTTCGCTGATGACGTCCGTTTTATCTGGCGGAGCGACGCGGATGCTTTCCAAATTTGATGCGCGACGTGTTTGGGAAGCATTTACAAGTGAGAACGCGCCGACGACGTGGATGGCCGTACCAACAATGTATCAAAAATTGTTCGAGGCTTTTGATTTGGTCGATGAAACAACGCGTGAACGCTGGGCTGCAGGCGCGAAACGATTACGTTTGGCGACGAGTGGTTCTGCAGCATTGCCGGTGAAGCTGGCGGAACGTTGGCGATCGATTACGGGCTGGGTGCCACTGGAAAGGTTTGGCATGACGGAAATTGGTGTTGGCGCGTCGAATCCGATCGAGCCTTCGGGACGTCGTCCAGGTTCGGTGGGTTTGCCATTACGGACCGTGGAGAGCCGTATCGTGGATGAATTGGGCAACGATTTGGAAAACGGTCCGGGAGAATTATGGATTCGGGGGCCGAGCGTATTCAAGGGCTATTTGGGTCTCGAACAAGCAACACGTGAGGCTTTTGCCGAAGGCGGTTGGTTTCGTACGGGGGACGTAGCCGAGCGTTCGGCGGATGGATACGTGCGTTTGCTTGGACGAACGAGCGTCGACATTTTGAAAAGTGGTGGGTACAAGTTATCGGCGCTCGAGATTGAAGAGGCATTGCGGGAAAACCCAGCGGTTGCCGAGGTCGCGGTTGTGGGTTTGCCGGACGAAATATGGGGCGAACGGGTGGTTGCGGTTGTCGTGGCATCGCCGGGACGAGCGCACGAATGCGAGGCTGACGTATTACGGGCGTGGGCGAAAGAGCGAATGGCGGGGTATAAAGTGCCGCGCGAAGTGCACGTGGTGGACGCTTTGCCGCGTAATGCGCTGGGGAAGGTGGTGAAGCCGGACGTGGTGAGGAAATTAAAGGGGGGGGGTGAATTAGTCGCGTTGTTCGCGACGCAATTGCTCAATTGTTTCGAGCACCTTGTCCCGTGAAACCACGCGGCCAGCGCGAATATCGGCCATGCCCTTTTCCAGAGCTGCGCGTTCGTCGTCGCTGAGGTCGTCGTCCACGAGTGGCGAGGCGAGGATCGCTTCCCAGATGGGATCGGTTGCGCTCATTGTTGATTATTGCGCTTATTGCGCTTATTGCGCTTATTGCTCGATTGGGCGTCTGGCTTGATGATATACGCGTAAAACATGCAATTCCTTTGCGGCACGCCAATAGTACAACCGGTATGAAGAGATCAACCAAACGTGCACGATGTTTCCGTTTTGCAGGGAAACTTTGCGTCCATCTACGGTTGCGGTTGCGAGCAAATTGATTGCCTCTTTAATGCGTGTGATCTCGCGTTTTGCAGCTAGGCGGTTATCGCGTGCGATGTACTGGCGGATCTCGATCAAATCTGCCTTCGCCCGCATAGAAATGACGATTCTCACGGGTCCTCGAAATCTTCGAGCTCCCGCATCACCTCCTCGAATGGCAGCCCTTGTCCAGCTTCGATGGAGGCCATGGCTTCGATGATGCCACGTTCCTCTTCTGGAGTGAGGGCACTGTCCGCTTCAGTGGCGACTGCGTGTTCTGCACCCGCCCGCAGTTCTTCGCGCAGCTCTTCTTCGTCCCGCTTGGCAGCCCGTGAGTCCATGTTTCGACCCTACCGCGCTCTTGGCTGACACGCCAGTCCAAAATTCGCCGATAAATCGGCCGAACCTTTCGGATTTTTGGGGGGCTCGAGACACGTACCAACAGCCCTGAACCACACTCACCGCCGCGCCAATATCCCCACCCGCTCCAGCATTCGCCCCACCGCGCGAAATGCATCCGCCCGGCCAAACTGCAAGACATGCCCCCCGTGAAACGTCTCGAGATGCGCACCAAAATGCTTTGCCAAACGCTGTGCATGATCCATTGGCGTAATCCGATCTCCCGACGCTCCCACCACAATCAATCGCTCCGGTAAAACCCGACTCGCCCGCGCCAGGGGACTCGTCACGCGTAACACCGCGTCGAGCGCGTCGTGCTGCTGCGCCTGCTGCTCGGGCGTGCCCACGAGCAATCCCATCGTCCGCGCGACGTCCGCGATCGATGCGCAAGGAATGATCGGCGCTGCAAATGCGATTTCGTCGTCAATCGTCGCCAAGAGCCCTGATGCATACCCGCCAAGGCTCATTCCCATCACGCCAACCGACGGACATCCACGTTCACGTAATGCTGCTGCGAGTGTCCGGACATCGAGCATGATTTGTCGAAATCCCTCGATCGTGATGCGCGGATCGCCCGATGGAAATACCTGCGGCCCGCGTTTGCCGCGTACCGCATGAAAAGGTAATACCATGAGTGCTACGTCCATTCCTCGATCGTACAACCATTGGACGGGCCATATTCGTTCTTCCAACGCAAAATGTCCACAACGGTAGCCATGGAGCAGAATGGCCGCCGGTTTTGGCTTCGTGTGCAAAAACAGCCGTGCCGCGGCAATTCTGTTCTGCTCGTGCGACAGATATTCCTCGCGCACGTCCACACACCAAGGCTCGAAATTGCTCGTCCACGTCGCATCCAATACCGAACCAGGTTCGACACCAGCCATCGAACGAACTCGATGTACCGTCATGGGTACCAATGTAGGAGCCTGGAAAAACTGCTCGGGATGCGTTATCCATTCGGTATTGCCGTACAAGTCGGCCATTTCAGAAAGAACCGCCAGACGCGCTTCGTGCGGCATTTTCGCTGCATCAGACGTAGCCTCGTCGCGTTCACCGCGCGCGAGCATCGCCGCCCCGACCGTTGCGTCGAATCGAGACGCAGCAGAATTGAGAATGCGGCGTAACACCTCGGGACCCTCCGTTCCGGACGAACCCTCCCCCAAACGTTATCGACATGCATCACACAAGCAAAAAAGGGGCCACGCCAACCTGACGCGACCCCTTCACAGAACACCCGAAACCTTTGATTCGACCGCATAGCGGACGAATCATGCACGGGTCAAGGGACATTGTCCCTTGCGAGGTCGAGGGCGAGTAGCCCTTGTTCTCGTTGGAGGGGTTTGGGGCGACGCCCCATTCTCTTACTTCTTCGTGATCACGATGCGACTTTCTGCCGCTGCAATAACATCCGCCACCAAAAACGGCACGGCATGCGTCTGGTTCCGCCTCCACAATTCTGCCTGATCGGCGAAATGCGGATTTTGCGAATCCCAGATTGCTCCACCTGGCAATGCATTCCACGCTTTCGGTCCTGCCGGATCCATGTCTACGACAAACCGTTGCGTCGGACCATGCCCATACGCGAAATTAGGCATCTTGTCTGGCGTGCTCCCGTAAGAAAAACCCGCTACGTCCACTGCATAGTTATCACCATGTCGCGGGAATCCACTCGGAAACGTCTTGTTCCCGATGGGCGGAATCGCCAATTGCCCGAAAATCGGCACAATCGCCTCGAATCGAATCGTATGGTACGCGCCCCAGCGGTACTCTCCAGGGGTCGCTCCCGCGTTTTTCGACAACGTACCCAGAGCATCCAGCAATGCCCGGATCATCCGCTCGTCTTTGCTTTCTAGTTCCGGCGTAGTCAAGTCGTCCCATAAGATGCTTTGTCCCGACGTTGCATCGTACGTCGCCAATTTCGTCGGATCGTTCAAGCTCAACGACAAGATCGCTTTGGCCCGCATTTGGCTGTCGACCTGCCGTCCGGCAAGACCAAATTCATCCGCAAACACTCGGTTTAGCAATCGAACGAGGAACGTATTAAACACCAACGTTGCTTGGGCGGCGCGAACTTCTTTGGCTGTATCGCCAGATTCCGGCAGCGGCAGGTTCGTCGCCGGATCCATTCCTGACGCTGCTTCGTAATCGGACTCCGTGCCCCATTTCGTGAGCAAATCTTTCACTGCGGCAATCGTTGTCGCGTCATAACCAGGATCCTTCACGATGGCCGATAAGTCCGCAAACATGCCCGGTGTTTTTAATTCCGCTTCCGCATGCTCGATCGCCGTCAACAACACCGGCGTCAAACGCGAACCCATTGCCGATCGCACGTCGCCTTGAATGCTCGCCATATCCTCAGGCGTCGTTTTGTCGAGCTTTTGCAAGCGCTCCTTGATTCGTCCTTCGCGGAATCCCAAATCGAAACTGCAACCCAAATACATGGGCGATCCATCCGGCAGTTTGTCGTTCGACGGATCGTTGTCCAGCGTATCGCCAATGTTGTCGTTGTTCGCTGTTGCCAAAAAGCCCACCGCCGGGTTTTTCTCCCAAGGCACCAGATCGCTCCCCAAAAATCCGTTCCATTCGGCCGAACCATCGCCCGGTAAAACGAAACAAGGCAGCGTTCCCGTCATCGTTGCAGAATCCCATCCCAGCGCGCCGATATCGCGTTTTGGAATGTTTACGTGCGACGTCCAAAGGATGTTGCCATCGGTATCGCCGATCATCCAGTTTTGCCCGCCAACCTTGAATTGTTTCAGCTGCTCGCGAGCTTCGTCCACGTTTTTCGCTTGCAACAACCCGAAAATTGCGGCAACTTCATTCGTCGCATCAAACCCCGTCCATTTTATGCTCAATGCGCCTTTCGCCGGATCGAGCGGCAAGACTTTATGGTCCGCGGTAATCTCCGGCAAAATGGGCCCATGATGTGGCACCACCTGCACTTTGTACACAAACGAACCGCCGCCTTGCAGCTTGATCTCTTCGTCAATCGTTTCGAGCGCGACGGTTTGTCCCTTGAATGTGACCCCTTTGCCGTCGGGCGTGAGCGTTTCTGCATACACGTCGGATACGTCGTATCCCGCAACGGTCGCTCCCCATCCGATATGATCGGTGTGGCCCAAAATGATGCCGGGAATCCCTGGAAACGAAATGCCCGCGACTTTCCATTGCTTTGTCGGATCCGCCGACGCCACTTCCATCGATACCGGCCAAAACACCGAAGGCGCCGATAACGACAAATGCGGATCGCTCGCCACCAAGGCATGTCCCGTCGCACTGCGCCCCGCAGCCACCGCCCAATTGTTGGAACCAGATCCTTCCGGGGCAATGAGATCCTTGAACCAACGAAGGCCCGATCGATATCGCTTCGTACGTGACCCCAGGTCAATCACATTGGGCGCTTTACCTGTCGGTTTTGTGCCGCCGACGCCCATGGGATAATCCGTCGTGGTCGTCGTCGGATCCCAAGGCGCAAAACGGAAGACGTCTTGAGCCATTCCACTACGCTTCGCAATTTTGGCGTCCGCGGAACTCGCGGGAAACGTTTTTTTCAACGCTTCGAGGTTTAATGTCCACGACAGGTCCGAATCGGCATCGTACGACAACGAATACGTTTGCAATCGCGCGATCGCCAACGCATCTTCGCCCGTGAAATCCGTGAATGCATCGGCTTGAATGATCAAGATGCCTGCCGGCAATGCCACTTCACGATTTCGCAATGCCCGGAAATATTGCGTAACCCCGTCCGCATACGCGTCGACGAGCGTTTTTAACTCCGGCGTCAGCGCCGCGTATTGCTTCTTGGCCGTACGAAACAAACCCAGATGCCGGAACGAAATGTCCGTGTCGATAACGCTCGCATCCGCATCCGCCAAAACTTCCGCCAGCCGCCCCTCCGCTGCACGTCGGAAAAACTCGACCTGCAAGTGCCGGTCTTGCGCCACCAAGTAACCTTCCACGCGAACCGCATCGGCCATCGTCGATGCATAAATGTGCGGTCGTCCATCTTTGTCTCGAACGACATCGACGGGAGCCCCGAGGTTGTCGATGGCCATTCGTTCCGCAACGGGAAGGTCAGCACGCTCTCCAAGCGGTCCGAACGGGTCGGTCACGGGCGGGTTTGTCGCGGGAGGATCCGAGCAACCAGCGAGCGTGGTCAAGAAAGTTGCAAAAGCGAGTCCGAAAGTTCGTCGAGTTGATGAGTGCATGTCTAGGTCTCCAGTGGGAAATATCGCCGGGTCTTAGAGGGTGTTGTAAATCACGCACGCAAGTTGGGGTGGGTTTTGCCTCCCACAACCAGCGGGTGTGCAACGGGTACTTGGGTTTTGCCTCCCACGAATGGCGGGTGTGCAATGGGTACTTTGGCGGTGTGCATTGGGTACTTTGGAGGTGCGTTATGGGTACTTTGAAGGTGCGTTATGAATGATTGCTGTGCGGCAATGGGTGGGCCGTAGGTGACTCATGGGTCGTGGACGGGTGATCCTCGAATATTGACGCGTGCGCATCGAATCCGCATCACGGCGACGGTTCAGCGGCGGGCGGAGATGAATCGCCAGCGCGTTTTCGACCAAAGGAAAACATGCGGCGCGTGGCAATGGGCAGAAGTCGCGGAATGGACGCATCACGTTCGTGCGCCCGATTAAAGATACGCATCACGCGTTCCAGGTGCGCCAAGCACGTACCATCTTGCAAATCGAGGTCGGCTTGCGACACCGCGCCTTGTGTACGTGCTCCGGCAGCTTGTTCGCCCGTTGTTTTAACCGCATCAGCGATAGCGGAAATAATGCCCAATTCATTCGTGCTCAGGCCCCCGTCGACGAGTTGTTCTGCAGCTTTTGATTGGGGTGACGCGAGCAATTCTTGGGCGAGTTTTACAAGAGCGTGCAGCGATGCGGCGAGGGAATCATGGTCGGACACGGTACCGCGGGCGACGATGATGCGTGCATCGAAACCTGGAATCAACGTTTCAATGCTTTCCAACGCTACGAATAAACGATCTCGTTCGTCGATTCCCTGGGCATACGTTTGATCTGCAATGGCGAAAGCGGCGGCGCGATTTCCTTCGCGTTGATCGACGGTAGAATCACGAGCGGCAAGCATATCGTCGAGTTTTTTGCCGGAATGAACCAATACTTTGAGAAACGAAAAAGAAAAACCGAGCAAATGGCGTTTTTGCGCGGGTGTTGCTTTGGGCCAGAATTCCGCGGCAATGCCGCCGAGTCGAACGAGGTCGGTGAGGATCTTTTGGCTACGAATTTTCGTTCCGCGCTCGATGAGATCGTTTTTGGGCACGCCGAGTGCGTACAATTCGGACTCGGCCGACGTGGGAGCAGGGACGATTGCGAGAAGAGACGGCCATGTATACGTAGGAGATTGGTCTGCCATGGGCGGACGGTAACGGGGCGTAGATTGGAAGGCAAGGATAAATTGTAGTTGGTATCGTCTTTTTGCGGTTGAAAGCCCGCCGCGATATTTGCCACGCTGCCTGCTGCCGCCCCCAAGAAAGTGCTTGCTCAGCGAGGGGTGGATTGCGGGAGCGCTGCACGTGGGTGGTGGCGTAGAACGGTGGGCGGCTCGGTGCAATGGGCGAGGCCATTACACGAGGCGGCACCTTTCCCAGCACCGCACATTTCCCAAAAGTGGTTGGCACCTTCGTCGTTTGCGACGCTACGGCCGGAAAAGTCACGGAAGCAAATTCGTCCGTCCGACCCAATCCTCGACCTTTTGCGCCGCGATCATCGCCGCTCGACTCCTTGGCGCCGTAATGAAATGTAATGGGACTTCGTTTGATCACGTCTGCACATACGCGTGTTCGTGCTTTTCATCCTCAACCCAGATCGGCACGAATCGGCAACCTTGGTATTTGGCCTCTTTTTTGGTTTTGCCCCGCAGCAGATTCATGACTTTGGGCGTCACGAGCACGTTTGGGTGCGCAGGTGCCTGCATCATCATCCCTGCCCCTTCCGAATACCACGGAGGTTCGCCAAACCATTCCCAAGCCAGGTTGAAGTCTTGGATGTTGGCCAGGTCTTCCCGACGATACACAAAACGAGTCGGGTAGTTCATGACGCCCCTGTGCCAGCCGCGCCCGCAATCGGGACAGACGTATGTGCGGTCAACCAAGGACTTGGGGGACATCGGCGGCATCACGTGCTCGATAAACACTTGTTGGCGACGAAGTTCTTCGCGCTCGCCATCTTTTGTGTTCGCATAGACCGGCCAGAAAAGCGCGCCCGTCACACCCGCAGCAAGGAGTCGTTCCACGTCGACGTCGTGCACGAGAATATCGTTCTTATAGGTTGATGCGATGCGTAGTTTTTCGACCGGCTTCAGATCCCTATGAGAGATGTTCATCGGTGAGGTTTGTCGGCACCCCGTGTTGCACCTCGGACAAGCTTTCGACTCGTCGTACGTGGCGAACCCCATGACATCAACACTTCCCCAGGGGCTGACCACGATCAACGGCGCGGCTTGCAGCTCGTCTTCCGTGTAAATGTCCTCGCGATCCACCCAATATTGCCCACCATATTCGTCGAGCAGGCCAATCACTTTTTGGACGCGTGGGTCCTTGTCGTCCAACGTAATTTCCACCTTGAGACCTGGACGCTCGATCCCTCCAATTTCCTCCCATGTGTACTCTTTTAACTTGACAACGTCCGGCCCGCATTGGGATGGCCCCAGAATACTGTCTGCATCACCGCGAGGCACACGGTGCCCACTGAATTCGATTTGGACGATTGTTTTCATGGTTCTTCGTTTGCCGTGGGTCGTGTCTAGCGCAAGTAAGATTCGATGGCGTCCATCCAGTGGGGGTTGTCCTCGTAGACCTTCTTGTAGATCTTGCGCAACTTTTCTTTGGTCATGTTTTTTTTCCCTACCGCCGCCCACGCCGCATTGAGCGCCTTGCTGATTTCCGTGTGCTTGGCCTCCGCGAGGATGATGGACGGGTACGTCTTGGCCACCTCGTCGACGGCCTTCTTGATGGCGTCTTTGCTCAGACCCTCCGTAGCAACCTCGAACTTCTCGATCGCCTGCCTCTCGAAGATCTTGTGCGCTTGAAACTTCGCCTCGAGTTTTGCGGTGAACTTCGATGCCATCCCATAAGGCATGATGACCTGCTGCTTCCGTATCGCCTCGGCCATGACGTACTGGCCATAATCCTTGACGAGCTCGTCGGCGAGCCTGAGCGCGTCGGCATTGAGTTCCTTGACAATCACCGGTTTGCCAAGGGCGGTTTTTTCGATGACTTTCTTAACGAATTCTTGCGGCTTCATGCCCACGCCAATCACGATG
>JANORL010000424.1:0-1978 GCA_031415295.1 Polyangiaceae bacterium | reverse complement strand
CGAGACGACATTACGTGGCGGCTCGGAGAAATCAAAGCGCCGGCGATCGTTTTTCACGGAACGGCGGATGTGGCGATTCATATCGATCGCGCGCGTATTCTCGAGAAGCGGTTGACGAATTGCAAAGGATTGGTCGAAGTTCCTGGGGCGGCGCACGCGGCGAATTTGACGCACCCAGAGTTCGTCAATGGCCCATTGTTGGCATTTTTGGGCGAATACGCCTGAGAGGGCGTTTCGTCTGTTGTGCTGACATGTGAAACGGAACGCGGGTTTCAGTTCTAAACTCGCGTTCCGGGGGTAAATTAACGTTACCGCGACGGACAAGGTGCCAACCACTTTTCCACCCAACCGTTCTCCAATAAAACAAAGGTGGTTCCACTTTTCCCAGCGGGACGGGCTTTGACGACATCACCACGAACATCGAAGCGCCTTTGTCAGACAACGCTAGCCCGATGCTTTTCGATGTCGATCACGATGGTTTGCCCGAGTATGTCGTCCGCGATTCGACACCTTCGTCAACTTTGTCAAACCCGGTCACGGAATGGCGGATCGCCAAGAACACGGGCGGCACATTCACTGCGGAAAAGGTTGCGTTGTTGCAAGAATGGTCTTTTGGCATCAACGTGCTGGAACGAGCGCTGCCCAAACGGCCATTTGTATCAACATGACGAAAATTTGCCTCTCTACGCACGTTGAAATACGTTGCAAAAGAAGGAGAGGGACATGAATTGTCCATGTTTGATGGCCAATCTGATTGCAAGCGCGACCTTGGCAACCACGATGGCTCTTGGATGTGGTGGGGCGCAAGAGGAGCCGCGTTACGTGCGCCATGAGTCGGCACCGCGCACCATGACGGAAGCTGGTCCGAGTATTGAAGTGCCGGCGGCGACGATGCGGGCAATGACGGCGTGCGTCGAGGCAATGAATCATCAATCGGCGGAACCTTCTCATGCATTCCAATACAACCTTGGGGCCAACGAACAAGGCAAAGTATTGCAAGTGAACCTGCGTGATTCGACGCTACGAGAACCATTGTTGGAGGAATGTTTCGAGCGCGCACTCAGGGCGATGGACGTGCCCAAGGATGCATTGCAGTTGCGTTCATCAAAGCCATTTTCGGGAGGTGAAAGCACGTATTCCTCACGCGCATACGCCGGTATCGTTCAAGCGGCTGCGGCGCCGATTGCAATGTTGCCAATCATCCTCGTTGCGGCCGGGGTGACGATCATGGTGGGAGTGACGATCTATGTTGCGACGGAAGCCCTAACAGAGAAGGACCGCTGCAAGAAGGTGAAAGCAGACTGCCTTGCGTATTGTTCTATCGATACGCTACATCAAGGGCGCTCCGAGCCAGCGTTTACCCGCTGCATGAGAGCGTGTTTGGAAAAAGAGAATTGCTGGTGAGGTTGCAATGGACCGACAAACTGCTGAAAAACTCAGTGCGATAACGCTCGAAGCCTACTTCAAAATCCATGATGCCGTCGCACTTGTCCACAGCGCTTGCGAAGGCGAAGAGAAAAAAGAATACATCGATGGTCTCGGGAAAGGTCTCGGGTATCTTTATATGGATGTATTGCGACCGCTCTACAAAGAATATCCGGATCTCAAGCCTGACAACATAGCATAAGCAAAGCCCATCAATCGCTCAGCCATTACCGGACCGACCCCTATGCGTACGCGCAGAATGTGTCGCAGCCATCCGACCTGCGTTTCGGCCGACTTGCACAGGTCATTGCAAGCGCTCGAGTACCCCTATGCAACGCTGCATTCGCGTACTCGGACACTCGTACGCCTCCATGCAGTACCGCATCGCACGTTGCAAGCGTCTGACCAAGTGTTATACGTCACTGCAAAACGCGACTCAGGTGCCCGAGCGGCTTTATACTCCTTCGCTCCTACCTAAGTTGGGCGTCTGAGCGTGCTCTAGGTGGCTGGTGTCAAACTGCTGCGCACCCGAAATCGTCGGTCGACATCGCTC
>JANORL010000423.1:0-4075 GCA_031415295.1 Polyangiaceae bacterium | reverse complement strand
CTGTACGCTCAATGAGTTTCCTATGAATGACGCAACCATCTTTTGATGTATTCTCGAGATTCACCTCCAGATACCACCCAGGGTTGTCCAATGTGCCGATCTTAATGCCGTTCTGGTGCTCCCAATCGCCGTTGCAGTTCGACTGATACCATGCCATGAGCCATTCAAGCGATCCGATAGATTTATTCATCGTGGTAATTCCTCGGGTATTGAGGGTCGCACACCACCAGGAATATCCTTCCCATGCGTATGCGGTGTCGGGATGGTTTGTCCCGTGGCCTTGTTGCGGTGTGGCCCTCCGACTACATCAACGCGCTTCACTTCATTAAATCCAGACGGGTTTTTGGGGTTCGGTTGCCATTCGGCATGGTTCGTTAATTTTTGGTTCGAGTCGGTCTTGAAAGTCGAGTGTGCTCCTTGCGCATTGGAATCAGGTTTGAGATTGTTCGCTCCTCGTCCATTACCGGTCCCACCTCCACCCCTCGCAATCCCCGCCCCGATCGCCACCGTGGCAATCTGGGCAATCGCTTTGACCGCGTGATATCCACTCTCACCCGCCTTCGCATAGTCGCCTTTTTCCGCCGCGTCAACCGTCCCTTTGACCGCGTCGTACGCGTCGGTGACCGGGAAAAACATGCTCAATGCTTGCGTTCCCGCTTGATCAACGCCCGAAGCAAGAAAGCCCAATGCCCCATCCTGCTTGTATCCGGCCAATGCGGCCTGGCCGATTCCGCTCCAAAAGTTGTACCCCTGCCACGCAAAATAGCCCGGCGGGAATATCGCAAGAAGCGCCAAACCTTTCGCCGTTTCGAGTGCGTCATTCCCATACGCTCCCGCGACGCCACCAAGCACATCCCGCATAATGCCGAGACCATTGGATGGACCTGGCTCCGAACCATTTGGCCCATCACCGGACGTGCCCACGTCCGTAGTAAAACGCAACGAATTGGTCGATTCAAGACTATCGTTTGGTTCGTCCGGTATCGGGTCCGGCACGAAACCGTCCGGATATTGGCTGATGACCGTTTGCTCAATCGCGTCGTTAATGATGGGAATCGTCGTATCGGGGGCAAAACCCGTCGGATCGATAAGCGTCAACGGATTGTTGAGCACGTACGAATACGCCGCAAAGGTCTGCCCATTGTAAACGCTGGCGATGATTGGATCAGTCGTCGTAAACCGGGCAATGCGTGGATCATAGAGGCGCCCCTTCATGTTCACGAGGCCGAATTGGTCTTCCTCGTCGTGCCCCGTAAAACCTTGCTTCGTTTTGCTTGGGACTACGCCTCCCGAAGCGCCCCATAGTGGGTTCCGCCGCGCGCCGAATGCATCAAAGCTGCGTTTCTCCACGACTACGCCGACATCGTTCGTAATCGTTTCCGTCGATCCCAAATGGTCGACATGCAGATACTTTGTGCCCGGTTCATTTCCACCACGCGTCACGATAGCAATTACGCGCTCCGGTGAATGCACCGAATACCGATGCTCCATCGCGCCATTGGACTTGTTTTCGATTCGCTCGTAGAGGTCCTCGAAGTAAAGCGTCTCCGTAGTCGACGTCGTTTTGCGAATGCGCTGCTCGTCACCGTCGTACCCAAACGAAACGCTTTTCCCTGGTTGCGTGATGGTCCGCGGCAAATCGAATGGCGTGTACGTTATCGATACTCCGCCCGGTCGCGTGATTTGATTACCGACCGCATTGTACCCATACACGCTGCCGGACGCGCCCGTCACTGCGTGCGGATGTTGCGGATCGCCATACAACAACGTGCCGACATCCGACTTGCTCGTCAGGTTGCCATTACCATTGGGCGAATACCCGTACGACGTATTGCAAACTGCCCCGGAATTCTCCACGAGACCGAAATACGCACACGTGAGCCTGTCCAACGCGTCGTACTTGAAACGTTCCGTCGTATTCGTCAGCTGTCGAGCGTCTTTACGGCTTTTCAGATTGAGTTGCTCGTCCCATTCATAAGCGAGGTCCTGGATGGTGCTCATCCCCAGCGACGTCGTCATGCTCTTCAGCGCTTGTTTATCCTTGTGGTACGCGCGGACCGTTTTCGTCCCATTGCCGAACGATTCCTCGGCGTATCGCCCAGCGTCGTCGACGTCCTTCAATTGCCAGAAAGCGTCCTGCGTCGCCTTGTCCCGTACACCAATACGAAACCCGTGTGCGTCGTAATCGTACGTCACGCCAAACGGTTCCTGGCCCAACGGTTGCGGGTAGTCGATTTCCTTTACATCGCCAACGTCGTTGTAACCCAAACGCGTGGCAAACACGTTATCATTTACGCCGAGCTTCACGCTTTCGGTTTGCCCGCGTTCGTTGTATGAATACGTTTTCGCACCGTCGGGACTGACCACGAAATGCAACATGCCAATGCAGTGGGGCGCCGTATCCCACGTCCACGAGGTTGTCAATACCTGCGCACCAAGTTTGTCCGTTCGTGCCTCCACGCGCCCGAGTGCGTCCAGGTCAAACGTTGCCACGCGCCCCAACGCATCTATGAAAGCGACCAGATCGACGTGCCACTCACTCCGGTTCCGTGCGTTCCGGTCCCATGGGCAAGAAATCGTGGTCCTCCCAGCGCTTCAACCCGCGCATCATCGCTTCCAGATCCTCAGGCTCCGGGTATTGCCATACAGCCTCGGCGCGCAGCCATTCGGCGATGTGCTGAAACTCTCGCCGATACACGCCCACAAAGGCCACGTTGTGGTAGTCACTATGCTCGGGTTTCCACAAATCGTAAAAGTGGTCGGGCTCGGGCGGCCGGTCCTCTTCCTCGATGCGGTAAGACCCATCCTCGTTACGGTAGTACGCATCCTCCATGCGGTGATACGCATCTTTTTCCTTTTCGATGCGTGCAGCTATCGCATCGTCGGCGAGCCAGACGTTCCTGGCCCTCGCATACGCAGCGTACCCCATCGCGCCGCAGGTTCCTGAAGTCAGGGACACCGCGTTGTCTTTGTGGTGATAAGCGGACATGAGGAAGTCAAAGCAGAAGAGGTAGGCGCTATCGGCCGAATCAGCTTCTTCCGGAATGCGCTCCGTCCCTCGCCCATTCACACGGTGCCAGGCATCCACGTCCCGCAGAATCTCGCGGGGCCACTTCTCGCTTGGCCACTTTGCCTCGAAGATGGGCAGGTAGCACTCGCACATGACACAGGCGGCGCGGATCTGAAGCTCCCAGGGAAGCCCGTACATGATCTGGAAGCCGATCGTCTTGCACTTGGACGATAAGCCTATTGCTTCCGCGCTGGCGGCCGTTTCATCCAGTTTCTTCAAGAGTTTTTGTCGTCGTGTTTCCATGAGTATCCATACTTCGATTGTTGGAGAGCCAATTGCTCGCAGGCGGTCAGTGATATCGGACTCGCGCCCTCTCCGTCTTGATGGCTTTACCACTCGAGTCGTCGCAGCAGTAGCAGCCCATGATGCTTGCAACGTAGTCCTTTCCTTGCTTCACGTTCGTGTGCCACCCGCCACGGTCCTCGCAGGGGCCGTCGGTGGCCTTGGCCTTCGACTTTTCCGTTTTGATCCCCTTGACTTTGATCGAGTTGTATGCGGCGCTCTCGCTGAAGAAATTGTAATTGCTGATCCCTCGATCGTTGCAGCGGATGATGTCCGGTCGCATCTGCTCGCACGTCTCCCTGGGCGGCGGTGGCGGCGGTGGTGGCGGCGGCGGCGGTGGTGAGGTTGGCGCCGGCGCTGTTGCAGTACTTAGCGCGTTCATCGCTAGAGCACCGACTTTGCAGAGCCCGACCGCCATAATCCCGATCGCCGCGAGATCCGCCGGCCCAGGGAGGGGTGAGTCGAGCTGCGATACCACACCCGCCGTCACCGCATATTCGGTGAACACCTCAAACATCACCACCACCACCTCCGTTTCGCTCTGTGCAATGAGCCCCTTCCCGGCAGGCGCTTTGCGTTGTTTCTTGCGTACGCTCTTGACCCAGCCTTGTTCCCCGGCCAGGCGCATGATCTCTTTGTAGCCAACCGAATTGAGAGCCATTTGGCCAATCTTGGTCAAGATCGTTTTGTCCAGATCGACCTGTTTTACCTGCTTGGCCACCA
>JANORL010000422.1:0-2687 GCA_031415295.1 Polyangiaceae bacterium | reverse complement strand
ACCCCTTCAGCATCGTAGGCGGTACACGAAACGCGTTTGCCCTCGAATGCATCCTGGGCAATCGTTTTGGTAACGTTACCGAAATCATCATAAGCATACGTGAGCTCCACCCAGGTATCCAAATCACCGGGCGTACTCGTTGTCGTTGCCTTCACGCGCGCCAAATTGTCGTACTTCTGCTCCATCAACCGGCACGCGGTTGCTCCGCTATCCGTTGTCGTGCTGCATAACTCGTCGGTTTGCAGCAGTCCAATCTGCCACTTCGCAGGATTGTTTTTGAATGTTCGTAGACGTGGTCTTGCGCGCTCGCTTGGGCGAACAGCCTACGCGCAAGAGCCTGATTGCTACATTATTGCGTCTCGAATAACCAGGCGTGGTGGTATTCGACGGAACCGCCACGCCAATCATGCGAAAGCGTCGTGACTGGTGCGTTTGGATGTTATGCGTATTCGTTTGATCGTGGTGCTGTTAAACGGAATTGCAGGTTGAATGCCTTTGCTTATTGGGGGATTGCTTTGAGCTGGTCGCAAAGTTTTTGCAGACGTGCAAGTTCCTCTGGGTATTCCTCCTCTGAGACCTCCGCGTCTGGGTCTTCGCGAAGAAGTTTTTGAAGTTCCGCAATGAGGGGTTCGACCAAGGGTAGTCCCACGTCTGGCTGCTTGTTGAACAAGCAGGAGTCCGCATAAAACCATGTCGTCGTGCATTTGTGTTTTAGGTCCGCGAAGCCCCGCTGAAGCAATTCATTCCATAAATCGTGGCACACCTCGAATGATTCGTGATGCTGATTGGCTTCTTTGATGAGCGCGAACGAGATGCGTTGCTTCGCGTCGGGCACGAAGAATGCGTCGTCACCTTGGAGGCGGGCTAAAGAATCCGCTTCGACCTGTCGAATGTCGCGCGCAACGTCCGCAAAGCTTCGGTTCGACGACGTTTTGGCAATGGCGTGGATCGCCACAACCATTTCGAAGCTTAGTTTCCGTTCGTGTTGTTCTTGCGGGCTTGGCCGTTGTGCGTCGATTTCCGCGTCACGCCGTTTGACCCACGCGATCCCTTCGGCTTCACTGGTTTGAAATGCAACGAGTCCTTCGCGGTGTTTTCCGAGGCGAGTGAGTTCGTGGTTGTAATACATTACAGCGTGTCGGGTAAGCGCCGGTTCGTCGAGGCGTAGATGGATTTCCGCGATGACGGTGTCGAGTACCTCGAGTCCGGCATCGTATTGCTTATTGTGCAGGCAGCAATCTGCGTAAAACCAGGACATCGTGCAGGTACTTTCGATGTTTGAGAAGCCGAGTTGAACCAGCTCATTCCAGATATCCTGGCAAACATTGAAAGGTTGATTTGTCACGTTGGCTTGTCGGAGGATTGCTTCGGCAATACACCGCTTCGTTTCAAGCACGAAAAACGCATCATCGCCCGCGCGTTGAACAAATTCTTGTTCAACCTGCCGGTATTCGTCTACTTTTTGCGTGAAGCTGCTATCTCGCGTTTTCAGCCACGCGGCATCGACCGCTTTGGCGAGCGCGCGGAATTCTAGAATGGTGCTCTCTTCCATCTCGTTTATGATCCTTCGTTGTTCGCTCTTTTGATCGCTTCTCGAATTTACATGTCAATTCTGAATTGATCATGATTGCCATCCGGCATGATCTACTTACGATTACGATACTCGCAGGTTACCCATCGCGTGCCTTTCATCATTTGATATGGCCATACCCCTTTGTTGCCAATACACCCATCGTAGCACATGACGCACCGCGATGAACGACGGTGGTTTCCTTCCAAATCCGCAAGAGACGTCAGCAGGCACGCCGTTAGTTCCGCATTACATTGCTTATTATTTTCATCCTTTTCTTGGACTGTCTCCACGATATCGTCCACCGCTTCAGCCACCAGTTCCACCGAAATGGCAAAGAGAATCGTAAACGCGCCGGCTTCGAGCACCAGTTCGGACAAACCTATCGCCACGACAGCGACCAGAATGACAGGTGACCCCATGTTCTGGCGTTGCGCCTTCGAAACATCGCCTTTCACTCGTCGCTGCATGACCTCCGTCAAACTGAAAAACTCTCCGGGAATCTCCATATCCCGCAAAGCTTGCCGCGCACACGCTCCAAACTCAGGCGCCGTATTCGGAATGTCATTCTCGGTGACACTCCATTTGACCCCATTTTTGTCCGCCTTGATGACGGGATGAATTGCATGCGATCCGGGCCCCAACTGTTCCCCATATTCCTCCATGCAAGCTTTTAATCGTTCGACCGTCGCGCCCGGAACCGGCGCACGGCCATCCGGTCGCGAAAGGCTCGCCGTGATGGGACCAAGCCGACTTCCACATCCGATCGGCATAAACGCCAGCATCAGGCATGTAATCAACCCCATCGTTGCGACTCGCCACGAAAGGATCAACGTTATTAGGCTGGTGATCACGCGTTTTATCCAAAACATCACGGTCCTCCCTTTATCGGTCTATTGGTGTTTTCTGTTCAGGCCAAGTTTTCATCGTGTTGTTCGTGGATTCCTTCAAATTAGGCCGATCCATAATCGACCGTAACTCCTGCTTTCGTAGACACGCGGAAGTTTTTCGGGCCCAACGCTCGAATCCAGCCTGGCGGATAGAATCCCTCGATTTTGCTGAATGAATCCGGTATCGTTCGATATTCGTCTACATTGCCCGCTGTCTTGACAACCAC
>JANORL010000421.1:0-3624 GCA_031415295.1 Polyangiaceae bacterium | reverse complement strand
CCGCATCGCGGTCGATCCAATGCCAGGTCCAGGGCGAGCCCTGGCGCGGGTCCAGGGGCGCGGAGCCCCTGGTCGGGTCTGTGTGAAACCCAGCGAAACGCTGCCGAGCACGCTGCAGCGTCAATCGACGCGGACGACGGCCACTTGTTCGATTTTACTTGGCGGTGATACGTCAACCGTCAAAAAATGCCGCCCAATCCCGTCCATACGTTCAGGAATGGCGCCGCCACCTCCCGAAATGTAAGCAGGAATCGACGCATTCTCGAAGGCGTAATAAGAATGGACGTGGCCATAAAGCGTCAGGTCCACGCCGCCATTGGCGAGCGTCATCAATAACTTGTCCGCTTCCGCACGACTGGCGAAAGAACCATTACGCGCGCCAACTGGATCGATCGGCGCAATATGCATCGTGACGACATGTAGTTTGTCTTGGCCATTATCGAGCCATTCATCCAGCCACGAATACGCGAGCGGATCAATCGTCGCGCTCGCCGAATCCAACATGGAGAATTGCACGTCGCGGAAACGAAATGAATAATTCCCGCGTCCAAAATAATCGTGATAAAGATCATCCCTCGTGCCTAATTCATGATTGCCGAGTGTCGCAAAGCACGGAAACTTCAATGTCTTCATGGCCAATTGAAATTCTTCGAGCTGCTCGGACCTTCCTTGATTGGTCAAATCCCCACTGATGAGTGCAAAACGAATATTCGGCGTACCATTCATTTTAGTATAAATCTCTTGCACGTTTCCTAATGCCTCTTGTACGTCGGCGAATACCGCAAATCGCCAAGGTTCACCAAGAGAGTCGTCCGGTGCTGCGAGCTTTACGGCTACCGACTTGCCGGCTTCGACCGCGAATTGCCAAGTCTTTTCAGTTGGATACGGACTGGCGACGATGTCGACGGGGATCGGTGCCGTAGTGCTCGACGATACCGTGAGCACCGCGTTTTCGAGCACATTCTCGATGCGCACTCGAAACAGCCCATTGGTCTGTTGTACGGGACTAATTTGGAACGACAAACTTGGAGCACTCGCCCATAAATGAAGTTCCGCTTCGTCGATGTGTCTGACGGCAGCGAGACCTTGTTCGACCTGCACATGTATCCCGTCCGCGCTTGCTCGCCCAACCTCGAGATCCCTTGCGGCTCGACCCGAAGCGACATCGAGACACGAAGAAACGGTTGCAGCTCCAACAAAAATCATCCCGATCCAAACAATGTGCGTGGGTTTTTTCACGGATTTCCTCCGTAGCGAAACAGAACACTCGCTTGGCCAACGTACGCTGATCCCGCGGTCGCATCGAACGCGAAACCCCAAGCGCGTGATGCGTACACGCGTCCACCGAATCCGAAATGTCCGGCGATCCCGCTGCCTAGGCCACGCATTTTCATGCCGCCGGCAAACCCATCGTGCCGGTGTTCGTAATACGCAGCGACTTCTCCTCGTGGATAACCTGCATGTCCAACGTACATGCCGAACGCAAAACGCGGGGTCAGCAAATCGTTCACTTCAGTACGAATACCCGTGTACTGATGCGCGGCGTATGCAACCCCCAGCCCGAGTTCCGCAAACGATCCGCGCAGCGTCGGCCCGATACGCACCAGATCCAGCCGCCCCTCGATGTTCAATTCTCCCGTCGTCACGGAGAAACCGTTCGATGCGTAATCATGGTTCGTCAAGGCAAACTCGAGATCTAGATACGAACCGTCCTTGGGCGTAGGCGTTCCGCGCGGGCCAGGACCAAAAAAGCGGTACGCGATGGAGGCTCGAGTACGCGTGTTGGCATCATCGAGCGCGAAATAGCCATCGAACGATACACGTAGCGCGCGTTTACGGACGTCGAGTCCCGGTGTCACGAACAGTCCGTAGGCGAAGTTGGGATCGTAAACGTAGGCAAAACCAAGGCGTGTTTCGATCGCGGGCAACGCGAGTGGAGGGCTTCCTGTACCTCCTTCAGGCGCGAGCATTCCGTAGATATCCGCAAGCGCTGGGATCATGAGCAGTGCGCCGCCAGCTACGAGACCAAGCACCATGGGCGCGATGAACCTGCGAGTCGCACCCGTCGCGGCGGCACCTGCAAGACCACTGATCGCGAGTGCCACGCCAAGTCCTTCGAGGCCGAGCAATCTAAGGCCTGTGCGGGTTTGTCCGGACAACAAGTGTCCGGAACCATGAACGACGACGCCGGGGACAAACGATGCGGCAACGGACAAACCACGGCGTGTAGGCGACAGTTTTACCGAGAAACATCGCGCATTGGGAGCGGCGGATTTCGTGCGGCATGATCCGTCGGAAGCGACAGACTCGGAGCCTCGAACGGTTTGTGGTCCGACGCTCGTTGCGCCAAGGCACAAGGCGACGACACCGAGGGGTCGGCGCCAAATCGAGGAAAATGACATTGTCAAGACTGACCTAAGGTCATTACGCGTAGGGGGTCGAGAGCAATTTCGTGCTGCGGATGAGCGTTAGATGCGCAACTGGCAACATCACAACATCAACAGCAACGAACGACGTCGGAGACGTGGTTCGGGCCCAGACAACCATGACCAAAAATTCGCACTTGTTTTCCAGGAACAACCGTTGTTCACTACGGCTCCTGGTTGCACGAACCGCGAGGCGATGGATGATGAGAACCAACCAAGCGGCTTTATTATTAATAGCGTTGCTTCTGCCCGCTATTGCCGCTTCATGCAGTGAAGACAACCCCATGACATCGGGGAGTTCGTCCGGAAGTAGTAGTTCCGGCGAAATGTCCTCGTCCAGCTCCGGAGGAGCAGGTGGAGCTAGCGGCGCCGGAGGCGCAGGCTCCGGAGGAGCAGGTGGAGCAGGTGGAGCTGGCGGCGCCGGAGGCGCTGGTGGCTCAACGACCGCATCTGGGCACACCGCGACTGAAATCGTCAACGGTGGCCAGTTCATGAGGAGCGATAAGTACTCGATGATCTACACCATTGGTCAGCCGAGCCAGATTCAATCGACGGTGACGTCGGACAAATATCGAATGCAAGGTGGGATCGTTGGCGCCACAGGGAGCTTGAAATGAGCACGATGAAAACTATCAAGCACACGATTTCGGTTTCGATGGTTGCGGTGACGTTGCTCGGCGCCGTGCCTGCAGCAATGGCGGACGTACCGCAAACGATCACGCACCAAGGGCGACTCTATGATGCAGTCACGAGTATGCCTGTAAGTGGCGCGATCGACGTTACTTTCAATATTTATGCGAACAAAGGCGATCTTGTCCCGATCTGGACGGAAGTGCATAAAGCATTGCCTTTCGACGAAGGGTATTTCTCCGCCGATTTGGGGACGATCGTGCCGTTCTCGTCCGTCATGGATAAGGTATTCGATGGCACCGTTCGCTACCTCGGAATCACCATTGATGGCGATCCGAAAGAATTGTCCCCGCGCGCCGTCGTGCAAAGCGTTCCGTACGCAATGATTGCGGGTGAGGTTATCGGCGACATTCATCCAACCAGCATTTCGGTTGGTGGCACGACGATCATCAACAGCGCGGGCGAATGGGTCGGAATGTCAACGGGACTTGTGGGTCCTCAAGGTCCCGTGGGCCTCATGGGCCCCATGGGTCTCAATGGCCTCGACGGTCCGATGGGCCCTCAGGGT
>JANORL010000420.1:0-2782 GCA_031415295.1 Polyangiaceae bacterium | reverse complement strand
CGACTCACAACCACTTCGTGCTTGATACAAACGGTACGCTCTGCGCACAGAGCGCGATGGTAATTAAATTGCCGGGTAGGGTAAATATTGGCGATTACATGCCGCTGCTGGCGCAACTCAATTCTTCGGTTGCGTGCTTTTACCTCAGGCAAATATGCAGGGACATGGGGGGCGGAGGCAATGGTCGCGGTATTAGCGACGAGATTTGGGAGCTCCGGATTCGCACGAATGCCAGCAAGTTGGAAAAATTTCCCCTAGCTTTGAAGCATCAACCGATGCTGGAATCCTTCGCCTCCTCACTCGACGCGCTTGCCGGCTCTCGCATCGAGGACTCGGCTCATTGCGTGATCGATGCCCACGCTGTCGCGGGCCCTATCGCCCTTCGCAAAGCCCTCGACGTCCGCCGCCAACGCGATTTGAATGCGCTCTACAAAATGGTAGGCCTCCAGGAAGAACTCGATTGGCTTTGTTACAAGCTGTACGGCATCGATCCGGACGCTGAATTCCGCGATCCCCAGGACACCCCGCCCCTGTGCCCAGGCCTGCGCCCCTTCGAGATCACGCTCGCCCGCGCCGACGCCGAACGGCGCGAAGCTATTGCACGCGGCGAGGAGCCTGACGAGGTCCCCACCGCTTGGTTCG
Source organism: Polyangiaceae bacterium (assembly GCA_031415295.1). Taxonomy (GTDB): domain Bacteria; phylum Myxococcota_A; class Polyangia; order Polyangiales; family Polyangiaceae; genus Polyangium. The sequence continues at coordinate 2,140 of JANORL010000420.1, read as the reverse complement.
AGCGGCACGGATGGGAGCCGTGCACGTCAGCCGATTCTCTCGACGCCAAACAACGCGCCATCATCGAGGCTCGCATCGAGCGGACCGAAGCGTCGCGTGACTTGGGCCTCGTCGAGCAACCCACCTACAAGCGCCGGTGGTATCGGCCCGACCACGCAGCCGAGGAACAGACGGCGCTCACGGAATGGCTCGCCGATCGAATGGAGGCCTGGGCGAAGACGCGACAAGAGCCGTTCACGATCGTGCAAGCCGCCGCGGCGCTCCAGGGCGATCCCGAGGTGCTCGCGGTCGCCGAAGTGCGCGAGGGCCGTTCGGATTTCGATTTGGAAAAACTCACCGCCGAATTGATTCTGGCCGACGCCGTACCAAACAACAAATACGACGTCTTCAAACCCGAGGGAATGGTCAAACGCGCAGCGTGGGAGGAAACCTGGCGCCTGCAGCACCTGGAGGACGCGGGCGAAAAGCACACGATTCCGGTGCCTCCGAAATACGGGTCGACCGATTACCAAAAAGCCGACTATTGGCACCACCGCGGCAAACTCGACGTGCCCAAGGAGCGGTTCATCGCATTTACCGAGTTTCCGCGGCGCGAAGGCCCTGCCGGCGCGCTCTTTGGCTGGGCCGGGTGGACGCCAAGGCAGCGAGCACGGGTGCTGCTGGAACTGGACGAGCAGGCGGAAACGGAAAGCGTGCCGCTGGAGGAACGAATCGGCTTGCTGTACGGTGCGTGGTTCCTGGTACCGTACGTGGCGTGGGAGTCGAAGGACGCCGCGGAGGAGTTCGCGGCGATCGTGAAGGGCGCAGTGGGTGACGCAGGGGTAACGGAAGAGATGGTGAAAAGGTGGGCGGAGGGGCGAGCGGCGGCTAAGCCGGTGCGGGGACGGGGGAAGAAGCGGGCATGACGATGGAGACGCGCAGGTCATTGGCGGAGAAAATAGCGGTTGCGTACGAATACTATTTTGCAATAAACGGGAAGCTGACAGATTTGATCCAAGAGGAGCGTCGCAATGACCATTCGTCTTGATACCAAGAATGCATATGAATGTGCTTTACAGCAAGTTTCGAACGAATTCGCAAGGGACGGTTTGCGTATCCTGTTTCGCAATACCGCATCGGACTCACGGACGAGGTCGCTGAACGTTCTTCTGGCTCCGCAACATTCCTTGCAATTCGCAACCATATTGGTAGGGATGCAAATCGGTCCCAATCGCGTTGAAATCGTAACTGATCCCAATCGCAGGTGTTTCATCGATTCGGTGGACGAGTTTAAGCGATATTTTCGGGATGCGCTTCAAGAACAAACGGAAACGATACGTTGGCTCCGCGCAACAAGACCCGAGAACGTGGCAGGTATTCTGGAAATTGGGCCCCCTCCGGAGGCGTTGAATCCAACCACGAAGCCAAGCGCTGATCTTGATGTCCATGTACCTTATGAAGATCAGGTGGAATTTGCTCGATTGGCAGAAGAAAATGAAGGAAGCACGGAGCACGACATCGTGGTTAAGCCCTCGTGTTGGTCCAGTTATGACGCTGAGTCGTCTTACCTATTGCTGCGTTCCGGCGGGTACCGCATGAATATTATCTTACATACGCCATGCGACGATGAAACGGTGCATATCCACGGTAAAGTTCAGCCTGTGGACGGTCAAGCAGAGGACGCCTAGCATGCTGAGACTGGACGACCAACAGTATTATTACGATGCACCAGGGTCGCGCCGGCTGGATAATTAGCTATATGGTTGGACAGCAAATGGGAAGCGGCGACGGAACTCGGACGCATAAATGTACCTGACGAACCTGCACATCAAGAACCTCAAGCTGCTCCGCGAATTCTCGTGGTCATTCGAGCGCGATGGCCAGCCGCGCATGTGGACGGTATTTCTTGGGGTGAACGGCCTCTGCAAGACGAGCCTGCTGCGCAGCATCGCCATGGCGGCCACGGGGTACGTTCGGGCGAACCAGCTCGCGGACGAACTCATCTCCTCGTTTCCAGACAGTCGGTATCAAAAGCCGCCGTCCGTCGAGATTCAGGCGCGGTTTTCCTTCAGCGAAAAGTATCACGCGTACCGAACGTACCCAGGGCTCGACGCCAAACCGGCCAGCCCGCCGATCCTCGAGTCGGAGTTGTACCTTGAGA
>JANORL010000419.1:0-3360 GCA_031415295.1 Polyangiaceae bacterium | reverse complement strand
CCAGTGTGCGTGAAACAGGGAAGATTGCGATTGGTGCGTTGAAGTCGAACGTGGGGCATCTTGAATCGGCTGCGGGAGTTGCGGGACTCATCAAAGCGGTTCTGGCGATTAAAAACGGAACGATTCCCGCAAACCCCGAGTTTGAAACACCGAACCCCGAATTCAAGATTTCCGAGAGCCCGTTTTACATTCGTGCCGAAACGCATCCGTGGCGGCCAGGGAGTGGACCACGTAGGGCGGGGGTGAGTTCGTTTGGCATTGGCGGAACGAATGCGCATGTAATTCTCGAGGAAGCGCCCAAACGACAAGAAAAACAACCAGAGGAAGCGTCGAGTTATTTGTTGCCGCTGTCGGCGAAAACGCCGGAAGCGCTTGTTGCAATGGCACGGGCATACCAAGAATGGTTTGTCACGCATGACGAAAGGCTGCATCACGTAGCATTTACGGCAAGCACGCGGCGAAACCATTGCAATTTCCGGCTTGGCGTGGTGGGGTCGACGAAAGAAGAAATCATTGCGGCGCTCGGTGCGTTTGTCAAAGGTGAACAAGCCTTGGGCATCGTGACGGGGAAAGCGGCGCAATCCGCACCGAAAGTCGTGTTCGTTTTTCCTGGACAAGGTTCGCAATGGGTGGGCATGGGTCGGCAATTGTACCGGGAAGAACCCGCGTTCCGCGACGCATTGTCCATGTGTGATGAAGCGATTCGCAAAGAAGCAGGGTTTTCCGTTATTGAAGAGCTGGATAAACCAGAGGAAACGTCGCGGCTCGATGAAACGATCGTTGCGCAGCCGGCATTGTTTGCGATTGAGGTCGCGCTCGTAAAATTGCTTCAATCATGGGGGGTAGCGCCTGACACGGTTGTCGGACATAGCGTGGGCGAAATTGCGGCGGCGCATGTATCGGGCATGCTGGATCTCGCGCAGGCGGCACGGCTGGTGTCCATTCGCGCACGCGTCATGCAAAAGGCGACCGATCACGGTAAAATGGTGTCGGTTTGGCTCGGCGAAAACGAAGCTCGACAATCGATTGCCGGGCAAGAAGACCGCGTGGACATTGCTGCGATCAACGATCCGACGTCGATCGTGCTTTCTGGGGACATCGACGCGATTGACGCAATCGTGGAGCGGCTTGTGGTCAACGGCGTACAAACTCGTCCACTGCGAGTAAACTACGCGTTCCACAGTCCGCAAATGGAACCGCTCGTCACGGAACTTGTGCGAGCTTTGGGGACGATGGAGGTCAAGGCTGGCACGATTCCCATGATCAGTACCGTGACGGGCAAACCCATTTCGGGGAAAGAACTGGATGCCCGTTACTGGGGGCGCAACATGCGACAACCGGTTCGATTTGCCGAGGCGATTGTGTCGGCAACGTCCGACACGCCTCAAGTGTTCATTGAAGTGGGACCTCATCCGGTTCTCGTCGTTTCGATGGATCAGACGCTTGCCGCAAAAAATATCAAAAATTACGTGATTCCGACGCTGAGACGTGAAAAGGACGAACGAAAGAATGTTTTGATGACGCTTGGCGCCTTGCATGTGCATGGCTATGCGGTCGACTGGAAGCGGCTGTATCCAGGAGGTGCTCGTGTCGTCTCATTGCCAATATATCCGTGGCAACGGGAGCGGTATTGGATCGAATCATCGAAGCGGACGGGATTGGTCACGAAGTCGCTCGTTTCCGCGCATAGTGGTGCTTCGGAGCACGCGCTTTTGGGTACGTCGTTCACGTCATCATTAAATCCGGAAGCTCGATTCTGGCGGCGCTCGGCGAGTGTTTCCGAGATTCCCTGGCTAAGCGAGCATCGCGTGCAGGGGTCCGTTGTTTTTCCTGGCGCAGGTTATGTCGAATGTGCGCTCGAAGCAGGCACAGAGGCGCTGGGAGGGCAACACGTGCTCCTCGAAGAGGTAGCATTCGAGCAAATGATGGTATTCGCTGAGGATCAGACACGTGATGTGGAGGTCGTCTTGCTTGACGAGGGGCCTCGGAAGCTATTTCGGATTTCAAGCCAAGTCGAGAACGCGGATTGGGTACGACACGCATCGGGATGCATTCAGTTATTCGTCGAACACGCCGCGGCAAAGTGCGAAGTGCCGAATACGATCGCGGCTCGGTTGCCGAATGCCATTGATGTTGCAAGTTATTACGAAGGCATTCGCGCTCGGCAAGCTTATCACGGTCCACCATTTCAAGGCATTGTAGAACTTCGCGCTGGCGAGCGCGAGGCGTTGGCAAAAATTCGTTTGCCCGACGATGTGCCCGACGATGGGTACATGATGCATCCGGCATTGCTCGATGCTTGCCTTCAAGTATCGGGAGCGTTTTTCTCGGCGTCATCGGATACGGAAACGTACGTCCCTGTGGGTATCGACAAGTTGTATTTGTATCGACGTCCCGAGCGCCAAGCGTGGGTAATCGCTTCGAAATCGGCAAAGGGCGAAGCCGGTTGTGATTTGCGCGTGGTCGATGAAGGCGGAAATGTGCTGGTGGCCATTGAAGGGCTACGCTCGCAACGAATCGATCACGTAGCGCGTCCCATACAGGATGCTCTCGACGGTTGCGTGTACGAAGTGGTTTGGCGCCCAGCAACGGCGTTGCCGGAGCCGACGCTTGTCGCTGACGGCACGTGGATCGTCTTTGCGGATCGTTGTGGAATGGGTGATGGTTTGGCGGATCGACTTTCAAAGCTGGGCCAGCGCTGCATTCGCGTAGTGTCCGGATCGTCGTACGATGCTTTTGCACCAAACGAGATTCAAATCGATTGCTCGAAGCCTGACGACTACCGCCGCCTTTTCGAGGAAACGTTTGGCAACGAAGGTCGCTGCGAAGGCGTTGTGTTTTTGTCGAGCCTCGACGTCACGGCGTTCGAGCAGACGACGACAGAGAGTTTGTCCAGGGATCTCACGCATGCGAGTGTGAGCGCCACGTACCTTACGCAAGCAATTGTGCGACATGGATTTCGTGATGCGCCGCGTTTATTCTTGATCACGCGGGGTGCCCAATCTGAGGATTCGAGTGATCCGATTTCGGTATCGCAAGCGCCGATTCTTGGTCTCGGTAAAACCATCACGATGGAATATCCTGAGCTTCGTTGTACGCGGATAGATTTGCCTGCAGACGCGACTGTCAACGACAGCGATATGCTGTTGCAGGAACTCGGGTGCAACGATCGTGAGGATCAAATTGCATTGCGTGGACAATCGCGCTACGTTGGTCGGGTCGTTCGTGGTAAGCTCCCCCACGCGCTCAACCTGCCCGCGGTTATTCGAGCGGACCGGACGTATGTGATCACGGGTGGCCTTGGTGGCCTCGGTTTCTCGCTTGCGCAATGGTTCGTGGAGCAGGGGGCACGAAGCTTGG
>JANORL010000418.1:0-7208 GCA_031415295.1 Polyangiaceae bacterium | reverse complement strand
GTGACTCCGCCGTTGTTTGCGTTTGGCGCGGCACTTGCGTTTTTCCTTCTGTACCGATCGTCGTTATGGGCACCGTTCTTGAGTGCCGGATTTGCGTCGCTCTTGGGCTTTTCGGTGCTTGTGTGTGCGCAAAAAGCTGTCCTCGGACCGAATTTGACGCCTCTTGATCCTCCAGGAAGTCGTTGGGTGCTCACGGCTGTCGTGTCGCAAGCGCGCGGTTCTTGGCTCGATCCCACGCGATTTCTCTTGTCGAACGATACCGAAGTGCTGCAACGGATTCGTTCCCTCATGGGCGCCTCGATCTTTGTCTTGGTGTGTGCTGGTTTGCTCGTGGCAATGACTCGCGTCGTACCGGTTCATCAATTCATCACCGTTCGTCTTTTCGGAACCGTTGACGAGTCCGACGAAAAAGAGGTCAAAACTGCGATCGAGGTATGGGCGGGCGTGGGCGCGGCACTTTTGGCAATACAATTGACCACATGGCCGGCAATGCTGCCGGCGCTCGTTTTGCTCGCCGCTGGCGCACTGGCAGTGCTTGCGCGAAGCGTGCTTTTGCGGACCACGCTTCCCGCGGTTGGCGCAGCGCTTTTGGTGCATTCCGCGGCGCATCTCGGATCCACGATTCCCACATGGGGTGGGCCGATGATGGCCGTGTTATCGCTCGGCGCCATTTTGGGCGGTATCTATCTTTCGCGACGTCAATCGTACGACGTCAATGTGTTGATAGGAACGCAGGTGATAGCCCTCAGTCTTGCCTGCATTTCCGTGGCGTATTCGTTGGCGGTGAATACGCTCGCGAGTCCGTCCGATGCAGGCGTCGTATTGCTGATCAATGCATTTTCTGCTTTGGATGGTTCATGGGCGCAATCGTTCTCACTCGCTGTTTCTCTCGGTATCCTTGCGATGGCGGCCGCGGCGGGGGCTTGGTCGTATCGTGCGGGACTAGCGACACTTTTTTCGGTTTTTCCTCCCCTCGTGTTGGCAATGGCAGCGCTTTCTGGTGCAGCGGCTGTTGCGTATTCGGGACCGAATGATGTGTTTCCGCGCATCGTTACGCGTGACGGAGCGCTTGCTGGTGGGTTTGTCGCCATTGCGATGCTGGTCACGCATGCGGCGGCGATTGGTTTGTCGTGGACGAAGCACGAGCACGCTCGACAGGGCACTGTCGTGGGGCGCGATATCGCGCTTGTCTCGGGCGTGGGCATCATGATGCTGTTTGTCCTGTCGCCCGAAATTGGTGGATTGTCACCCGGAAAATGGGGCCTCCTGGCGATTACCTTGCCGCTCGTCGTGTGTGTCGACTCGATTGCCCGATTCGGCACTGCGCGTCACGTGTATCTCGCGCAGTCGCTTGTCGTGGCGATGTATGCATTTTTGACGCAATCGATGGATCTGCGTCCGGAAATCGATGCTTTGCTCGGTTTGGCGTATGGTTTTACGTTGCTGGGGGTTGCAGTTATCGCGCGTCGCAACAAACTCACGACCGTGGCGAATGCGACACGGCGATTCTTGATGATTTTGCCGATTCTTGTGGCGCTTCTGACGGTAAACGAAACGACAAATTCCGCTGCGCTGATTGCCCTCGGATCGGGTGTCCTTTATGGAACCATAGCGGTTGCCGAACGATCGCGTATTTTTGGTTCTTTGGCGGCTGTCGCGGGTAACGCGGCGCTGCTGGTGTTTGCCCTGGCCCAAGGACTCGATGGGATCGAAATCTACATTGGTCCGATGGGGCTGCTCGTCATGGTGCTCGCGCAGATTTTCGCATCTAAACTCGATTCGGGCGCACGTAGCGCATTACGCGTGATTGGTGGCGTGCTTTTGTACGTGCCGTCGGGTCTCAAGCTGGCGTTACGTCTTGGCGCGGCAGAAGATCCAACGTATTCGGTAATCTTCGGCGTCGTTTGTTTGCTCGGCGTTCTCGCGGGCGTTCTCCTCCGTGTGCGCGCATATCTGGCGTTGGCGACCCTCGCGCTCACCTTGGATGTTGTCGCAAACCTCGTTTACGCGGGGCTACGTGATCATCGTCTCGGGTTTGTCCTGCTCTCCGTCTCGGGTCTTTTGATTCTCGGCCTGATGATCGCCATCACCCTTTTCAAGGATAACGCGTGGGCAGTCGTAGCGCGATTGCGGTCGAGATTAGGCGGCTGGGATTGAGATGGTGTTGAATCAAGGCGGTTGTGGGCATCCGTGAGGAAGGCGGGCGATGAGAGGCTGTGGAGCGCAACATCCTCGCTGTCGTGAGTTGAAACTCATACCGTTTTTTGAACTGGCCCGGGACGTTTCTTTGTTGCACAGTATCGTCCGCGATGGCAACTGAAGCAAACGTGGCGCTGCACATCGCAGCATTTCTTGCATGCCTACAAACCTGAACATCAACCCCCATCCATAAATCGAGTGGCCAAGGTTTCCCCTCCGATGTCTCTTACCGTTTTACTCCAAGGCGACCTCCGAGCACCCCACCAAGTTCGGCTTGGCGCAGCGCTTTCCGCGCGTGGACACCGCGTGATCGTGGCAAATGCTCCCGAGATTGCTCAACGTATTCGTACCGAGCACGGGCAAACATGTGAAGAAATTTCATTGACGAAGACGGGGCCGTATTGGTGGCGTATTGGGCGCCATTGGCTCGCATTGCGCGATTTTCGCCCTGACGTCGTGCATCTCAACTACATTCTCACGGGGTATATTACGTGGGCAAACCTTCCCGGTGGGCCTCCCTATATTGCTACCGCTTGGGGTTCTGACCTCAATAACGACGCTTTTATGGCGATGCCCAAGTATGTGCGGGCGATGAAGCGCATTTTTCAGCGAGCGGGAGCTATTACGGCCGATAGTTATCAACTTCTCGATCGCGCCAAGGCGCTTGCGGGAGATCAAGCTTCGGCTGAATTGGTGCTATGGGGCGTAGATATGGATGTTTTTGATCGTCAACGAGTGTTGGAAGACACGGCGCGTTGGCGTGCCGATTTGGGCATTGAATCTGGACAGCGAGTTCTTCTTAGTCCGAGACAAACTCTTCCTTTTTATCACCCTGAGGAAATCATTCGGGGCTTTGCGCATAGCGAGTGGTCTAAGGGTGGTGTGTTGTTGCTCAAGTGCCACGGCCGTCCACAGGAGCCCGCGTATGTCGACCAATTAAAGGCACTCCCGCGCGAACTGGGCATTGAACAGCAGGTTCGTTTCGTGCCTCCGTGTCCTTACGAACGCCTCCCGGGGCTCTATTGCCTGGCGGATGCGGCGGTGTCTGCGCTTCACGTGGATGGTTTTCCCTCGACGTTTAGTGAACTTTTTGCACTTCGCGTGCCGATCGTCGCGACGAACATCGCGGGATATGCTGGACTGCTAGAGGATGGGCGAAACGCGCTTTTGTTCGAGCCGGGCGATCAGGATTCGTTGGTGCGGGCGTTGAATCGATTGATTGCGGAACCGTCATTGTCGGAACGATTGCGGCAGGAAGGCGAAGTATTTGCAAAGGAGCGGGCGGATTTTCGCGTGACTGTGGACCGATTCGAGGCGCTTTATCACGAAATGCTTGCGAAACGGCGGCGTAACGAGTGATCATGGCGATGCCGTCGACAAAATGAGCGTTTGCAGAAAGCATCACGCGCATTGCATTTGCGTTTTCGGACTCGATCTTATCGTGACCGAAGGCGCCGATACAAGGGAATCGTTTCCAGTGCACTCCGCCAGCGCTCGCGCCGTGACTCTACGTTCTGTGCATGCTGCCGTGTCTTGAATGCATGAACAACGGCATCGAGCTTTGGTCGCTGTTGAGGCGTCCAATCAAATAACTCGAGCAATTCGTCCCGCGTTCGCACGTGGGGCAATCCAAGTTCCCGGGCCGCAAGGTCCGGGTACGACTCGTCCTTGAATTGATCCCACATCAACATGGGATACTCCCGAGCCTGCCAAGCGTGATAAAGTTTGCCCGTGCGATCGATGCGTGACTCAACGCCGGCCTGAGGACCGTGAAGAAACGTTTTCCTATGGTGGTAAAGCGCATAGAATGTCGACGTTTGCACGCGATTCGAGCAAACATACTCGTGACGCAAGAGAATACGCCGCAAGTTGGTGAGAAATTCCGGATTGTTATCACGAATTCCAGCCGATACGATTTGATAACCTCGGGACTCGAACGGCTTCCGAAAACGCGGCTCGCGATGTTCGAAGAAGTACAAGCACACGGTGATGGAGGAGAAGTTGCGCTCGATTTCCGCGATACTGCGGGCATACGCTTCGTAATCGTGTTCGAGGCGAGCTTTCTCCCAGCCATGCAATGGCATGACCAGCAACGACTTCGGTTGGGTGGCGACCGCTTCATCCGGTGGCGGAAGGTAGAGGTAGGGGGCCCCAATCGGCACGACTCGGTCGCCTAAACCAGCTTCTTGGCATGCACGCAGATTGGGCTCCGACCACACGAAAAATGGATCTGGAGCGGGTAGCAGAATATCATCGAATGCCGCCCCCAGATCGTAGTTCCAACCATGTTCGACGAGTCCCGGAATGGGCGTTCCCAGTGGAACACCAGCATATCGGTTCAAGATGTTGCGGTGGCCGTAATGTGCGTTGGATCCAAACATGGCTGTCTATCGTGCACCGTCAAGGCTTCCGGAAAAGGTGCCACGTGATTCGGTCGAAGCCTTCCTCCGGCCCTTTGTATCCTTCCTCGACGACTTCGAGATGCGGGAACAGGTCGAGGAAAACGTTCTTGTAATTGCGCCGAAATAGCGCATTGGTGTGTCCTCGCCAGGGCACAGCGACTTCCTGTTCGTCATGGTACTCGGCGCATAACAAATATCGCCGGCTCACCCTGTGCATTTCGCGCACCGCATCGGCAAGACCCTCGGGTGGCACGTGAATGAGGACGCCACAGGTAAAAACCAGGTCGGACCAGTTGTCACGAAAAGGCAGTTCGAAGAGGCTCCCGACGACGAAATTGCCTTTTTCCTGTATTGCCGATGCTTCACGAATGGCGCGACGCTGAATGTCGAGTCCCCAGACCTCCATGTCGGGATCCTGCGTGCATTCCGTCAAATTGAGGCCCAAGTTGGAGCCACACTCGAGAACCCGACGCACGTTGTGACGCCGAAACAGGTCATGGAAAAATGCCGGTTTGCGTGGATCTGTACTTCGATTTCGGTCCGTATAGTCTGCGCCAAACTCACCCGCAAACAATTGCTCGACCTTACGCGCAGAAGATGTCTCATCCATGTCCTTACCTCGAATGACTCCTGGTACCATGTGCCCAATAGGAACGAATCAACCACTGCATCAACGAAAGCGATAGCGGATCACGTCGAATCGCGCTCAGCAAGCTTTTACGCGCCAACGTTATTTCGCCTGCCGCAAGCATCGAGCGCGCATAAGAAACCTCCGTGTCCCGATCGAATCGACGAAGCTGCCCCGTACGCTCGAGTCCGTTTCGATAATACTCCCGCAACAATTCCCGCGACTTACGCACACGCCGTGCATATTCGGCCCGATTCTGCGAACTCCACGAATCAGCATGATGCCGGTAATGGTACAACGGTTCGGCTACGTACGTTCCGGAAAAACCAGCCTCGACAATCGCCAGCCAAAAATCCCAATCCTCGTTGCCGATATTAAACTCGCAGCGATATCCGCTCGTCTTATCGAACGCACTCTTGCGAAAAAGACTCCCAGCAAAAATATATTGCTGAACATAAAAAATTACTGGGTCAAACGGTTTTGCTCGAGTCACACTCGACAACGTTCCGAAATTCTGGTAATCGGTATACACAATGCCGCAACGAGGATCCTCGAGCAGACGCGGAACCGTGCGCGCAAAATGTGTCGGAGCGAGTTTGTCGTCGGCATCGAGACTCATGACCGCCTCGGATTCAGCCAATTTTATGCCTACATTACGCGCCCCGGCACGGCCCTGGTTTTTCTGAACATGGACGACCGTGATGCGGTCACTCCGAACCGCATCGCAAAGTCCCGGTGTTTGGCCATCCGTGGACGCATCGTCGACCACGATGGCCTTCCACGACGAAAAGGTTTGGCTCTCCAGACTTCCCACGCATTCGGCAATGAACTGGCCTTGATTGAAGCACGGAATGACAACTGTTACCTCCGGCTTGTCGATCATGATACCCGCACCACATTGTATACATATGCGTTCAGAAAAACGCCATCGAGCTCCCGACGTCCTTGGAAGACAAACCCCGCTCGCTCGAATGCCTTGACGCTGGCAATATGTTCGGGTTTTACCAGAGCAACCACCGTACGTTCAATCCCCGCACGCCGCCGTTGGGAAACCGCTTCGGCAATCACCACCGATCCAAGTCCACGTCCTCGGACGGCAGGCGTAAGCGCAAGCGAAATGACGTCTTCTTCACCTGCTTTCTCGATACGTACCGAGCCAAGCGCTCCGACGTTCGCTTGCTCCACAATCCAAAACGACGCATTGAGATCGTGAAGTTTCGCAGCAAACCACCGCTGATGCGTCGCCCATGGAATGGATTCGCCACGAATGGACGCCGCCCGTGCCGAAGGTTCGTTATTCCAAACCCACACTCGGCCGATATCGCTTTCCTCGGCTGGACGCAACGTTATCGTCGTGTCGCGCGCCCCCACCTCGACGTCCGTCCCCAGGACCGTCGCGTACGCATCGAGCGCGCGTGCAAACGTACGCCCCAATGCGGCGGGATAATCAGCCGGCGCCAACCCATGCGCAAGTTTGCCCGCTCGCAATACCGCCGTGTTTTCACGCGATACCACCTCGCCCGCCACAACAGCCTTCGTGGTGAACACCGTTCGACGTGCAAATGCTCGTAACTCCGCCTCGACTCCGTGAACGGCCTTCTCGCCAGTCCCGAGCGTTTGCTCCACCTCGCGAATGCGACGAACCATTTCGATGAGTTCATGTGGCTCGATCGCAAACGAATGATCCGGCCCAGGGAGTCGTTTGCTGAGCGTGTAGTGTTTCTCGATGACCGTTGCTCCGAGCGCAACCGCCGTCATCGCGGCAATGAACGCTTCTTTCGAATGGTCGGACAAACCAGTTGGAACACCAAAAATTTCGCGCATCGTGACGAGCGAACGCGCATCGATGCTCTCGAGCGGTGCAGGATATGCTGCCGTGCATTGCAACACGACCATCGATTCGTTGCCCGTCGCCCGAACTGCTTCGATGGCCTCGCCAACCTCGACGAGCGATGCAGTTCCCGTCGAAAAGATGATGG
>JANORL010000417.1:0-1746 GCA_031415295.1 Polyangiaceae bacterium | reverse complement strand
CGCTTGATCTGCGCCTCATTGCTCACAATGAGAGAATTCAGCATCGGCGTCTCGACTCCATCGGCAACCGCCAGACTGGTCAGCGCACGGAGATCTTTGGGCAGACACGATCCGCCAAAGGCGAATCCAGGCTTGAGATAGGTTGGCGCGATGTTCAACTTCCGGTCCTCGCAGAAAATCAGCATGGCCTCCCCCATCGCCATCCGTGCGCACATAAAGCACGAATTTGCATTTATTTGCTGCTCGAGAGCGTTGCGGCTGGGTGCAGGAATTTTTCAAGACCTTCGGCGCGCGCAAGTATGGCCCCATTTTGTTTGATTCGACGGCATTTTACTTCGAAGACTTGACTTTCCACGCCTCTTGGGTGATGCAAACGATCATGACGCATTCGGTGCCGCACGACTTAGGGAAAGACAAAGCGTTGAAGGTCACGCAGGCCGCGTGGCAAAGCTACAGCGAACGTTTCGCCAAGTACCACCCCACATGTACCTGGTCTTCGCTGTTTCGCGCTGCGATTGGCTTCACTGCCAAAGGCATCGAATTGACGGGCGACATCGAAGTGTGCGACACCAGCATCGAGGTGGATCTCGATGTGCCGTTCCTGCTGCGTCCGTTCAAGAATATGGCCATCGGGGTGGTTGAAGCAGAAATTCAAACGTGGATCGCCAAGAGCAAAGCCTGCGAGATTTAGTGGGGCTGTCCCCACACTGGCGGCGCACAACCTAGCGGACGCCGCGACGGAAGCGGCCCTATCCGCTTCGGGCTCGTCTCGAACATGTGGCCCGCATCGCGGGCCACGAATCATCCGAGCGAGAACCCGTCACGATTTCGGCGCCGGTCGACCAATTCGTACCCGCAACATCGATGGCGCCGGCAATGGCTGCGCGATGATGGTCAACGTCACGACACTGTTCTCGTCGAAGTACCACAACGCGCTACCGTTCACTTTGCCGTTTGCGACGCAAGAAAGAAACGTTTCCTCGGCCTTGCAATCGTCCGGCACAACAAAACTCCGCTCCTTCGGTTTGTCGAAGAACCCAGTCAAGGCGGATTCGGTTTGTCGGAACATGCTGGACCAGCCTGCCGCGTCGTTTGGCGGGGTGATGACAATCTCGACAGCCACAAGCCCTCTCTCGCCAAATTCGAGTTGCGACGAAACGCCTGAGATTACCGTGGACGGTGTACCACTGCAACGGTAAACCCCTTCGTTTTCGCTCCATTGGTGCCCAGCCTTTTGGCATTCGGCGGCCGCGGCCACTTTCGATGTGCCGAAAACAAATCCGAACGCGTCGCCAAAACCGTCCGGCGGTGCGGCGGGCGCTTGTGCGCGTGCAATTTTGACGGGCTCAGCGGCCTTTCGCGGGCCCTTCGGCGCTATGGCGAAGAAAGAGTTCGAAATATTTCTCTGCACTGCATTCATCGCTCCGCCAAGGGTTTGCGTGAGGTTCGGAAAGCTTATTCGGGAATTGCAGCGCAGTTATCGTTGGCGAGCGAAACGTGAATTTGGTTTGTCGAGTGTGGATGAGGCCTTCACCGGGATGGTGACGGTGATACAGCGATTCGATTCGGCGTTGCGACTCGTGACTGGGTCTCACACCGATCCCTTGGGGCGTAGGGGGGCGTAGCATAGGCGTTAAGATATGCTCTCATTTGATGCCGAGTCGCGCCTCACCCCCTAACCCCCTCTCCAACTTCGCATCACTATGTGATGCTGCGTGGAGAGGGGGAAAAGAGCCTCGTTTCTTC
>JANORL010000416.1:0-2864 GCA_031415295.1 Polyangiaceae bacterium | reverse complement strand
AAAAAAGAAGAATGCAACGGCAACGAGTGGCCGAAAGCGAGGGTAATGAATGGCTTCGAACGCGCCTCCTTCGCCGATAAGATGAAGACCCTATCGTGGAATCGATCCGCTACCTGGTGAATGCGACATGTCGACGCGATGACGGACATCAAAAAGGCAATACCGTTCGAATCGAAGGCCTGGTGAATCGTTTCACTGTGACAAACATGTTCGCGCACCGTCGTCTAGATATGCGGATAGGATCGTTGTGGACATCGAAACCCTGAATCAATGAATTCGGCCCGTCGCTGTTGCTTACCCTCGACAAACTTGGTTCGACCCGCACGAGCGTCATGATGCGCGTGCGAGGAGGGCGTCTATGCAGGTCGACGGGTTGCTGGGGACGTCGTCATCGATCCTGCGCCCGCTTGCAGCGCATGTGCGTCACGGTGTACCCGTGCGCCTTTGGCTCGCCGTGATTGTTATGCGGAACATCGATCACGTGCTCGAAGTCCCGACCGATGCGACGGAGCGTCGTGTGCGCTTCGGTCTGTTGCGTGGTGGATCGCTCTGACAAACTCACGCAGCGGCCTTCGTTCCCGAGCGTCATGGGGAACGAACGCGCAGGTCGGCGCAGCACGTGCGTCTCCCAGCAAAAAGACGGCAAGAAGTGGAGAGCCAAGAAGAGCCCATGGTAGCCTCGGTTTGCGATGCCGTCGTCCGACACGATCCAGTTCTACGCAGCCACCGATGTGGGTCGCGTTCGTGATCACAACGAGGACAATTTCCTCGTCGACAAGAAGCTCGCGCTCTCGATCGTCGCCGATGGCATGGGGGGTCATGCAGCTGGTGAAGTGGCGAGTGCGCTAGCGGTCCGAATCATCCACGAAGAGGTGAAGAAGCATCGCGAGGTCATCGACAAGTACGACGATGAAGGCGTGAGCGCTCGCGTTGGATCCAAAGAGATCCTTGGTCTTCTCGAGATGGCCGTGCAGCGAGCTTGTGCTCGGATCAACGATGAAGCGAAGGCCGATACGAACAAACGCGGCATGGGTACGACGTTGTCGTCGCTGCTCGTTGTCGGGTCGTATGGATTCATCGCGCACGTTGGCGACAGTCGCATCTACTTGCTGCGTGACGGTAGCGTCCAGCAGATCACGGAAGATCACACCGTCTACAACGAGCTCATCAAGCGCGGAAAACTCACGAAGGAACAGATCGACAAGGTCGCGCAGAAGAACGCGATCACGCGCGCGGTTGGTGTCTACGAACGCGTCGAAGTCGACACGCTGACGATCGAGGTTTTACCAGGGGATCAATTCCTACTCGCATCGGACGGCTTGCATGGATACATCGCGCACACGGCAGAACTCGAACCGTACTTCGAAGAAGAAGATGGTGACGTTGCAGCGCGTGAACTCATCGATCTCGCCAATCGCAAAGGCGGCAAAGACAACATCACTGCCGTCATCGTTCGTCTCGGCAAGGGCGATGAAAAAGACGACAGTCGTGCGCGTCGTTTGCAGCTCAAGCGTGAGCTCTTGTCGAAGATGCCTTTGTTTGCGCGGCTCAACGAACGCGAGATGCTGCGCATCATGCAGGTCGCCGAGGTTATCTCGTACGAACCTGGTGAAGTCGTCGTGCAAGAAGGCGATCGTGGCGACGAACTCTTCATCGTGCTTTCGGGCGAAGTGCGCATCAGTCGCGGTGAAACGGTGCTCAACGATTTTGGACCAGGCGAACACTTTGGCGAGATGGCGTTGATTCGAGCGGTGCCACGATCGGCGACGGTGACTGCGTCGGAGCCGAGTCAACTCATCGTTTTGCATCGCAGCGACTTCTTCGAGATCCTGCGCAAAGAAGCCGAGCTTGCGGTCAAATTGCTCTGGCAGTTCTTGGGTGTTCTTGCCGATCGTCTCGATCAAACGTCGCGCGATCTGACTTCGGCACGTGACGAGCTAGCTGCGGAAGACATCACGGATGCGATCTTCGATGAAGATGGCGATTCGGATGGGGCGAACAGACATATGTCCTCGCCCGAGCCTCGAGACAGTTTCCTTCCTGGGCCGATGCGTTCTGACGACGAAGAAGAATGAGCTGGCGAATGATCCGACGAACGAGGGGTGTTTGGTCGCTTCTTGCGGCGTCGGTAGGGGCTGAAGGTCGATGCGTGATAGTAGGGAGCGCTCGATCCGATTGACATGTCACCACGTACGCCGGTAGCGTCCGTCGAACGGAAAGGTTCTCCATGAACGGCGGAACAGCGTGCGATCAAGGGGGATTGGGGCATAGGGCGCCACAGGCGACCCGAAGCCCCAAATGTTCAACCAGCGGCATGGGGCTTTGCCTTGGACGTCGTGTCCACGGCGTGTCCGCTCTTCTTGCGGCATCGTTTGCGCTCGTAGCATCTCTCGATGCGACCGTTGCACGCGCGGACGAACCGCGGAGTGCGACAGAGCCGCGGATCATGCAAGAGCCAGGCGAAGTGGTGAACGTCATCGATGCATTCGATGATGGCGATCCTTTCGACATCGCCGTAAGCCTTGGCTTTCAGTACTCGTCCAAGTCCGCAAAGATCCAGCGGGAAACGAGCATCTTCGGACCAGGTTTGACCTCGGGTGGTTTTACCTCGAACTTGCTCAACGTCGCGGCGTACTCCGAGTCTACAGCGCGTTTGGTTCCGCGTGTCGACGTGGGTCTTTACAAGGACCTCGCACTGTACTTCCGCCTGCCGATCATCTTGAGCAACACGCGTCAACTGACGGGGCTCGAAGGAAGCGAAAACAAGCAGGACGTCGTGCTTCAGGGCGCGCCAGGCGAAACGATTTTCTCGCTGCCGTTCAAGTCTCCTGATCGTAGTGGTCTCGAGTATCTCGCTGTCGGTA
>JANORL010000415.1:0-14254 GCA_031415295.1 Polyangiaceae bacterium | reverse complement strand
CCTGAGAATGCTCGCAGTTGCATATCCGAGCTTCTTGGACCTGACGGCGCGATTGATCGACTTGAGGGGACACGGAAACCGTCCCGTTTGGATGTCAATCGCCGAGATTTTACAATTGAGAGACGATGTCTTCCACGCGTGTGACGCGCTCATGGAGTCGTAAATGATCGAGGACGAATTCAATAAGCGACAAGTGGAGCTAGATGCGCGCCAGGCGGAGCTAGATCGACGTGAGGCCGATCTAGTTTTCGAGAAGCAGCGGCTCAGGCGTGAAAGTGCGGCGCATATGCTGGACTTGGAAGTGCGGCAGGCAGAGCTCGATGAAGAACACGAGCGCATCCGCCACAAAATCGAATTGTTCACTGCAACATGTCAGGAGCGAGAAAAAGCACTGAACCGTGCCGAAGCGGAAGTGCGTGAGCGAATCCTGGTCGCGGAGCGAGAAGCAACAGTTCTACGCGCACGGGAAGAAGCGGTTGCCGCTGCGGAGCGCAAGCGCGATGCGGGTTTCGTCGAGGCCAGCAGCGCATTCGAGAAAAGCCTTCGTGCACGCCAAAGGGAGTTGGAAGTCCAAACCGAGGCATTGCGGCAGCGTGAGGCGAAGGTTGCTGCTGCCGAGGTGGTCAGGGACGCTGGATTCACGGAGGCGCGCCGCGTGCTCGACATGGAGTTGCACACGCGACGGCAGCAGACGGAGCAGGTCATTGCCAAATTGCATACCGATGGCATTGTCCGTCTCGATCAAGAATTGGCCGATGAGCGCATCCGTCGTCGTGAAATTCTGGACCGTGAGCTCGACGTGGCTCGAGCCCGCGTCTCGGCAACGCTCGAGGCGGCTCGGATTGCCTTAGAAGAACAGCAAAGCCGTGCGCGCGCAGCGCTCGCTGCAGCTCATGAAGCTGCGAATGAACGCGAGGCGGCCCTGACCACGCTTGCGCGGGAGCTCGACCTTCGTAAGCGCTCGCTCGAGAAAGTAGAGGCTGCTTTTCGGGAACGTCAAAAGGCATACGGAGAAGAGCTGGCCGAGGCCGTAGCCGAGCGGAAAGCATCGTTTCAGATACGAGAAGACACGCTCAAGGCCGAGCTCACGCGCCTTCGGGGCCAGCTTCAAAGCGCCGACCGAATGAACAGCCTATTTGAAGGGCTCAAGAAGCAACTTGGCGGGCGTGACGCCGAATTGGTTCTCGTAGACATGGAAGCGCAGCAAAACGAGCTCCGACGGCTACGAGAAGACCTCGCACAGGCTCCCCCTGCTCTGCGTGAGGAGCACGATAGACTTCGTGCGGAGCGAATACGTTTTCAGACCCTCAGTACACAACAGGGCGATGAGATTGAGGGCCTCAAAGCGCGCTTGCGGGGCGAAGACGTGATCCGACGCGATCTTCTCACAGAACAAAGCGAGACCAACTGGTTGACGGCACAGAAGGAAGCACTCCAGAGCCGGTGTGAACAGCTCACGGAAGAAAATAAGCGGCTCCGGGCCGCCTACCAGCGTGAGGAGGACCGTGAGGCCCGCATTCGTGACATCGAGACGATCGACCTCACGGAGGTCCCGCGTCGCTCTCGTGACGCCTCGCCGAATGAATTGGAATGGCTCGCGGATATCGATTCAAAGTGCCAGGAATACGGGCTCCGCTTTCATCCAAGGATCTTAAAAGCGTTTCACACGTCACTGAAGACCGCCGAGTGGTCGCCGCTCACCGTGCTTGCAGGTGTCAGCGGCACCGGGAAGTCCGAGTTGCCGCGGCTGTACGCCCACTTTGGGGGGATGACATTCAGGAGCCTCGCGGTGCAGCCCAACTGGGACAGCCAAGAGTCGATGCTTGGCTACTTCAACTCGATCGACAACCGGTTCGACGCACAACCGGTGCTGCGGCTTCTCGCGCGAAGCCAGAGGCCGTGGAACAATGACAATCACGGCCTCACGGATTCACTCGTTCTGATCCTGCTCGACGAGATGAACCTGGCTCACGCCGAGCTCTATTTCGCCGAGTTCCTGAGTAAGCTCGAGCTTCGTCGCGGGAGCAAGGGTGACCCTCCGAAACTAGAGGTGAAGTTAGGCGCCGGATTGCTCCCGTACGAGCTTCCTCTTGGTCGGAACGTATTGTGGACCGGCACGATGAACCAGGACGAGACGACAAAGTCGCTATCCGACAAGGTTCTCGACCGGTCCATTGTCATCCATTTCCCCCGTCCGGCGCGGCTCGAGAGACGGCGGGAGCTCAAGCCCCTGCTGGCGGCAGCACCTCTGCTCCACCGCAAGACGTGGGAGTCCTGGTGGATCAAAGGGAGCGCGTTCACGGACGACGAGATTGCACCCTTCAAAGAAATGATCGAGAGCATCAACGAGGCCATGTCCAAGGTCGGGCGCGCTCTCGGTCATCGCGTGTGGCAGTCCGTCGAGTATTACATGGCGAATTACCCCGACACCCTCGAGGCGCAGCGCACCAAGAATCAGCAAGATCTCCGCCGCGCTATGCGGATCGCATTCGAGGACCAGCTTGTCCAAAAAGTCATGCCAAAGCTCCGCGGCATTGAAACGCGTGGCCGAAGCAAAACCGATTGCCTCGATAAGATTCGAAGCCTGATCGTTGACCAGGGGTACGATATCCTTGACGATTTCGATCTGTCCTGCGAATGCGGGTATGGCCAGTTCATCTGGCAGACGTCGAGCTTCCTGAAAGAGCCTGCACCCGCGTTGGACACTCGCGCTCCCGCCGCCGAGGTCACGGCAGCAACCCCTCCAGCCGTAGCCGAAAAGCCACCGGAGCCAAGGCAGTCCGATGATGTTCCGCCGCCGAACTTCTACCCCGCGAAGGCGGATCGCGTTGAAATGTGGCGTCAGCTAAACCCCGCCAAGCGCGCGAAGTATTTTGCCGAGTCCGAAGGGAAGCCGCGGTGATGCCGAAGCCTCATTCGGGGCCGCGCATGTCGCTCGAATCGTGCTACCGTGACCTTCAGGGCGACGCCCCGGCGCGTGCAGCCGCTGAGGCTCTACTTAGCAGACGAGATTGGCTTTACGCTTGCGCCGAATTTGACCAGCGCACCGGTAACATGCTGCCGAGCGCGCTCGGGCACCTCTGCGCCCGTATCGGTGCTTCGCCGCAGGCTTTGGCGGCGACTGGATTCAAGGACCGGCTCTACCGGATCGTTGCGCACGTCGACGAGCCGATGAGGGACATCCTACGGCAAATGCACGAACGGCTCGTTCGTACGCATGCGTCGCTTCCGGTTCGCGCTGCTCGTGAACTCGATAGCACCAGTTTTTTCGCACTTAGCCGTCGACCGGGCCGCACGATCCGGGAAAAACTCGCCGACCGTCCGTACCTGTTGGCGGTCGAGAGGCGCTGGACCGTTGACTCGTCCGAGAACCGACTGGTCAAAGCCCTTTGTAATCGTCTCGCGTATCTTCTCCGCGCGCGAAACCATAACAAGTCGCTCGACGACGCATCATGGCTTCACGATTTTCTCTCACACATCGAGGGATGGCTCCATAGTCCAGCCGCCCGCGAGATTGGACGCTGGGAAAATCTGCCGCCGAACAACATCCTCCTCCAGCATCGGGACTACCGCCGGCTTTGGGATGCGTGGCTCTGGAGCCAGACCCTCGACGTCGATCTCGAGCGGGATCAGGAGATTGGGCTGGCGCAGTGGACGACGATAGTCTTCTGGTCGATGGCCTCACGTTTCGCTGCGACGGATGGCGTACGGCTCCTCGAGCAACCGTGTATTTCTAATTATGATTTATTTTCGATTGTGCCCTCACGCTGTGCTGCAAACGAGTCTCTGGTTATCAATGGCGTGATTGGTGGAAGCGTCGGAGGTATGGCACGCAGCAATGTTTGGCGGGCGCCTGCCGGTTTTTGTATCTCATTGAATCCTGGCGGCGAGGTCAACATCGATTTCCCGGACAAGGTTCGGGTTCACGTGCGCTTTCATCAAGATGGTTCCCAGGTCCGCGCGCAATGGGGGGTGAATGTTCGCGTTGTTGATCTGAGCGCAAACACCGCGGCTGCCGTAGCTGCCGAAGTGGTGTCTTCTGCCTTTGGCGCGCTTACTTGGCCACCCGAGCGACGTCCAGCGCCATCGATCGTGGCCGCGTTACCTCGGCGGTCGCCCTTTGGCGTCATCGACCTCTGTCGACTTCGTCCCCAGGTTTTTCACGGGGATCAGAATGGCAAAGCGCCCTTTCGATTGCTTTGGCAGTTGTGGCGCACCACCGAAAACGAGCTCATTGAGCTCGACGTTGGTGAAGCACAAGCGATATCGCTGGGCTCCGAGACCACCACCATCAGCATTTTCGACCTCCTCTCTGCAGATACGGAGTTTTCGTCCGATGCGTTGAGTCGTGCAGCGAGGGGCTTCGCTGGCAAGGTTGCCGACGCCATACCCGCCGAAGCTCTTGTCTATATCGTGCCCGATGCGACGGACGAGTTTGCGCTCGGAACGTTACGTCGGAGCATCAACTCCGCCTTCCGCAATGCCGAGCCATTACCTCGAAGCGTCGCATGCGTTTTTGCATGGCAGTCCTCGTCGAGATTTTCGCTGAACAAGGTCAACGACGGAGATTGCGTCATCGTGCTCGATATGGTCGCAAGTTTGCTCAGTGCAACGTTCCTTCTGGCGAGAAAGAATGCTGAACTCGAACGGCGGGTGCCCGAATCGGCGGGGATCTATTGGGAGCGGACGCCGACCGTTTCGCTCGACAATGGGTTCACGGCCGCCGGAATGGCACGTGAGGTCCTCGAACAGTCCGGGTGTCCATTTTCATCGGAGTTAGCACGCATTCTCGGCCTCGATGGTCTAACGGACCAAGCAAGCGAGCTAAGCTGGCAGGGGCAGGATAGCAAATGGTTCACGCCCCCGAATCGGTTGGAAGAAGTGGCGAATCGTGCCGTCTGCAGGAGCGCGGTCACGTGGGCAATGCTCTCGCGTGCGCTCGAACATGAATTTCGTCGGCTCGAACCAGGAGCCCGAATTCACATTCTCTTTGCAAGCGACACCGTGCGCATGGTTCGGCTCGACGCACCGAAGGCACACGACGGTCATGATGTCTGCGTGTTTGGAGAGGGAAACGCACCGGTCATGGGCGGCGCTGCGCTCCACCAATGGCAAGCGCGTGCGGGGGATATCGCGCTTTGGCGCGACCACCTGCCCGAGCTCAGCATGCGGATCATCGATGGCGGCCGCTATTCGCGTTTCTATCTCGTGAAGGACGTGACCGTTGCGCCGCGGCGGGGCGAGGCGATTTCGATCCCCATCGAGGAAACCTTTGTCCTTTCAGCGGGACTTTCCGATTATCGATTTCCCCTGCTGCAAGGTGTCGGTGGGAGTGCGCTTCGTTATGAAGCGTTTCTCCGAGCACCAGCATTTCCGCTCGAATGCGATATCAAAGTCGCTTTGCACCTTACTTATACATACGGCTCCGACGCGCCGTATGACCTCGTTTTCAAACCGGTGGTGGAAACACCGAGTTTGAACTTCGTGCGCGCTGAGTGGCGGCTTCGGGACGACGTGGACGACCTGCCTGCGCATTACCCGACGCTACCGCCCAAAATGACATGGAGCCAGCTCGCTCGGTATCCCAAGAGAGACTCGTTGGAAACCAGTGATCTGTTGGAATGGATTTGCGATGGTCTCGCACGAGTGGAGCGGCGTGCCACTGCCCTCGACTCGCCACGCCATACTGGAATCGTAAGCAGCTATTTGAAAGCGGATATAAAAAAGCTCCGATACTTTTTCGCTCAAAGCGATATGGGCAGCGTGTTCTGTCACGAGTCCGAGTTCATCAATCCGGACGCGATGGATGCTCTCAGGCGTGGCGACTTGCTGACATTGCACCTTGAAAAGGGCGCCAAGGGGCTCCAGGGGCGTGCGATCGCCGTTGGGTCGGCTTCGGCGACCAACGCCCACGCTTTCGAGCACCTTGCCCGTGGTCTCGCTAGCGACATCAAGCGGATTCTCCGTTTCCCGTTCCTAGCTGCCTGGTCCGATGCTCGGTCATTGTTTGATTTCGAGGCGTCGGACGATTTCCGAAAGTTCATGCACCCGCGTGTGACGATGCTTTTGGAGCTTTCTAGGTCGCAGGGCGTCTTTGCCTACGAGGCTCTTTTTCTGCTTTGTTGCATGCATGCAGACGCTCCCTCCGAAGTTTCCGAGGCATTGCGTGCAGTGTTCTCGAACGGATCTGTCGATGGCCTCCGGTACTACCGCCGGCACATCGCGCTTGCGCTTGGCGATTGCCGGCTGGAGTGGCAGCGAGAACTCCTCATCAATGTGCATTCGGCTCTCCAGCAGACGGATTCCGTAGAGGTTCATAACATCTGTCTTGGCATTCTCGGCAATGCTGTCTGGCGCTGTGCTGCTGTCCTCGATGCGCTGTCCAATCCTGTCATTGTACTCCTGATTGAACGGTTGATTCCCGTGCTCGAGCAAACCCATGCCGCTATCGAGAATCATCGCTCAGGGTGGTCTCCGGACAGCCTCAAAGAGCATCTGGAGTTGGTGCTCGGGCTCTTGAGGACGCGAGGCGCTGAAGACGTCGAGAGAAAGGGACTACTCGCCCCTCGAATGCCAACAACGAAGGCACTTGCTCGCGCCATTGAGGACATTCTCGATTCCGTTTCCAAACACGACATTCCGATCCATTCACGGCTTGCGCTAGACGTCGATATGCCTCCCGAACTCAGCAATACCCCCGAGCTACTTTATGCCCTGAAGCTCTACTTGACTGGCGACGATGGGGCCCGTGCCATTCGCATCGTCGAGGTTCGAGAAGACGATAGGGAAGATGCGTGACCTGTGTTGATTGATCGAAAGAGCCCAATGAAGCGATTTCTTCTAACTTGGTATGGGATCACCGACCTGAGAGCGTCCCTCGGCTTTGAAGAAAACGGCGGACCGATCCTCGCAGCCTTGATGACGCGGGAGTACTCGCACGTTTTGATCCTCGCCTACACCGACCCGGCCAAGACGGGACCCGACGTTCGGGGCGTGCAGGACAAGTCCGTTGCGGCAATGGCGCGGGCGACAGCTGAGCCGGGTGCGCCCAAGTTGAGCTGGACAGACCAAGTTCAGGCGGTTGACGCTTTTTCTAACACACCCGAAGGGCATTCGCTCTTTCGCGACTGGCTTCACGCAGAGATCGGGCGGCGTGACCTCGGTGTGGACATCCGCGTCGTGCCAAAGGAGCTAGCGTCGCTGAATGATTCGAAGGGCATTTACAATGCCGCCGCGGAGGCATTGGACGTCGTCCTTGACGTGGAGGGCGACAAGGAGCTGACGCTCTACCTGAGTCCCGGCACACCCGTGATGGCTTTTACATGGGCATTCGTTTCCCTCATAAATCCAGCGCTGAAGTTGCGGGTCATCGTATCGCCTGACCATCGTCGGCCACCCGTTGAAGTCGAGATGCCATATTCCCTCCTGGATCCGTCGCGTCGCGAGCGGCGCCAGATCAATCAGGTTGGCGATGGCGGCTTCGACACCGTAGTGCACCTCTTCGGTGAACAGCGTCTCCCGAGCCTTCTCGGCGTGTTGCAGTTCCCGTCAAAGCGGCACGTCTTCGTAACCAGCCCCAAATACCCCGCGGACTGCATGCGGCAATTTCTTCCAGTGAGCGCATCGTTTGTCGAGGTGCACGTCGATCCTTTCGACCCGATGAGCACCCACAATGAGGTTCTCAGTGCGATTGCCGCGATGCCGGACAATCGTCGCATTGGTTTCAATCTCACGGGAGGTACGAAGTTAATGTTTGC
Source organism: Polyangiaceae bacterium (assembly GCA_031415295.1). GTDB lineage: Bacteria > Myxococcota_A > Polyangia > Polyangiales > Polyangiaceae > Polyangium. The sequence continues at coordinate 6,497 of JANORL010000415.1, read as the reverse complement.
CGGGGCGCAGGCCGCATGCCGAAAGGTCGGGGGGCATTCCGTTTTATTTTGAGCGACGCGATCAGTCGCTCATGTTCCTCGATGATTTCTCGACCATAAAGGTGCGTGGGCTCGACAAAGTCGAAACGTTCGTCGAGCTCAATGGCTTTCACGTATCTCGCCAAGGGTTCTGGAAGGACAATCCCGCCAGGGAGCGGCGGCGAGCACTCACGAATGTATTGTGGGTTGAGCGATCCCGAATTGCGACGATCTACTCAGACCTCGCCGACGTGAATTGGCGTGGCCCAGGGCCATTCGAAGTCAAGCGATCGATCGTTGCAGCGAGCTTGGACGACGAGTCGCGTGGGCATTTGCGCTTGGGCAAGGTGGAGTACGTCGTCGAGCGGTGTCCCGACTTCGCTTCCTATCTATGCGGCGGCTGGTTGGAGGAATATGTTTACATCCGTCTGGAACCAGCGTTTCGCGAGGGCAAGCTCCGAGACCTGCGTATTGGTCTCGAGGCGTCCTGGCACCCGAGAAGTGGCGCTCTCGAGCCACATGCAGCGCAGGAGTTCGACATTGCGGTCACGGATGGGCAGAGGCTCTTGATCGTCGAGTGCAAGGCTGGGAGAGTTACGAACGACGATATCTATAAATTGGAGAATGCGGTTCGCAGTTATGGTGGCGTCGAAGCACGCGGACTGCTCGTGTCCGCATTCCGACCGGCCGATGCGCAGATGCGGAGGCTCCAAGGCTCGAAGAACTCGAGCTTTCTGTGCGGGGGTGATGTCTCATCCGGATTGGTTGAAAAAGTGCTCGAGATTCTTGGGAGCGCGGGCGGGTCGTAGTGGATTGGTTAGCTGCAGCAACGCTCGAATGCGACGAGAATGCGTTGCGTGCGGATGCTTGCTCATAACGACTGAAACAGCGCGTCGAACGCCGTCACCTTCATACCAAACAGCTTCTCCGCTCGTTCGTGAATCCGATTTAGAGCGCCGCTGAAGAGGATCCGGTGAGCGGGCGACTATCGCGTCATCAACTTCGAGCCCACGGATGATGGCTGGGCGAGCGGCACACCGGAGGACATCTCTACGGTCTCGAATCTCGAGGTTTGTCCGAACCTATGGTCCCAACAAGATCTCTTCGACCAGGAGTATGAGCTCTCCGTGACCGTCAAGGATCGGGAGGGGCGTATAGTCACGAAAAGGGCAAACGTGATTCCCACGTGTAATGAACCTGGACAGGAAACCGGTTGCAAGTGTCAATGCAACAAGGACTATGTGCTTGGCCAGGGTTGCTCGAACGTGGGCGATGCCGGCCCGTGATTCGAGGGGCCGAACGAATAGAGTCTCATTTTCCAGTGACGCCATGATCTGGCAAGTTTGATCCCACCACGATATCGGGTTGCTCTTGCAAAAGCGCAGCTAAGAAAAACGGCAGCGAGGGCGACTTGCGAATCATATGGAAGCGAAAAAAGGCGGTCGTGGGGAATGGTTTGGGCAATGTAGTTTGGATCGTCAAACGCTTTTCATAACGTCGCGCCACCGATTGGGCGGCGGCGATGGATTCGGCAGGATCGGGGGAAAGCAGACTTTCGGTTACACGTGGCAACGGTGGTCGACGGGATTCGAGTAGAGCGATGCGTTGTTCGCCAATCAAAATGGACGTGGGGTTCACGGGGATGATTTAGGCTGGATCACGTATGGAGTTCAAGAGGGATGGTTTTCGGATCTGCCGATGGAGCCCAGAATTGCCGTCCGCTGAAGGTTTGCATCGAGCGAAACAGACCGGAGGTTGGCTGTTATGCTTGCGTGACGGAAAACTTGACACGCGCGCGCGGAGACTGGCATGCTGCGCGCGATGCGCCGTAAAATTGGAACAGCGTGGCTTACGCCGACCTCCATCGAATCTCGGCTCTTCGCGAACCGATCCGACGAATCCGAGCAGCTCATGGAGATTCTCGAGGACCTGTACCAAAGCCATGCGCGGTGTTATCGCCTGGGCGTTTTTGGCGAGCGCGGCATTGGCAAGTCGATTCTCACCAGCGTGATCTTGAAGGACTTCGCTCAACGCCACAAAGAACGGATCGTTCGGGTCGAAGTGAATGGTCGTTCGATTGGGTTTCGTCGTTTCCTGAAAACTCTGGCCAGCGGCTTGGTCGAGAATGCCAAACCGCTTTTGCCAAGCCTTGGGGACAAAGAGCTGTTGGTCGCCAAATGGCTCGACGGCCTGGCTTTGTTTGCCCACAGCGATCAAATCACCGAAGGGCAAGTCCATACGCTCAATACGAAATACGGCGTGGGTGCAACGCTGGGCGCCGATTTGATCACGGCGCTCAAGGCGTCTTCTTCGTTTTCGTGGGAAGAAAGTCGTCAACAATCCGGTTCGTCGTTGCGGACGCAGAACGTCACCGACGACCTGCTGCATACCGCCCTCAAGGCGACGCTGCAAAAAATTCATGACAGCACGCCGTGGATGGTCTTGGTTTTTTTCGACGATCTCGACCAAGCTTACACCTCCGAGCTGGCAAATATGAAACCGGCGCTCAAAGCTATTTTGGATGTCGATCCGTGTGTCGGCGTCGTGCACATGCGTACCGAAATGCTTTTTGATGATTTGCGCCGCGAAATGGACGCTCCATTTACGATCGGCCCCATTGATGAGCAGGGGCTTTTGGCCATTCTCGAAAAACGGCTCGATGCGGCAAGTGCTGAAGACCGCGTGCGCTTTCGCTTACCCGAAGTGCAGAATCCTTTGCATCGACTTATCTCGGTGACCGGCAATCCGCATGTTTTGTTGCGGTGGATTCAAGGGTTTTTGAGTTCCGGGTTATGGCCGGCTGAAAGTGGTTTGGCGTGGTGTGCGGATTCGGCCTTGCTCGATGTGGTCAAACGAGCCGCGATCGTTCCCGGCGTGGATGATGAAATGCTCGTCCGATTGGTGACCATTGTCGATCGCTGTTCCGTACGGGGAAAGCATGAAGTGCACCGTGCCGATTTGCTCCAAGGACGTCTGAAGACGGCTGCTGTTCAAGACGGAAAAACCATTTCCGAAGACGAACTTGAATGGCTGGTGCGGACGGGATTGTTGATTCCGGTGGATCGTTTTCGCGAAGAAGCTGGGTATCGAATGGATCCATTGCTGGATTTGTTGCGACCGAGTATGGCGAATCGATTGCGAGGTTCCTGAGCTGTGCGGCCCTTGCATTTGCTCGGATTGATGGCGTCCGAGTATCGCTTTTGTGCGCCGGATGGAGCGCCGCTCGTCTTGCCTGGGGCCATTCCGGCGGGCGATCATGAGATCCTTTTGGCATGTTATCATCAAGTATTGACCGAACGGCTGTTGCCGCGCGTCGAAGTGGATTGGTACACCAAACTGCTTGCGCCGAGTCAACGGTATTTGGAATATCTCCTCGGGCATTGGGGATCGAGTGGTGTGCTTCTGGTCGTCAAGGTGCGACAACAAGGCGTGGAGTTGCGTAACATCATCGAGCATCCCGTAATTCACGCATTCGAACACGTGGCGATTTCCAATGTGCATCCGGGCGGGGGCGAACCATTACGTACGTTGCTCGCGCTGACACGAGACGTACGGGATCGTGCCGAAGAGTTGTACAACGCGCATGCAGAACGGCTTGGATTGCGACTGGACGGGTGGCAAGTCATCGCCGACTTCGTTCATACTTTGCAAAACCCGATTGACGTATTGGAAACGGTCAATGCGCTGATGGAGATTCAGCTCGAAACGAATGCGCCCGAGGATCAGCGAAAACGCATGTTGCAGCGCATGTTGATCCGGTTGCTCGAATGGCGCCCGGCGGGGGAATTGTGCGCGTTGATGTGGCTCGCGACGAAAGGGTTTGACGTGGCGCAAACGAAGCTTGGGCAAGATGCGCCCGGGTTACTGGGAGGATTGCAAGCGCAAGGACTTTTGCGCGACAATAAATTGCAGCAATGGGCGAAGTACCTGGAACATCACGTTTTGTGGGAGGGCATGTTTGCGGCTGAGGGACGATTGCCAACGGCGGCGCAATTGACCGAAGGCTGGGCGAAACGAGTGAGGGCTGCGATCCGTCAGACGGGACGACTTGCGTTGTTCGAAGTCAAGGCAAAGAAGCATGTACGAGCAATCGTCGAAGAGTTCATAGGGGCAATTCAGGATATCAATGAGGGGAAGTCGGCGCGGGCACGAGAGCGTCTCGATGCCGCCGAACGTGCCATTCAGGTAGGGGTGTTTGGCGCCGATGCGTATGCGCTTGCCCGTTATGTGCGAGGGATGCTTGAAGTCGACGCAGGAACTCATCTGCGCGCCGAGGAATCGTTGCACGATGCCGTCCAATTCGCGGAACGGAGCAATTTGAATCTCATAAGTCGCGGAGTGATAATGGAATTGCTTGGCGAAACATTGCATGCGCAGGGCAAATACACCGAAGCGGAAACGGCATTACGAGAATCGTTACGGCTCGGTAAAGAAGGCGGCGATACGCTTGAGAGCCTGACCAATACCCAAAACCTCCTAGACGAAGTGCTCGAAGCTAAACGACGGGCGACCGAATCGTCGTAATGTTTTTCGCAGCAACTCGACGAATTTCATCCAGCGTCGACGATTCTGCATGAACAACCAGCACATCACGCAGCGAGGGCAACCTCCATGCGGCTCTGGCCGACGCTGTCGATATGGGAATGGGTGGCTCAGTGGACGGCGATTGTGACCTGTTTCGCGTTGGTCAAATTTGCGCGGTTTTTGAGAGGCGATCACCGACAATTTTCGTGTTCCAATCTCTTCTACCGGCCTCCTGTGTTGTGATACAGTCGCTAAACGGAGGAAGTTTGTGATGATGACGCGAACCGTGTTTCTGATCCCATTATTCGTTGCCTTGGCAGCATGCTCTGACGGGCCGGTATCGGCGCAATGTGCCACGCCGCCGTGCACGGATGGACCACCGACGGCGGAGAAACAAATATTGACCGTGAACTGGACCGTGACCAAACCGGATGGATCTCCCGATAAATGTTCCGATGGTTACTCGTCGGTCAAAGTGGTCGCGAGCTCGATAAGCAGTTCGGATACACGTAATGGTGATGATCGTACTGCACTCGTTGATTGCAATGTGAATTCCGCAACCATCGAGCTTTATACCAGCGGCGACGAACCCAATGAGACAAACCCCGATGGAAGCATCAAGCGATATGGCGCGCAGTCGATTACCGGCAAATACGCCATTACCTTGGTTATCAGTGATGCATCGGGTGAGCTCGAATATCAAGCGATGCGGACGCAGGATGTCGATATGGTTGGCGGAGACAAGTCATTGGCATTTGTCGTGACTCCGAGTGCCGCGCCGGTATCGACCGCATGGGGTTTTACCTCGAAGGATGGCGTGGAAAACCTGCCGAGCTGCGCGGCAGCAGGCGTTGCGCAGGTTCGGGCAAAGCTCAGGCGCGAGCAGCTACCCGATATGAGCCCCGATCCCGGATTGCCTGAGTGGGTTCAAACGTACCCATGCGATGCTGATTCGGCACTGGCAAACGAAGATTGCTCGGGCTGCCAAGGTGTCGGTATTAGCGATCCCGTTCTCTTTGGCTACTACTCAGCCAGTCTCGAAGCGCTCTCCGCTGATGGCCAGGTGGTCGGCACTCTCCCGTACGACCCTTTGGATACGGTTCGCATTGATCATGAAACGCTTGTCTTCAGTCGGACCGTCGGTGGAAACCCGTCGCGTGCGTACGTTGGCTTGGCGAGTCGTGATTACTTCAAAGTGGCCATAAACAACAAATAAGTGGACACTGTCGACGTATCGGTCACGGCTCTTCACTTCTCGAACATCGTCAACAAATACAATCCCGCCAGCACTTCGTTGGATGCATTCACATGATCTGGCAAGTTTGATCCCACCACAATATCGGGTTGCTCTTGCAAAAGCGCAGCTCGCTGAATCTCGACACAGGCGGCGAAACCATTCGCCAAGGCTTGAACCATTACGATGTCCTTGCGCAATGCGTACCAACTTGCGCCCATTGCGGAGGAGGTCCATCCGAGCGACCGAGTTTTTCCAGGAAATCGGCAATACGAATCGATCTCGTTCAAGGCGTTCGTTCGTCGCGCAATGCAGGAAATCGCGCATGCAAAGGACAAATCGACAATGACGACGTTGCTTTTAATCCTTTGGCGTGGGCGTCTTTCGATATTTCCGAGATCATCATTGCTCACGAAAACGTACAACACGAAATTGCATATTACTTGACGTGGATTTAATAATTCCTCTTGCAATGCGCCTATCTGTGGGTACCTATCGTGTTATGATCTACGCTAGCTCACGCCAGACCATATATTGCGGATCATCGTTCGTCCTCGTCGCATTGCTTTTCGCAGGCTGCGGTGATGATGGCAACAACAACACAACAAACAATTCGAGCAATTCGAGCGGTTCAAGCAATTCGAGCAGTTCAAGCACTTCGAGCACTTCGAGTGGTTCAAGCAGTTCGAGCACTTCGAGCGGTTCGAGCGGTTCGAGCGGT
>JANORL010000414.1:0-13674 GCA_031415295.1 Polyangiaceae bacterium | reverse complement strand
CCTCGTCGGGATGATCTCAGCGTCAAGCGGGCTCGAGGTCTGCGGGCAAGCGACCAATGGCCTCGACGCTGTCGAGTTCACGAAGAGCCTTCGCCCCGACGTAGTCACAATGGATATCCAGATGCCGGGCCTCGAAACCGTCGAGGCCCGGCATCTGGATATCCATTGTGACTACGTCGGGGCGAAGGCTCTTCGTGAACTCGACAGCGTCGAGGCCATTGGTCGCTTGCCCGCAGACCTCGAGCCCGCTTGACGCTGAGATCATCCCGACGAGGAGAGCCCGGGCAGTAGGTGAATCTTCGGCGACAAGGACGCGAATATTGGGGGTCTTCATAGGAGCTGCGCGATCGTTTCTAGGAGGTTTGTTTGATCGAAAGAACCCTTGATCAGGTAGGCATTGGCACCCGCCGCCAAGCCACGCTCTTTGTCGACGTCGCTTGCAAGAGCGGTGACCAGCACGATTGGGAGAGAGCGGAACCGAGTCGAGCCACGAATCGTTTCGGTGAGTGCGAATCCGTCCATGTGCGGCATCTCGACGTCGGAGACGACGAGATCGGCTCCTTTCTCCTGCAAGATGCGCCAGGCATCGGAGCCGTCGACAGCGACGAGCACGGTGTACCCTGCGGCCTCCAAGATGCTGCGCTCGAGCGTCCGGGTCGTGACGGAGTCGTCGGCAAGGAGCACGCGGCGCTCGCATTCGATCGAACCCTCCTCGCGGGACAACAGGAGCTTCGTCGTTCCAGGCTTGTCCCGGGCGCGACGAACGAGTTCCGGTGTATTCAGGATCAAAGCGAGGCGTCCGCTCGGCAGCACCGTCGCCCCCGAAACGGCCTTGGCCGCCGAAAGACGTGTGCCGAGACTCTTCGCGACGACCTCGCGCTCTTCGAGGAGTTCGTCAACGCCGAAGCCGACATCGTAGCCCTGAGCGCGTAGGACCACGATGGCAACCTTTCCTTTCGAAGGCTCCTGTCCTGTCGTTACGCCAATCACTTCGGTCAGAGCGACGACGGGAACCGTCACCCCGAAGGCGGTGACGGTCTGCGTGCCACCAACGGCTCGTAACGCGCTTTCGTCGACCCGGAGAAGCCGAGTCACGAAGCTACTCGGGATGGCGTACGTCGAGTTCCCCGCACGGACCAGAAGTGCTCGCAGTGACGTCAGTGTGAGGGGCACCGCAAGTTCAAAGCGGGTCCATTCGCCTGCGCGAAACGATAGGTCAACGCTGCCGCGCAACGCTTCGACGGCGCGCTTGACGACGTCGAGCCCGACGCCGCGTCCTGAGACGTCGGTGATGAGACGCGACGTCGAAAACCCAGGCAGGAAGACGGCTCGAGCAAGATTCTCGTCCCCTGCTGGCTCGGGAAGCTTCCGTCGATGCAGTTGCTCCCGCACCGCATCGAGATTTACGCCACGCCCGTCGTCCTGGACGGTAACGACGATCTCCGACCCACGGAGTGACGCCGAAATGGTTACCGTAGCTCCCGCTGGCTTCCCCCGTGCCGCCCGCTCAGCCGGCGGTTCGATGCCGTGGTCCACGGCATTTCGTACGAGGTGAAGGAGCGGGGCGCGAAGACCCTCGAGCACAGCGCGGTCGAGTTCGATGTCGCCCCCATGGACGACGAGCGCGATGGGTTTCGATTCGGTGGCTGCGAGATCGCGGACCACTCGGTCGAGCCCCTGACACCCGTCAACGAAGCGAACCATTCGAAGGCGTTTGATGGCAACGTCGAGGTGACCTACCTCGATCGCGAGCCTGCGGTGGCTGCCCTCGTACGCCGCCGCGAAGCGGTCGAGAGCGACGACGACAGAACGACCGTCGATCGCTCCTCCCTTGCGCGAGCGCGCCTCGCCGAGCGTCGCCGACAGGAGCGTCCCCAAGGAGGAGAGCTGTTGCGAGCGCTCTTCGAGCCCGCCAATCGCGACGAGGAGCTCGCTGCTCCGTGCGATAAGCTCGTCAAGGCGTTCCGGGTCGATGCGAACCGAAGCGACCGTCGCGATCAGGCTCGGTGCAGGCGCGGAAACAACGTCCTTCACCGGGTCGCCTACTCGCCCTTCGTTCGCGGCGGCGGCGAGTCGCTCGAGGAAGCCCTCCAGCGGCGCTCCCGCGAGTTCCCTCGACTTCCGCAAACGCTCCCCCGCCTCGGCGATCGCGTCCGTAACGCCGAAGAAGAGTTCGAAGAGCGCTGGATCGAGGGAAAGCCGCTTTTCGCGCAGCATCGATAGGAGCTCCTCGATGCCGTGGCTCGCGCGTTCGATGAGCGTCGCCCCAGCGGCCCGCGACGCCCCTTTGATGGTGTGCGCGGTCCGGAACAGCGAATGAAGCACCTCCTCGGCGCGATCCGCTGGCTCCCCGTGTTCGAGCATGAGCAGATCGCGGTTGAGCGCCGCCACGTGCGTCTCGAGCTCGTCCACGAAGGTCGCGAGGAGCTCGACTGCGAGGTTGTTGGTATCCATGGCTCAGGAAGAGAGGAGTGAGGTTAGCCTCTCACCCAGCGCCGAGAGATCGCTGGCGGCGCGCTGCGCTTGGTGGGTTGCTGCAAGGTTCTGTATGCTCACCTGGCTGATGTCCCGCATCGCCTGATGAATCTGCGTGAGCCCCGTTGCCTGCTGCCCGGCCGAGGCTGCGATCTGAGCGGCGGACTCCGCGACGTCGACCATGACCCCTTCGAGCGTCTGGATCGTATCGCCGGCCGCTGCCGCCGATTTCGCAGCGGCGTTCATGCTGCGCGTACTCTCTTCGGTGGAGAGGACGGCGGTGTTTGCCGTCTTCTGGATGGCCCCGAGGATCTGCCGCACGCGTTCGGTGGCCTTCTTCGACTCCACGGCCAGCACCTTCACCTCCGACGCTACAACAGAAAACCCACGCCCATGCTCCCCGGCGCGCGCCGCTTCGATCGATGCGTTCAACGCCAAGAGGTTGGTTTGTTCGGCGATGTCGGAAATGAGCGCGACGATCTCGCCGATCGCTTGCGTCTGCTCGGCGAGGGAAACGATCTTCTCAGCGACCGCATCCGTCTGCATCTTCGCGGTACGGGTCACGGAGACGACTTCGTCGACCGCTTTGCGCCCAGCCTGCCCCGCTTCCTCGGACCGCCGCGCCGCGTCGGCGACCGCCCGCGCGCGCTCTGCTGCCTGCGTGGAGGTGTGCGCGACCTCGTCGACGACGGTGACAGTCTCTGCGACGGCCGCCGTCTGCTGCTGCATGCCCGACGCCTGCTGCGTCGCTCCCACGAGGAGTTCCTGGGAGGCGGCGGCGAGCTTCTGCACAATCTCGGTCACAGCCTCCAAAACCCTTGCCCGCTCTGCCGATTGCACCGCGACTTGTGCCTCTGCACTCTGACGACGCTCGGCCATGCGGTTGAAGGCTGTTGCCAGATCCGAAGTCTCGTCGTCGCCGCGAACGTCGATGCGATGTTCGAGCGCGCCACTGCCAATCTTTTCAGCTCCCACGAGGAGGGCGGCAATGGGGTGGGTGATGCTCCGCGTGATGACGAAGCTGCCGATGATGACCAGCAGAAGCGCGAGGGCGCTTCCGAGGGCAAGGATCGCGTAGGCGGCGTCGACGTTCTGGGCCACCACGCGCTCGCGCGTCTTCAAAAGCGTTTCTTCCTCGACGGTCACCTCGTCGAGGATCTGGCGAAGTTGGTCCATCGTCTCCTTGCCGTGGGCGGTGAGGAGCAGTTGACGCGCAACGTCGAACCCCTTTTCCTTGCGCGCTTTGATCACGTTTTCGAGAATCGCGAGACGTCGCTTGACGAGAGGGTCGAGGCGGTCGAGGCGCGCCCGCTGCGAGGGGTTGTCGGCGATGAGCCGACGGAGGTCCTGCGCCAGCACTTCGATGCGAGGGATGGCGGACTCGTAGGGCTCGAGGTAGGGGTCCTCGCCCGTGACGATGTAGCCGCGCTGCCCGGTTTCGGCGTCCACGAGCGCCTCGGTCAGCGCCCCGGATGTGTGCAAGATCTCGTGGGTGTGCTCGCGGATCCGCGCCGCCTCCACGAGCTGCCGCATGCTGCGGTAGGACATGAGAGCAACGACAAGAAGGAGGAGGACGCTGAGCCCGAACCCCAGGCTGATTCGTTTGCCAATGGTCAATCGCATTTTTTTCTCACGGGTCTCGAATGCAGAGTCGCGGGTCGCGAAGTAGGGCATCGCCGTCGACGATGAGACGATGACCCAGAAGAATGCCCCGAACGAACGGGATGGACGCGAGCTTGTCGGGCAATACATCGTGTCGAATCGCGTCGAGGGACACGACGGTGACCTCCTCCGCCGCGTCGATGGAGAGCGCGATTTCGGGGCGACCGCTTCCAAGCACGATCATCAACTTGCCCTGGGCTGGCTGCGGTTTGCCGGTAACGAGCGCGCTTAGGTCGACGATCGGCAGCACCTCACCCCGGTGGTTGGCGACACCTCGAAACACCGGTGGCACCCAAGGCACCACCTCCGTCTCCGGTAGGGTCGCGATCTCGAGGACGTGACAGACTTCAATAGCAAACTGCTCATCGCCAACCGAAAAAAACGCGAGTTCGATGTCTGTGGCGGAAATGGTGGGGGCCGTGATTCGACGCGCGAGTTCCCGCGCGCGAGCATCAAGGATGCGGCGCACCTCGTCTTCTTCAGGCTCAAGCTGGCGGGCCGTCGTTTCGGTCGCGCGAGAAAGGCGCGCGTGAAGTTCGCGCCAATCGAGATCTCGATGGTTAGACTCGTTACTCAACTTAAGGGCCTCGACCCGCGTTGGGGAGCGACGCGAGCGAGGCGCGCCTCCTCCCCCTCCGCGATCGTGGCGAAATAAGCGGCAGACTCGCCGTCTGGACCTGGAGGAGCCGCCGTTTTGGGCAGGGCGGCGCAAAGGCGACGCACGGTCCGCAAGGCGCGTCGGGCTGGCTCGCTTTCACCAATGCGGTCGAGGGCGAGCGCGAGCGCGAGATGCGCGACAATGAACTTCGAATCCAAGTAGAGGGCGCGACGCAGGACAGCGATGGCCTCGACGTCGCACCGAAGGTCGATAAGAACGGCGGCGAGGAGGTAATGCGCTTCGGCGTCGAGTGGTTCCTCTTGAATGGCGGCCAGCGCTACGGCTTTCGCGCCAGCGATGTCCCCGGCGTTGGCGAAGCTGCGGACCGACGAGGCGACGCTCGACTTCGTGACCGCTAGGGGCAGAGGCTCGATCTTTGCGATGCGCGTCTCGCAGAGGAGCGTTCGACCGAGCTTTGGTACGACTCTCCTGCCAGCGCTGGCGCCACCAACGTTGGCGGCGGGCGAGCCTTTCTGCCGGCTTGTTGCCGTGCCGTCCTGCCCTGCGACTTTGGTGATCCTTCGGTAGAAAATGCCCCGTTCGGTGACAACACTTTCGAAGGGCGCAAGGCCAGCAAGTGGGGGATCCGACGACGCGAGAATCAGCCACCCACCTTCCGCTAGAGAGTCGAAGAACGATCGGGCGACGCGCGCCACCGTCTCGCCATCAAGGTAAATGAGGACGTTGCGGCACACGATGAGATTGAACCCACCCATGTTGGGTTGCTCGAAGGGATAGACGTCCTTCGCCAAGTTGAGCGTTCTGAAGGAAACGAGGCGGCGAATCTGTTCGTCGAGATGCAGCACCTTGCCCGTCGCCGTGAGGAACCTTTGCGCGCGGTAAGCGTCATTACTTCTGAGCGACCAAGCGCCGTAGTTAGCGGCGACGGCTTTTGTGAGTGCCTTGTTCGAGATGTCCGTTGCCAGGATAGAGGCACGGGCTTCGAGCCCGAGCTCGGTCATTAGGATGGCGAGCGAATAGGGTTCCTCGCCGGAGGCGCAGCCAGCGCTCCAAATTCGAATGGGACGCTCTGCTGCTCCGCCCTCGACGAGACTGGGAAAGACGACGTCGCGCATGAAAGCGAACTGGTCGGGTTCTCGAAAGAAGTACGTCTCTCCAACCGTCACCTCCTCGATGAGAGTGGTGAGCGAAACGCGCCCCGCCTCGATCTCGGCCACGTACGTCTCGACGCGGTCGATGCCTGTACGCTGCATCGCGCGATCCGTCGCTGCCGCGATGTCGATGTGGCCCTCCAACGATATGTGCAAGCCAGCGAGTTCGCGAAGGCGAACGAGCAAGCCTTGGTACGGCGACACGTCGCGTTGAAGGCTCATGTGGCGTTCGACTCCCTTTGCGCGTTGCTGAGCGCTTCATCGAGCGACAGCGCCTCATCCGTGGTGAGGAATTTCGCCAAATCGTAAATGACGATGCTCCCATCCTCGACCGTAGCGATGCCCACAACGTGCTCGGCCTCGCGCGCGCGTAGCTGCGCATCGTGGATGGAGGTGACTGGTAAGGCCTGCAGCGACGACGCGCGGTCGACCACAATGGCGGACGTCCGTGCATCGCGTGGGCGCACCACGAGGAGATGATCTGTGTGACGGAGTGCTCGAGGCGTCAGGCGAAAGCGAGCTCGAAGATCGAGGACTGGCACGAGCGTTCCTCGAACGTTCAACACGCCGAGAATGACCGACGGAGCCTTCGGGAGGGGCGAGGGCGCGGCGGCGCGAAGCACTTCTTGGACGTCGACCGCGAGAAGGGCGAAGCGATGGCCATCGAGCTCGAAAGGAACAATATCGACGGTGTCCAGCTCTGCGAGCTGGGACTCCTCCGAGCAAGGGTGCTGGTCAAGGGCAAGGGCCACAGTCTTTGCAGTTGTTGGGTATGTTGCCCGTGCCGCAGCTCTCGCTGATCTGGCAGATTCCGTCACCGCACTTGTAGACATCGTCCAGTAAGACTCGGGTGGTGATGGGGAGGTAGGTCTTGTTGTTGTACGTGCAGCTCGTGTACGCATTGTGTAGCTCATCAGGCGTGCATAACTCGCTGCACTTATCACCACCGAAGGTCATGGGTGGACAGTTGTTGTTGCTGCCGCCGCTGACGGTGATGGCGCAATTGCGCGAACTGCTTTTTGACGACGACCACGTCGAGTCGTTACCTACAAACACGCCGTCGCCATTAAACAGGTTGCCAAAAAAGCACCCTTCCTTGGTAGAGAAGTCATTCAGCTCGTCGCACGTCATCGGGATCGCTACGCTGTTCTTGTCATACCCCAGGACGGAGAAGCTCACGTTAAGGCCATATTTATTGACGTGTGCAGCCAGGCAGGCGGATACAAGTTGTTGCTCATTGACTGGGATGGTTTGTCCCGAGGCCCACGTCGGCGCGAGACCAAACAGGCCAGGCCAGGTATAGGTCACGTCGTTGATCGTGGCGGAACGAGTTTGACCGGACGGTAGGGCGCATTTGACCAGGTACTTCATCACCGCGTCGCTGTAGGGGATGCCAGCCGGCTGCCCAGTGAACCACGCTGCGAAGCCATTGGTTGACAAGCCATTGGTTGACAAGCCGTTGGTTGACAAGCCGTTGGTCGACAGGCCGTTGGTCGACAAACCGTTGGTCGACAAACCGTTGTCGGAAGTCAGCGCCATGCTCGCCGCGGCAATTTCATCGGAATCGGCGTCAGCAGCTTGGTCGAAATTGGCAGTGCAACCAGCCAGTCCTAGCGCCGCAATCGCCGCGATCAGCGAGCAGCGATGCAATGCTGTCATGGGCATTTTGATGATTTGAAAGGATTGAGTAAACGTTGTTAACATTGGAGGCCTTCCGCCATGGGTAATTGGTCTGGCTGATGGGCCAGCCCCGTTCTGTGCAGGCCGTGGACGCTACGCAGCGCTGTGAGTATATATTTACAGCATAACCTTCTTTTCGGAAAGCGCAATCCGGTGTGCCTGCAAAGGCAAAGATTGCCAGCGTCGCCGTCGGTTGGCGTTTGAAGCAGCTTCGGAACGTAGCTGTTGCCAACATGTACTTGACGTATGAAGCTCAGCGGCATTGTGGATCAGCATTCGAATGATTATCAATGAGGAAGTGGATAACGAATGGGAGCCGCCACGCAATTTTGACGAGTACATCCTCAAGAATTCTCTCGGTCGCGGAGGTATGGGTGAAGTCTGGCGTGCGGAGGACACGCTGCTTGCTCGGTCCGTCGCGATAAAATTCCTTCACACCGGCGGCGCGGGTGAACGCGTCGATAATCGGTTCCTCATCGAAGCACGAGCGGCTGCTCGCGTATCCCATCCAAACGTCGTCGCGGTTTATCGTGTGGGTGAGATTGATGGTCACCCCTTTATCGTGTCCGAGTTCGTAGAAGGCGCTTCGCTCGAGGAATTGCCCAAGCCTATGCCTTCGAAACGAGTGATTGAAATCGGCATCGGGCTTTCACGGGGGCTTGCGGCGGCGCACGACCGGGGAGTTCTTCATCGCGACATCAAGCCAGCCAATGCGATCGTCGCGAAAGATGGCGACGTCAAACTCCTCGACTTTGGGCTAGCGAAAATCCTGGATATCAAAGCGCGTATCACGCTCGTCGAGGTAGTGAAGCAGGTGTTGCCCCTTGCGGCGCATTCGATTGTACCGAACTTTGATAACATAGCGGAAACCCTTGAGGCGATAAGGACAACGCGTCGAAGCGCACAGGGCGAGCCAGCAGCGCATCGTGATATTGCAATGCCCAATAACGACATTTCCGACCAATTTTGCGGCGGCACGCCCCAATACATGGCCCCCGAGTTGTGGCGAATGCAAGCTGCGTCGTACCGAAGCGACGTTTATGGCCTTGGTGGCGTTCTTTATCATCTCTGCACGGGGAAACGACCACTCGAAGGCAAGAGTATTCTAGATATTGCCCATGCCTCCATCGCTGGGAATATTTCGCCCATACATACCATCGTGCGCGAGGTCGATCCGCGTCTCGTTGACCTCATCGAAAAGTGCCTCCGGATTGACCCAGCAGAGCGTTTCGTGGACGGGAAACAGCTCCTTGACGCGATGTTGGCGCTCGTTGGCAGCTCGAATCGTCAAGCCGTACCAGAGGGCAATCCTTACCGGGGTTTGTCGCCGTTCGAGACGGAACATCGGGCGATTTTTTTCGGCCGTACCGCCGAGGTCGGGACAATCGTCGAACGCCTCCGTACGAATTCGCTCGTTGTCGTCACCGGCGACTCTGGCGTAGGAAAATCATCATTATGCAGCGCGGGTGTATTGCCTCTCGTCACCGAGGACGCGCTGGGTGACAAACGTGCTTGGTCGGTCGTTCGCGTCAGACCGGGCAAAATGCCCATTGCATCGTTGGCGGGTGCGCTGTCGGTCTTCATGGGCAAAACTGAAATTAAAATCGAGTCAGCCATTCGTGAAACGCCGACGGCACTGGTACGTGATATACGAATTTTTCTAGGGCAAGGCAAGGGTCTTGTCGTATACGTCGACCAGCTCGAAGAATTGATGACACTCGCGGACGCAAAAGATGCCATTGCGGTTGCGGAAGCGTTGTTTCATCTTGCGGGAAAATCACCGAGCGTGCGCGTATTGTGCACAGCCCGTAGCGATATCCTAACGCGAATCGCCACCCTGCCCCTCCTGGGCGACAAAATGGAGCAATCCCTTTATCTATTGCGCCCGTTGTCCGCTGAGAAAATTCGCGAAGTCATCACGGAGCCAGCACGCGTGAAGGGTGTTTCATTCGAATCTGATGCTCTGGTGGACGACTTGGTTCAGTCAATGTCGCAATCAGCGAGTTTGCCACTCTTGCAATTTGCACTCGCCGAGCTGTGGGATGCAAGGTCGGACCCGCGTGCCACGATAACCGCGAGCGCACTTGACGCAATCGGCGGTGTTACGGGGGCGCTCACGCGACACGCGAATCGGGTTTTACTTGGCTATTCGAGTGCCGAACGCGAAGCCACGCGATGTCTATTGGTCGAACTTGTCACGGTGGACGACGCACGCGCTCGAAAGACCGAATCCGAGCTGGCCAAAGTCCACACGAGCGGGCGAGAAGTGCTGCACAAATTGGTGCAAAGTCGATTGCTTGTCACGTACGAAGGTGCCGACGAGGTCTCGTACGAAATTGCGCATGAGGCTCTGCTTCGCGATTGGGATACGTTACGGCTCTGGCTCGACGAAAAAAACGTGTACCGCATTGTCGAGCGGCGTCTTGCGAATGCGGCTGTCGAATGGGTTCGTCTGGGTAAACCGCAAGAGGGGCTTTGGAGCGACCAACAACTGACCGACGCGGCTATCCTCCATTCGGCTACGCACGGCGATCGTCATTGGGAATTTCTTCATGAATCGCGTATTGCGTCTCGTCGTCGCCGCTACGTCCGACATGGAGTGTTCGTTGGGGTTCCGACGATGGTGATCTTGATTTTCGCGATATTCCGAGTACTTACGCAGCGAGAACTCGATAGCAAAGTCAACGTGCGTTTGGAAGAGGCAAACAGGTTTTACACGGCGGCATTAACCGAGCAAAGCAACGCATTGCGAATGAGGCGAGAGGCGTACGCGGCGTTCGATGCTCGCGATTCGGCGAAAGGTGAGGAAACATGGGCGCGGGCGCTCGTCCAAGGCGGTGGAGTTGACGCGTCACTGGGGCGGACACTCCAAACTCTCGAGGCTGCGCTCATTCTGGATTCGCGGCGGACCGAGGTACGTACGCTCTTCGGGCGCGTGCTCTACGACCGCGCGCTCAGCGCTGAAGCCGAGCACAGAGTGGACACGCAAGACGATTTGCTTGCACGCATGGCACTCTACGATGGGGATGGGACGCACAAGCGGAAATGGAATGCGGCAGCGAGTTTGTCGATACAGACAGAGCCACAGGGGGCTCGCGTCGTTGCCTATCGATACGCTCTTGGGGGTGGACGGTATACGCTCGAATCGGACGGCAAGGAGGTAGGCGAGACGCCGCTCGTAGCCGCAGCACTCGAGCGGGGGTCGTATATGCTCACGATGACGGCGAGCGGACGCGCGGACGTGCAATACCCGGTGCGAGTCGATCGTGCCGAGGAGCGAGTTGTTTCGTTTCGTATGCCACTGGTGGACGAGGTACCGGTAGGCTTCATTTACATTCCAGCGGGCCGTTTCGTTTTTGGCACGACAATCGACGAAACAAAGCGAAAGGGATTTTTGACGACGGCCCCTGCACATGAGATTGAGTCGGGTGAATACTTTATCGCGCAGCACGAAGTGACCTATTCAGAGTATATCGCGTATCTTCGCACGCTCGTGCCAGCGGAGCGTATGCGAAGGATGCCGAAAATCAACGGCGGACTCGTGGACTCAGCGTTCGGTTTGAACGAGTCGTCCGATGGGCGATATCGACTTGTTTTCAAGGATTCCGGTGCGCCTCTTGAAGCCGCAGAGGGTGAACCCTTGCGGTATCCGACGCGCAACGTTCGAGCAACGCAAGATTGGCAAAAGCTTCCGATTTCGGGCATTACCGCGCACGATGCCGAGGCCTACGCGGCGTGGCTCTCGTCCACGAACCGTGTTCCGGGCGCCCGTCTTTGCACGGAATACGAGTGGGAACGAGGTGCACGGGGCGCGGACGCACGTGAATATCCTCACGGTGATGTGCTCGAATTGGACGATGGCAATCATGACGAAACATACGGTAAAGACGCGAGCGCAATGGGACCGGACGAGGTTGGATCGCACCCAGCGTCCCGCAGTCCGTTCGGGCTCGACGACATGGCCGGAAACGTCTTGGAATGGACCACCTCGAGTCTGGAATCGGCCGCTTACGTCATTCGAAGCGGAGCATATTACTACGACAAACTAACGGCGTGCAGCACCAACCGCTCGACGCTTTCGCCTGACATTCGGGACGCACGCCTGGGTGTACGAATGTGCGCTAGCGTCATGAAACGTTGACGAGAATCATGACTTTGACGGGTGATTTCATGGTCGGCGCCACCGCTATCGTTCGTCCCGACGGCCCACGAACGTACCGCTCTAACTTCCCAGGTCTCGAACTGCACGACAGATCGAACTGAAAATCCATCCATGGCAAGTTGCCGGCGATGATCCTCCACACGCTACTGGCGCGGAGTAGAGGGGGCGGGAGCCAAGCGGGCGAATTGAAAAAATGATGGCGCGCGAGCGCGACATTCGCCCCCTCGTTCCTCTTATGAGCAGCACATAGCCACCCATCGCCTATTTCCAGGGGATGAATCGTACTTTTGTCGCGCGGAAGATGAACCTTCTTCGGAGCTTGGAGAGACGGCATGAATGAATTGTTTGCGGCGACGGGGCAGGACGGCTGCGCGCTCTTCGGCGCTCTGCCCGCGTGCTCCGACGGCCCGTGGCGGGTTTCCTCCTCGGCGTCCTCCTCAACTCCGGCGGCCTGCTCCTGGCTCTTCAATCGATGAGCAGCCCCGTGATGCTTTGGGCGGCTACGTTCTGCATTACGCTCGGGGAAATCACCTATCGCGCATTGGGGCAATTCCCGCCACCCTATAGGCGTTAAGATAAGATTCCTTCATGCGATTTCGTCGCCCCGCGCGGGGTTAAAAACCCGCGCTACACGTTATAGGGGTAGGGACGACCGGATATTACCCCGGCCGCCCCTCCCTCCAAACCGGACGGGCGGATTTCCCGCATCCGGCTTTCCAGTCGGTGGTCCCTATCGGGACTGAGCAACCTTCGCTCTGGCTGTAGTCATCGTGAACAGCCCGAGTTTGGCAAAGTATTCATTTGGCCAGCGGTGATTCGCGTGTCCATGGCCTCGGCCACGCTTCTTGTGTCGTCGGAGCAAGACGGCGCGCAAGCGTCTCCGGATCCAACTATCCATTTTCGTAAACGTGGCCCGATGGCTGTGTTTGAAGTAGTTGAACCACCCACGAAGCGTCGAGTTCAGCCGAGATATCAGCTTCTTGAGCGTGTTTCCATGATTTCGAGGGGTCAGTTCGCGGACTTTGTCCTTGAACTTCTTCATGCTTTTCGTCCGTGGCCTCTTGTAATCAATCTTGAGGTGGTACCCGAGGAAATCAAACCCTCGGGATCCCTTCACTTCCACAAGATGGGTTTTCTCCGGATGAAGTTGTAGCTTCAGTTTCGTCATTTCTGCCGTCAGAAGTTTCAGCGCTTCTCTTGCATCTGCTTCGGTCTTGCAGAGAATCACGAGATCGTCGGCGTACCGCACCATCTCAAATCCCGCTCGTTTCATTGCCACGTCGACCGGATGAAGATAGATATTTGCCAGGAGCGGGCTGATCACCGCGCCTTGTGGCGTTCCTTCTTCCGGCGTCCATTCCTTCAACCCGTCCATCACCGATTGTTCGAGAAACTTCTCGATGAGGTCGAGCACTCGGCCATCTGCTATCTCACGTTTCACTTCGGCCATCAATATCTCGCGATTGATGGTGCCGAAGTAGTCCGTGATGTCCGCATCGACGACATGCAGATATCCTTGTCGCATCAGTTCTCGCACCCTGCGTAATGCATTTTTGCACGATCTTCTCGGACGAAATCCGTAGCTATGTTCCACGAATTTCTTCTCGAAAATCGGCTCCAGCACATTGCGCAATGCTCCCTGTACGACTCGGTCTCTCACTGCCGGAATCCCCAGCGGGCGCTGTTTGTCCGTGCCCGGTTTCGGGATCCAATGTCGTCTTACGGCTAACGGCCTATAGCTTCCCTCTCGTAGTTCGTCATGAAGCCACTTCAAACTCGACTCGGCTTGCGCAGCAAACTGCTCCACGCTTTGCCCGTCGACTCCCGCCGCTCCCTTGTTTCGCTTGCCCCGTTTCCAGGCTGCTTCAAGGTTTGTCGGCGCGTACACCTTGTCCATCAAGCTGAACCATTTGCCGCCTTTTACT
>JANORL010000413.1:0-3884 GCA_031415295.1 Polyangiaceae bacterium | reverse complement strand
CGCGCCCGAAATCGTCGGTCGACATCGCTCGAAATACTGAAGTATTCCTCGCTCCGTCGCCCTAGCTTTCAGGCGCTCGCGACGTTTGACACCAGCCACCTAGAGCACCGTTCGATGTGATTTCGAGCCTAGATTTGAACGCTCGCTTCGCGGGTGTGGGACACGCGCGAAGCGAGGCCAGTCACGATGGACGCATGCGTGCAATCAGCTACGCGCGGACCGGCGACGTCGGAACATCGCCATGGCTGCGAGAGCGAGACCAGCAAACGCCGATGAAGGTGCGCTGTTTTCCGAACCGACGACGCGGCAGCTGCAGCTACCATCGTCACCTGGCGTGTTACCGCCGCTGCCGCCCGTTGCCGAGCCCGCGCTTCCACCGGTTTCGCCGCCGCCTGCGCCGCCAGCTCCGCCAGCTCCACCAGCGCCGTCGAGCTTGCATGTACCCAATTGGCACGTACCACCCTTGCAGGGCGATCCGTCAGCCTTGGCCGGGTTGCTGCACATGCCGTTTGTTATGTCACACGTTCCCGCTTCGTGACATTCGTCTTGGGCTATGCAGTCCACGAGCGCTGCACCATTACAAACGCCGGCCGCACACGTATCCGTTTGTGTACAACCATTGCTGTCATCGCACGCGTCGCCGTCCGTTTTCGCTGGATCCGAGCACAACCCCGTCGCCGAATCGCAAGCGCCGACGTCGTGGCATTGATCCAAAGCCGAACATGTCACGGGATTGCCTCCTGCACAAGCGCCCACTTGGCAACTATCCGTTTGCGTGCACTTATCATTGTCGTCGCAACTCACGCCATCGGCCTTGTTCGGGTTGGAACACATACCCGTGGACGAATCGCATGTACCTGCATCGTGGCATTGATCCAATGCCGCGCACGTGACCGGATTGGCGCCCGCACATGCGCCTGCTGTGCACGTGTCCGTTTGCGTGCAAGCGTTACCGTCGCTGCAAATGGCTCCATCCGCTTTTGTTGGATTGGAACACATGCCCGTCATTGGACTACAAACGCCCACGTCGTGGCATTGATCCATTGCGGCACAGACCACGGGCATCGCACCCGTGCAGGCACCCGCCATACACGTATCCATTTGTGTACAGCCGTTGTTGTCGCTGCACATCGAGCCGTCGGGCTTGTTCGGATTGGAGCACATACCCGTCATCGTATTGCACGTGCCAGCAACGTGGCATTGGTCGGAAGCCGCGCACGTCACGGGGTTTGCCCCGGTACACGTACCCGCCGTACACGTATCCGTCTGCGTACACGCATTGCTGTCATTACATGTCGCGCCATCCGCCTTGTTCGGATTGGAGCACATACCCGTCATCGTATTGCACGTACCCGCTACGTGGCATTGGTCCGATGCCGTGCATGTTACCGGGTTTGCCCCCGCGCACGTACCGGCTTGGCAGCTATCCGTTTGCGTACAAGCATTGCCATCATTGCAAACGACGCCATTCATCTTGGGCGGATTCGAGCACACGCCTGTCGTCGTATTACACGTACCCGGATCGTGACATTGGCTCAAGGCACTGCAAACGACGGGGTTTGCTCCGGAACACGCGCCACCTTGACACGTATCCGTTTGCGTGCACGAATTGCCGTCGCTACATAACGTGCCATTGGGTTTGTTGGGATTCGAGCAAGTTCCCGTTCCGGCTTGGCATGTGCCAGGATTGTGACATTGATCCGAAGCCGCACACGCCGCGACTTGGCAACACACGCTATCTACGCAAAAGCCGCTCGCGCATTGAAGGTTGTTCGTACATGTCGTCCCCGCGGCTTGACCCGTGGCAATGTAACGATCGACCGTGTTGACCGCCGAGTTGAAGGCAATCGTCGGACTACCATTGACGACCAACGCATCACCCGAAGCCAATATCGCGATTGCAGCATCGCTTCGCGACGAATTCATGGTTCCCGCAGTCGTCCACACGCCCGTCGCCGGATCGTAAATGTCCGACGATGGATACACATTCGTGGCGTTGTCATCCCCGCCCGCCGCGAGGAACCGGTTGTTACCAAGCAACGCACCGACCAATGTACCCGATGCCGACGTGCGCGCCCCTGTGCTCGTCCACGTATTCGTCGCCGAATTATAAAGCTCGGACGTCGAAGTTGGACTGCCTACCATATCATAACCACCAGCGAGGAGCACTCTGCCCGTGGGAAGAAGACCGCCAGTCGCCAAGTACCGTGGCGTCGTCAACGTGCCCGCCGGCGACCATGTATTCGTCGTCGGGTCGTACAGTTCCGCGGTCCCGACGACCGTCGCCGCCGCCTGCGTCCCCGACAAACCACCCGCGGCGACCACCCTGCCGTTGGACAGCCGGGCTACGACGGGAAACCCGCGTCCGCTCGCCATCGATGCTGCCGCTGCCCACGTATTGGTCGTCGGATTGTACAACTGCACCGTGTTGATGAAGTTCGTCCCATCGAACCCACCTACGATAAGAACCCGACCGTCGCTCAACAACGTTGCTCCGTAAAAATTACGAACGCCCGTCATGACGCCGGCGGGTGACCACGTATTCGTTGCCGGGTCATAACGCTCCGCGGTTGCCGCGAAACCTCCCAATGTTTGCCCAGCGGCAACGAGTACCCGGCCTGTATTGAGCAAGACCCCGCGCGCACCATACCGACCCGCGGTCATCATGCCCCCGGAACTCCACGTGTTCGTTGCCGGATCGTACAACTCGGCGTCCATGGGAATCGTCGCGCCCGTATATCCGCCCGTCAAGAGCGCCCTGCCGTTGCCCAGCGTCGTCAATGTCGCGCCAAAACGTCCCGTCGTCGTTGGCGCGACCGCCACCCAACCCGGATCGAGCAACACCTCTTCGCCCTGCGCATCCGCATATAGCTCGATACGATTGCCCTCCACGGACAAACGTAGATCCACAAGCCTTCCTTCTGCGCCAAACGCTTCAGGTGCCGTCACCCACGCACGCGCCACGCCTTCGTCGTCCATCAACGCAACGGCGTTGTTCATTAATACTGGCGTCGCGCCTTCGATCTCCCATGCCGCAGCAACGTCGAGGTCCGACGTTACCGCACCTGCTTCCAAGTGCAGCCATTCCTCAGCTCCACCCGTCGTGACAGTCCAAAAGGACGTACCCCCAGCACGTCGATACGCGACAGACCGATCAGCCACCACGCCTTCGCCATCGACACCCAGCTGGCGCACGCGAATCTCGTAACCGCCAGGCGCCGTCAATCGTACAGCTTCCTTCGCATCGAGCGGCAACTGCACATCGAGGTGCATGGCGATCGAATCGTTTGGCCCACGGGCAAATCCGCGATCCACCGTCACGAATCCGCGGGGAAGTTCACGCCCGAGCACGCGATCCGCATGCGTGGGGAATGCGTCGCGAAGAACGCGCGCGGCCAGGACGTCCGACACGGCAAGTTGAGCCTCTGGTGCCGCCTGCACGATGGGTGCGGCTGCCCCGGGATCGGACAAGGTAAGGGGTTCGTCGTTGTCGGCGACGCAGGACGCAGCGACAACGACGGACAACCCTACGAGTACGAACGTAGGTAAAGGTCGAAACAAGCTTCGTTTGGAAAATGGTTGAGCCATGATGGCAATATCGACCGGAACGAACGTTGCTGTCAAGTTTAAAGATTGGCGTGATGCTATTTATGTTCCGCCGTGGTGGCATATTGCACAAACTCGCACGAAATGTGCAGAAACGTTTATACGAAATGCGTAGCTTGGGCGATTGGACGTCTGCGTAATAGTCGTATTAATACTACTGCGGGACTTTCAGTCTAATGCGTGTCTGGCCCGTCGCGCCTCACCCCTGGCCCCTCTCCCCGTCGCGATGCTCCGTGGAGAGTCCCCACGAGGCTTCGCCTCACCCACCAGAGATGAAA
>JANORL010000412.1:0-14179 GCA_031415295.1 Polyangiaceae bacterium | reverse complement strand
GCGGGCGCGAATGCACGCCGAACCAGTGGAGGCGACGGTGCAAGATAAAGAAGCGTGATCGGCATCGAGAGCAACGTGATGGGTCGGAGCGTATTCGTTTGAGCACGAACGATCATCGAGTGGGGCACGCACAGGACGATCACCGCGAGGGCGATTCAGCCCCGCTGTGCCTGGGGTTCGTCGCGGAGTTTCCCCAGGCGTGTTGATTTGTCTTGGTACCGCGCCGCTGACGTGTCCTTTTGCAATTCCGCAATGAGTGGTTCCATTACGGCGAGTCCTGCGTTGGGCTTTTCCATTTCATTAGGTGTCTCGCTCAGAAATGGCGATTAAGGAGCAATGGACTTCGACGGCTGAGCGCGTGTATGTCCATGTAAAACTAGAAACGTAAGCGATGCATTTTATGGCCCTGAAGTCGGTACCGCAATGGCAAGTCATCGACCCGCGTTCGATGCAAATCTACGTAATGCAACGGCTGGCCGATTTCGACATAGAGCACCGAACGCTACAAGGGTTCAGGGGTCGGATGCGCACGGCAGCCGTAAAGGCTCATGGTCAACTCATCGTTGCATGGAATTTCTTGCGCGATGGCATGTGGAGGTTGGTGCGTTTGTGGTACCATCACGTCAATGGCGAACAAAACCAGTGTGAAGGACCCAAGCATTCAAAAATTACTCGAACGGCGCAGCAACGCGCTCGAAGGTATCGAGAAGGCAACAAAGAAGCTCGAGGCCATAGAGAGTCGAATCGGACGGTGGCTTGTCCAGCATTTGGGCGAAATTTATGAAAACTGGTCGCCGCATGTGGGAGACCAGGCCGTGCGCATTGTGTTCCGCGGCGAAAAACCGGGTGTATCAATGCTGCGCGTGCTGGAAATCCATGGACGAACGATCTCAGTTGCTGACAACCTTGATTCCAGGTGGCGCATTCGCGTTGACCTCGAGCAGATTCAACGCCACATGCCAGGCGAAGACGAAGAAGATCGGATCATCGAGATCATCGTACCGCCGGATGCTTACGACCAAGAGGTGCGGCACTGGTTGGGCATTCGCAAAAGCGCTCGCACATTGTGACGCACGTGCGTTGCGCAGCCTGTCAACTTCCTGGGGACGAGGCTTGTGAACGATTCGAACGTCATGACGACGCTTCCACGGGCAACAAATGAGGTTTACGCTTCGGTCCAGTTTTCGTGCGTCCAGCACTCTGTTCGTCGTCGTCATTCACGGACGTGATCGCATTGGCGGAAAGTTCGAACAACGAACGCAAATCATTCGTATTCATTTCGGTAATCCATTGTTCGCCCGAGCCGACGACCTTGGCCGCCAAGTTGCGCTTTTGTTCGAGCAGCCGATCGATTTTCTCCTCGACGGTCCCTGCACAAACGAATTTGTGCACTTGCACGGTTCGCGTTTGTCCGATACGATAGGCCCGATCCGTCGCTTGATCTTCGACCGCGGGATTCCACCACCGATCGTAATGGAATACATGCGTTGCAGCGGTCAAATTGAGTCCCGTTCCTCCAGCCTTCACGGACAAGACGAAAATACGCGCATTGTCTGATTCCTCCTGAAATCGGCGAACCATTTCATCGCGCGCGCTTTTGGACGTTCCTCCATGCAAAAACAGAATCGTCCCTTTCAATGCCGCCTTGAGATACGATACGAGTCGATCTCCCATTTCGCGGAATTGCGTAAACACCAACGCCTTGTCGCCGACGGAAATGGCCTGTTCCAGCATTTCTGCCAAACGTGCCAATTTGCCGGATCGTTTTGGCAATGGTCCACTTTCACCCAAATAGTGCGCTGGGTGATTGCAAATTTGTTTCGTATACGTGAGCAGCGCCAATACCCGCCCCCGTCGTTCGATTCCTTCCGCCACTTCAATTCGACGCATTTCTTGGTCGACGACTGCCTTGTATAACGTCGCTTGCTCTCGCGTCAACGTGCAGATAACCTTCATTTCATTTTTCGCGGGAAGATCTTGAATGATCGCCGAATCGCTTTTCAGCCTACGCAAAATAAATGGACCTGTTATACGCCGCAATCGATTCGCGACCGCTTCGTCACCATATCGCTCGATGGGTACAGCAAACGCACGACGAAACGTGTCGAGCGGTCCCATGAAACCGGGATTGAGGAATTCGAGAATCGACCAGAGTTCGGCCAAACGATTTTCGACCGGCGTACCCGTCAGCGCAACTCGATGAGTCGCATGCAAGTTACGTGCAGCCTTGGCCGTCTCCGAAGACGCATTTTTGATATTCTGCGCCTCATCCAAAACCGCCACCGACCAATCGACACGTTGCAATGGTTCGATGTCCCGACGCAACAAACCGTATGTCGTGAGCACCACCGCACGGGAATTGATTGGTAGTTGCTTCAATACATCAACGCGGTTTGGCCCGTAATACGAAAGAACGTTGAGTGAAGGGGCAAATCGTTTCATCTCGTGTTCCCAGTTTCCAACGACGGATGTCGGCGCCACCAGCAACGTGGGTCGATTGTCGTCCGGAACTTGTTCGTGGTGCAGCAACAAACACGCTAGAAATTGAATGGTTTTCCCCAAACCCATATCGTCAGCCAAACACGCACCAAGACCTAACGTCATCATTGTCGACAACCAATGCAACCCGCGCGCTTGGTATGGACGCAACGTTGCCCGAAGCTGGCTCGGAGCACTCGTTTCGGTAGAACTCGCCCCGCGCAATCGCGTGAGAACATCCGCAATCACTCCCGAAACCGAGACGGAAACCTGCAATTTCCCCACATTGGTTTGTCCAGCCAATCCCACGCGTATAGCGTCCAGCACCTTCATGGGCGACGGTTCCGAAGCCATACGCTTCCGAACATCAGCGAGTTCCGTCGCGTCGACGACCACCCACACACCACGAAATTGCACCAGCGCTGATTTTCGCTCGGATAACAAAGCGAGTTCTTGCGGCGTTAATGGATCGTCGCCAAGAGCTGCCTCCCAATCCACTTGCACCAGTTCGTCAAGGCCAAGACCCGCTGAATTCGCCACGGCACCTGCAGGTTTCGACCATCCTCCAACGCGCATCCGCATGCGAAATCGACGTTGCCCCGTTGGGGTTAGTTCCGCGGGAACCATGAGGCCGTACCCAGCCTTGGCCAACATCGGCGCGCCAACAGCAAGAAATGCCTGCGCTTCCGCCGGAGTCATTTCGACAGCCTCAGGATGCGGCCATTCAAATGCACGCGCAATAGGCTCAAACAACTCAGCCGCTCCATTGAGGGCTCGACGGAGCAACTGTTCCGTATCACGCTTCGGTCCGACAAACGTTCCCAAACATGGTCCCTTGGAGTTCCAAACGTCCGCGGCCAAGACAATCAGGCTGGGATCATCGACCGATTGCAACAAGAATCTCAGGACGAACACGTCCGACCCTGGAGCTGGCAACTCGATTCGAAAACATGCACGCCACCGTGGCGGAACGTCACACGCCACTTCGACCCCCGGCGTCCATCTACCTCGGGCACTGCCCATCGCTTGTTGTCGAGGGGCGAGGGCAAACGAAGAACGAATGAATTCCTTGCGGTTGTTCCACGAAAGCTGCTGCGACCCTTCACGACCTTGACGCCGTGGTGACCACGCCCGTTCACGAGCTTCGATCCGCTGACGAACCAAAACGTTGACCAGATCGTCGATGTACTTGCGCAACAACGCTTTGGAATGCCAAACGTTCTGCGAATGCGGCTCGACCGACACGGCGAACGGAGCAAGAATCATATTCCGGTCGAGCCAATTCAGTAATTGGAGGTCGCTGTTGGATGTCCAAACCCCCTCCCAACGAGACTCCAATTTTCCAGGTTGACGAACGTGGGTCGTGGTGAATCGTTCACGCTTCGTGAGAGAAAAAGCCAATTGTGTCGCAATCAGCCACAAGCGAATCTCGCGCGGAAAGGATTCATGAAGCGTCTCGGGCACGTTTCCGAGAATCTGCACGACGTCGGCTAGCCCCAATTGAAAACCTTCGACGACGCAAGTGTCTTGGCCTAGCGCGAGGGTTGTCGTTGCAGGCACGGCCTTTTGCCGCAATTCGGGCAGAGCCACCGGCAACCAGCGAAATTTGTGCAGGAAGAGAGCTTTTTCGTCGGGCAAGTAGACGATCGTCATGGCGGTCTTTCCTGACACACGCCGTGGACAAACGCCAGCAATCTTGTTTGTCGCCGATGGGTTTTCCTAGGAGTCCTCGAACGAATAGGTTTTAGAAGGCAAACAGCGCGACGAAGGGTTTGACGAACATGA
This sequence comes from Polyangiaceae bacterium, assembly GCA_031415295.1. Taxonomy (GTDB): domain Bacteria; phylum Myxococcota_A; class Polyangia; order Polyangiales; family Polyangiaceae; genus Polyangium. The sequence goes on along the minus strand of JANORL010000412.1, from coordinate 9,916 downwards.
GCGGTGGTTTTCATTTCCGGATCGTCATTGCTTTCCGGTACCCTCACGGAGCGTGCATCGGACTTGTTGCGTTCTACGTCCGCGAAATCTCACCGAAGTGAGCCGTGCAAAGCGCAGGGCTTCCAAATACGTCCGTTGAAAGCTCCACTCGTTTGCGGCATGAATTTCGAGCAAGCCATGACGGCTTCTGGACGGAACGTCACGGTGCTTCGCGCATAATGGGCTGCGTTTCTTTGAATGGAAAACGAGACGCTCGCTGCGACAAACCCTTCTAGCACTTCGAAACGGGGATCGTGATTGTTTCAAAAATAGACGACCGAAATGTATGGGCGCGATGAATCACGCCGCTACATTTGCGCCTCCAACTGTCGGCACCAAATTCAATCAATCAAAATCCCTGTGTCGAGGTACTAGCTCGCGCGCTTCTCTGTCGAGTGTTTCAACTGCCTTTTTGCGCGAAGTTTTTCTTCACGCGCAGGCGTCCACGTCGTGCCGTGGAGCCAATCGAAAAGCGGCACGGTCACGTTGAAGTTCCAGCGCTTCATGAGACGCGGTTCGTGGTGGCGACGATGATGCTCACGCAGTTTGGCAATGATGCGATTACGCGCGATCGGGTGGTCGAGTGGCAAGTGATACGCGAGGTGCAGCCACTCGTAGGACAAGAGAAACACCATCGACGTGATGGTGACGAACATGGCAACGTTGGTCGTGACGTACCGCTCGATCACGAAAGCGATAGGCAGGACCATCGTCAAAAAAATGAGCACGACAGCGTAAGCGGGCATCAGGACAAACCACCACTCGCGCTTGCTTTTTACGGCCATGTCGCGATCGGTGAAGATGACGTGATGGTAAAGTTCGTGGCGTTCGTAGAGCAGACCGAGCAAGGGCAGGCGTCGATGCAAGATGCTCTTGTGCGCTCGCCATTCGAAACCAAATGCTGCGAAGAGCGTGATCGGGATCGACAGCAACTCGATGGGTCGCAGCGTATTCGTTTGTAGTCGAACGATTGCCACGACGAGGACGCACAGGCCGATCAGCGCCGGGATGGCCAAGTGCAACGTGGGGTTGTAGCGCGCAGGCAAACGCGCCACGATTTGGGCGCGACGTTCCGGCTGCGGTTCGTGATCGTCGAAGCCCCCGTCCATCAAGAAGACGATACGTTCTACAAATGCAGAATGCAAGCAAAGCGCCGCAGGAAACCGGCGAAGTTCATGGCTCGGTCTTGCGCTTGTCGCGTTCGAAGAGTCGTCCGACTGCTTCGCCAATCTTGGGGACGATCGAGTGGATGATCACGACGCCGATGAGGAAGGCGACGAGGGCCAATTCGTTGGGTGTGCCAAGGGTCAACATCGGGCTCTCGTGTTTTCCTTACCATCTCGAGCGTCATCGCGGGCGATTGTCGTATATTGTTGGCGGATTGTTTCGGTCCGAGCGACCGAAAGAGCGGGACACACGCGTTGACACTCTGGCCTCTCGAGTCGAAGGATTACGGCGTGTCTGCGTTAGATGACGCGCCTCACACGGTTCATCGTGACGTGATTCTCTTGGCCGATACGTCGCCAGAGGGGTTGGCGATCGCGGCAGCGTTACGTGTGCAAGGGTTTGCCGTCGCGACGTCGACGATCGACCGCCTCGAAGCGTGTGTGGTGGATGAGTCGCCGCGGGTGCTCATCGTGGACATCGACGAACCCGGTGCACGAGAAGCGATCGAGCACATTCGGGATATGCCGGAGGGCATTCGGGCCGAGCTGGTTTGTCTTGGCAGCCCATTACGTGCGGCTGAAGTTGGTGCGACGATGTCGTCGGGACGTGCGTTTGCTCGACCCGTCGACATCCACGCGATCATCGCGCAGATCGGAGCGCTTGCGGATCCCGCGCCGCTCGATGAAGACTTCATGGACGACGGCATTCACGACACGTTTCCGCGTCGTTCGTCCGACAGTTTGGCGCCGTTCGCCGACCCCGGAACTGGGGCGTTTTCCGCCGTGTTTCAGTCGGTTTTTCCGGCCGGACCCGACGCTTCTGACATGGGTTCGTCCATCTTTCCACCCGATGAATCCGAAGGACAATCTCCGACAGCTCTGTTGGCAGCGCATCCCATGCAACTGTCTCCAGAGCTCACAGAGCTACTCGCTATAGCCGAGCAAAAGGTGATGCTTGCGGATGCGTTCGTTTCGCTCCCTCCATCTCCGCAACTCGACGACGATTCCGACATCGTGCTCGGTGACGAGTATCTCTCGTTGCTCGACACACCCATGGATGATGATGACGCACCGGGAACGGGGCCCGAGCTGGCACAAACCGGCGCCATCGAAGCAGTAACGGGGCCGATTGCGATTCCCACGTTGGCCATGACGCAGCCAAGGTCGAGCGTTGCGATACCCGTTCCCGACACCTTGCCTCCAGTAACGAGCGCGACGGTTTCGAGCGTTGGAGGTTCGCCGCCCGTCGACACATCGCCACCCTTTCCGCGCGCCGTGTTCGGCCAAGTTGCCGTTCGCGAACCGATCAAGATGCGCGAGGTTGTTTCAGACAAACTCTCACTTTCGTACGCGGATGAAGGATCTGGAGCCATCATCATCCCGCGTCCGCCGCCTGTGGCGATGGGGCCTAATTCTACGATGTCGAGTTCGGCGATTACGGTCGTCGAGCCGCTTCAGTCAAACAAAGTCGACGACACGCTGCTTCCTACGCGCCGCTTCGAACCCCAGCCGGGGATGACTTCGATGAAACGTCCCGTCGCGCCGATCGTCATCGACAAAGGGATCGAGGCGCAACCTCCGACGGTTTTTCCTGGACGATTGTCCCCAACTTCGCCGCGGATTGACGTCGCTCCGCTCACCTCCTCGTCGCTACCGTCACCGACCACGCAGCAATCGATCGCTCCCGTCTCGGCGCCCGCGACGATGCACCCCACGACGATGAACCCTTCGACGGTGAATCCTTCGACGGTGCAGCCGCCTTCGCCGCAAGTTCCTTCGTCGAACCCTTCGACCATCGTCGGGCTACTGTCGAATCCATTTCCGCCGTATCCACCGTTGACGAATGCGTTTGCGACAAACCCGGCGACCCTCGTTGCTCCCGCGGCAAAACTGCAATCGCCTCCGCGTCGTGACCCCGGTCCGGCGACCACCAAACCGGGGCTGCCTCCGGTGTCAGCATCAGCGCAACCTGTTTCTTCCAAGCCTGAACCTCCATCGTCTTACCCTTTGTCACCGCATCCGACGAAGCCGACCCCGTTGCTTCCTCCGCCCAACATCGTTCGTCGTACAGCATCGGATCCGCCGCCTTCCGTGCGCCTCGCACCACCTGTTCCGCCGCCTCCTGCGCGCATCATGGGTGTTTCCGAGACCAGTGATCTCGAAGCATCGTTACAGAACGACAAACCAACCGTGCTTGGTCCCGCGGACGCACCGCGAGCGCTTGCTCGAGCGATCGCTAGTCGCGTCACAGGATCTTTGGCGCTTCACAGCCAAGGGATGGTGCGTCGAATCGTCTTGCAAGAAGGCGACGTCGTCACCGCTGGTTCCGGCGTTGCAGAAGAATCGTTGTTGTCGTTTCTCGCTGCCCGTGGAGACATCGAACGCGACGTTGCGACCCGCCTTGCGGGCAAGCTTCCGCCTGGTGGTCGTCATGCGGGCGCGGCTCTCATTGCCCACGGATATCTCGGCCAAGACGCGTTGTGGTTGGTGCTTCGAGCGCATGCCGAGTGGCTCGTCAGCGGGTTTCTCTTGGTCGAATCGGGCACACTCGAAATCGAGTCCGAACCTCCAGGACGATTGCGTTCTGAACCGAGCGTGTTTGGTGGATCGATGGGCGCCGAAGTGTTTGTCGAATCGGTACGTCGCGTCATACCTCCCGACGTTGCTCTTGGTCGATTGGGAGGCATCGCGGCGCGCATGGATGCTGGTTCGCGTTATTCGTTGCTTGCGGAATGTGCGTTGCGCTCGGACGAACAGGTGCTTCTGAATGAAGCAACGGGAGCCACCATCGGTGAACTCATCGATCGCAGCAGTGCGGACATGCCGACGCTTTTGTACGCGCTTGTTTGTCTCGAAGTTCTTTCGGTGCTCGTGCCGTCGAAACGGGTCGAGAAATCGCGTCCTTCTGTGCACGATCCGCTTGATCAGGAAGCGATTCGGATGCGCGTTCGGGCGCGGTTGGCGCTCGTGGAAGAGGGCGACTACTTTGCAGTGCTCGGGGTCGCTCGTGGGGCAACGAGTTACGAGATTCGCCGTGCGTTTGTCGACTTGCGCCGGTCTTTCGAACCATCGCGCTTGCTTACGGCGGAGACTTCGGATTTGGCAATCGACGTACGAACGGTGCTCGAAGTGCTCGACGAGGCGTACGACATTCTGAAGGACACGTTTCGTCGCGAGCGTTATCGCCGAGCCATCGAAGCAGGTCCCACGAGCTGAGAGGGTGTTTATCAGGCTGCTACGCGTTGCGCTCGCGACGCCTGATAGACACCCTCCAAGGATTTGCTCGACGCATCTGGCACGTGAATCGTGCTTCATGCTAAAGACGCGCCATCATGCGTTGTCTCGTTACCGGTGCGGCTGGATTTGTTGGTTCTCATTTATCGGAGCGTCTTGTGGCGCTTGGTCACGAAGTCGTTGGAGTGGATCGATTTAGCGATTATTATCCACGGTATTACAAAGATTCGAATCTGTTGCAATTGCATGAGAATTCGCGATTTCGATTGGAAGAGCGAGATTTGGCGTCGTGTGACATAACGGCGTTGCTCGATGGATGTGAAGTCGTATTTCATCAAGCCGCGCAAGCTGGCGTGCGCGCGAGTTGGGGGAAAACATTCGAATCGTATGTGCAAGACAATGTTCTTGCGACGCAACGAATTCTGGAAGCTGCACGTGGGCATCGAACGGTGCGAAAAGTCGTCTATGCGTCGTCGTCATCGGTGTATGGCGATACGAATGATTTGCCCATGCGCGAGACGAGTGTGACGCATCCGCATTCTCCCTATGGAGTCACGAAACTCGCGGCCGAGCATTTGTGCGAACTTTATCGGCGAAACTTTGGTTTGTCCACGGCCTCTTTGCGGTATTTTACCGTGTACGGTCCGCGGCAACGCCCGGACATGGCATTTCATAAATTCATCGAAGCAACGCTCGATGGAAAAAGCATTCCCGTGTTTGGTGATGGGTTACAGACGCGGGATTTTACGTTTATTGCGGATATTGTGGAAGCGAACGTGAATGCGGGGCTCGGAAATGCCCAAGGAGTCTTTAATATTGGAGGTGGTTCACGCGTGACGCTGAATGAAGTGCTCGACGTCATGGGCGAACTTGCGGGCACCATTCATATTGACCGTCGTCCGAACGAAGCGGGAGACGTGACGCATACGTGGGCGGATACGAGCGCTGCGCAAAAAGCTTTCGAGTATGCACCTCGAGTGGCGCTACGCGAAGGTTTGGCGCTGCAAGTGGCGTGGCACAAGGGGCGGCGGTAAGCGGTCGACGAAACGCAGGCTGAAGTCGACAGGCACACGACAAAGGCTGTTGTCGTTAGAGAACGACGAACGTTTGGATCTAGCCGCGAGCCCTTTTTTCCCGGGCAGCAAGTTCCAGGTCGAATGTGACCATGCGTTGCACGAGTTCTTGGAAGCCGATTTTGGGTTGCCAACCGAGGACACGCTTCGCCTTGGTCGAATCGGAAAGTAATAGGTCTACTTCAGCAGGGCGAAAGTAGCGCGGATCGATTCGGACGAAGTCGCGGTGGTCGAGTCCCGCGTGATCAAATGCGAGTTCGAGAAACTCGCGCACGGAATGTGTTTCGCCGGTTCCGATGACGTAGTCGTCGGCATTGTCTTGTTGAAGCATCAACCACATGGCTTCGACGTAGTCTTCTGCGTGGCCCCAGTCGCGTTTTGCATCGAGGTTACCGAGGTAGAGTTCCTTCTGAATGCCGTGTTTGATACGTCCTACGGCGCGTGTGATCTTGCGCGTCACGAACGTCTCGCCCCGCCGTTCGCTCTCGTGATTGAACAAGATGCCATTCGATACGTGCATTCCGTACGCCTCGCGGTAGTTCTGCGCGATGTAAAAGGCATAAGCTTTCGCGCAAGCGTAGGGGCTGCGAGGATGAAACGGTGTCGTTTCACGTTGTGGAACCTCGACGACTCGGCCGTACAGCTCGCTGCTGCTCGCCTGATAGAAACGGCAGTGGAGCCCAACTTTTCTTATGGTTTCGAGCAAACGCATGGCGCCGAGTCCGGTCACCTCTCCGGTATATTCGGGGATGTCGAACGACACGCGCACGTGGCTTTGCGCTCCGAGATTGTAGATTTCGTCAGGAAGTATTTCCGCGACGATCGCGTGTAACGACGATGCATCATTGAGATCGCCATAGTGAAGCCGGAGACGTACGTTTTTTTCGTGAGGATCGCTGTAGAGATGGTCGATCCGTTCGGTGTTGAAGGAACTCGACCGACGCACGATGCCATGAACTTCGTATCCTTTGGCGAGTAGTAGCTCGGTCAGATACGAACCATCTTGGCCCGTGATTCCCGTAATCAGTGCACGTTTCATGGAGCTTACCGGGGTGTGTCCGACGTGGGGCTGGCAAAGCAGTCGATGCGCATTACGTTCGGCATCTACACCTTGGTTATGGGAAACGTCCAGCACCAAAGTATGTGCGACGTCAAGGCGCGTTCACGAGCACGGGTCTGCGTGCGTGCAATCATCCCGTGCAATCCAAGAGTTGGTGTGGTATTCGCCCGACGTACATACAATCGAGCAAACGTATTTGGGTCCCATGTCCAAAGATCTTTCCGACGCAACGATCATTGTTACGGGTGGCGCAGGTTTTCTTGGCTTTCACGTCGTCCAGCAGCTTCGGGCGCGAGGAGCAAAACACATCGTGATCCCGCGCTCGCGTGAAGTCGATCTGACCAACGCGTTATCGACGGGCCGACTGTTTGCCGAAACAAAGCCTGATCTCGTCATTCATCTGGCGGCACGAGTGGGTGGAATCGATGCAAATCGTCGACATCCAGGCACATTTTTCCATGACAACATGGCGATGGGTCTCAATGTGCTCGAACAGGCGCGACGTGTCGGGGTATCCAAGGTTCTCGTCGCGGGGAGCATTTGCGCGTATCCCAAGTTTGCGTCGATTCCGTTCCGCGAGGACGATTTATGGAATGGTTATCCGGAAGAAACGAATGCACCGTACGGTATTGCGAAAAAAGCGATTCTCGTGATGGCTCAAGCGTATCGCGCTGAATTTGGATCGAATTTCGTCGTGGTTTTTCCCGTGAATCTGTATGGTCCACGGGACAATTTCGACGTGCACGATTCGCACGTGATTCCTGCAATGATTCGCAAGTTCGTCGATGCCGATGTGACGCAATCGTCGTCGGTCGTGCTTTGGGGCGATGGCACGCCAACGCGTGAATTTCTTTACGTGGATGATGCTGCCGAGGGGATCCTCTTGGCGGCAGAACGTTACGACAAGGGGGATCCAGTCAACCTTGGGGTGGGATTCGAGATCTCGATGAAGGAGTTGGCGTACAAGATAAAAGACGCCGTCGGATATCAGGGGACGATCGAATGGGACACATCGCGACCAAATGGCCAGCCTCGACGGATGCTGGACGTTTCCCGCGCCAAGCAAGAATTTGGTTTTTCCGCAAAAACCTCTTTCGATGAGGGCCTCGCCAAGACAATCAGTTGGTATCGAGCAAACCGATTGAACATTCTTCAGCTCGAAGCGAAGCGGATGCTTGAAACAGGTTACCAAACTCGATAAGGTGGCGAATACCCAGGCGTGCGATTCGCATGTACTTGAAAAAATTGCCTGAGCAATGACAGGGGTGTTGACAATCGTTCCTCGTCATCGGCCAGCGAGTTGGTTTCTCCAGGATCGGTGCGCAGGTCGTAGAGTTCGACAGTGTTCATGCGATTGTCGACGATGACTTTCTGGCCGTCGGGCAGAATCAAGGCTTGTTTGAGTCGCCCCTCGGCAAGGATCGGACGCGTGAGTTTGGGTTTGTCCCGGCGCAAGTAGGGGACGAGGCTTTGGCCCATGAAGTGACCTGGGGTCGGCACGCCGAAAAGGTCGAGGATTGTGGGGCCCAAGTCCACCAGGGATACGGGGTCGTCGACTACGAATGGTTGATGCCCAGGCCGCCAGATGAGCAACGGAACGCGCAAGAGTTCGTCATAAATGCTTGACGAATGGTAGGTTGTCCCATGTTCGCCAAACGCTTCGCCGTGGTCGGCCGAGACGATGAGCAACATTCGATTACGTAGCGAATGTGACTGAATCAAGGCCATCAATTGCCCCAATTGTTTATCGACGAGTTGAAGCTCGCTGATATAGCGATCGAAGGGGGAGCCCGTTTTGAGTCCGCGGTCGTAGGGGGCATGGGCATCCAGAAAATGCAAGTAAAGAAAGAGGGCGTCGTTGTTGGCGCGTTTGAGACGCTCCAAGCCGGATTTCATGAGATCTTCGGCTCTTGCATAACGTGAATCTTTTTGCAGATCGGTCGATTCGGTAAAACCGCGCAGGAGTCCGAAACGTGGCGTGAGGCCAGGAGCGCCGGTGTAGGTTACGGTTGTGATGTTCGCGTGGCCCAGGATTTCGGACAGCCGAGGACTATCGTCGGCATATAGTTCTGCGCGTGCTTTGGGCGGAGCCCAATATTGCTGCGAAAAATAGCTGCCAAAAAACACGCTCGCCAAGCTGCTCGAGGTTCCTGGAGCTGTAGAACGCGCATGCGTGAATGTCGTGGAAATATCGCGCAACCGAGCGAGTGAACGTAAAAGATCATCATTTTTACGGGACATGATGACGTCGGCACGAGTGCAATCGATCGTCATTAAAATGATGATGGGTTTGTCAGTAATGACAGGGGGTACCGTTGGGGCAATTGGAGGATGGTTTTTTCGGTCTTCGAACCAGGGTTTCATATCCGGCGGGATGTCTGCCTGGCGTAATGGAGTCGGGGGATGCACGAATCTGAGCAAGAAGTGAGGCAAGAGCGAGCCGTCGTTGCGGACAAGGGCGATTGCGGTTGCGGAGGGCGGGCGACGTCCAATCGCGAATGCTGCATATGCTGCAAGAAGCGCGAGCACCGCGTTTCGTACGTGAGGGGTCGCGAAGCGGGCCAAGCGATTTGTGAGTGTTATGGGTAAAACCGCTCCAGCAAGTGCGGACGCAAAGAGAGTGGCTCCTGTTGCCGCCATCCAAAAATGAATGGCGTGGTAGAAGTCTTTGAGCACGATTGCGTGGGTCGTGAGAATCGTGACACCGACGGCCATGGCAAGCCACCGCCACCAGGGACGTGCAAGCAATCGACCGAGCGCATGAGCGATCGGCACGCTCAATGTAATGGCGATGGTGCTGACTGCCAGAAGAGAGTTTTTTGCAAACGAGCCGTAGTCACCCGCGATTCGCTCGGCCATTTTCGATAAATCCGGCGGCAGAAACAGCGCCCCAAGTGCACAGGACCCAATGGCGAGCACGACGTATCGGATGCGAGACTGGGCGTTCACATACCGCCGATACGCGCCGCAGAGACCAGCGGACGCGAGCCCGAGTGCGGCGAAGTGGCCTGCATCGAATGCATGTTGCAACAAGCGCGTCGTCGTCACGAAAAAACCGAGCGACTGTTGCAAAGAGGCGGCATTACATGCGCCGGCAACGAGCCAACTCATGAAGATGCTGGATGTGCCGGATATTTCAGTATGGGTCGACGCCAGATCGTCGTCGGCCCGTCTTTCGACCATGCTGAAACGGAAGCATGCTGTCCGCGGTCGTGCAAGCGACTTGGCGTACGGCCGTCCGGATTTCGCGGCACTTCGACGTCGTGTGGACGCTGACCCAGGCAGATCGTGTGGGCGTGCGATTTTCTGTGGCACGTAGGATCGTCCCTGTGATAGAAAGGGCG
>JANORL010000411.1:0-7167 GCA_031415295.1 Polyangiaceae bacterium | reverse complement strand
GCTTTGGAACGAGCATAGATCTCTTCGGGATCCATCAAGAGCTGGTGCACCAATTCCCGAAAAGCCTGCACGAAACATGCATAAGGCGCGCTGCGATCGAGCTGCTCGCACTTGCCCGTTACGAAATATCCACGTGCGCCCGTGAGTTCTTTATGTATCTCTTGGACAAGGACCGACTTCCCAATGCCCGAGTAGCCTCGAACAATGAGCAATTCAGGCGTTCCTGCTCGCGCCCGCTCCCATGCGTTTTCTAGGGCTCGAACCTCGGCACTGCGACCATAAAGCTTTTGCGGCAGGTGAAGCTCGCCATCATGATCCTGTGGACGAAGCGTAAACGTTGGAATCGTACCTTGCGCTTCGAGGATCTCAAGACACGTTTGCAGATCCGCACCAAGCCCGCGAGCGGATTGATACCGATCCTCGGCACTTTTCTCGAGCAATTTCATCACGAGATCCGAGACGACACGAGGAACGGCTTGATTGAGGTCGTGTGGAGGCGCAGGTCTTTCGACGAGATGGCGATAGACGAGTTCCGCGACATCCGTCGACCGAAACGGCGGCGTTCCCGTCAGCATTTCGTAAAGAACAACGCCGAGCGAATACAAGTCGCTGCGGAGATCCACGATACGGTTCATTCGCCCAGTTTGCTCGGGTGAGATATAAGCGAGCGTTCCGTCGAGCGTCCCTAAGCTCGTAAGCTGCGGAATTTCTTGCGCCAATCTTGCGGCAATGCCGAATCCGATCAAACAAGCCCGGCTCATTGCTGCGTCCACCAAAATGTTTTCAGGGTTTACATTTTTATGCAAAAATCCCCGTGCATGAATGGCTTCCAGCGTCGATGCGACTGATCGGGCAATACGAAGCGCCTTGGAAACTTCGAGTGCGCCTTGGGCAAGAACGTTTGCTAGTGGTTCGCCCCCCGGATCGTCCCAAACGAGGATGAGGCCATTACCATTCTCCACAAGGGCGATTGGTCTAGCGACGTGTTCCAACCCAAGCTCGCATTCAATGGCCCACTCATGCCGCAATTGCGCAATGCATTGGGGACTCGGATACTCGTCGACGAGCGCTTTGACAAGGACAGGGTGGCCATCGGTGTCGCGTGTACCGCGATGTAGTGAAGCGGTTGCCCCTTGAAAGACGCGTGTGCCAAATGAGTATTCGGGTAGAACGAGCATGGTCTCGGTTGTATCGTACCTGGCAGAAAGCAGCCGGCTAAGTTACTTAACGCTTTCAGCCCGCACCTGCAAGTGCGCATTGACTTGGGTACGTCGATATCATCGATCACCTATGGATCAAGCACCTTGTCCATCGCGGCCACCGCCGCATCTCGCCACACATACAACGTCGGTTCAGCAATGCCGTGACGGTGCGCCAATACGCCTGGTGGAACACCTTGTAACATCTCGAGCACGATTCGGCGCCGCAATTCAACCTCGCGGGAAGGCCACGTTTCCAACCCTAACGGGCGCAATTTTTGTGGATCACGCGTTAAAACACGTAAGCGATCGGATTCGTTACGCGCCAGCGCCTCAAAATGGATGTGCCGCGTAAAACTCGAACGACGCCATACCAAGAGCCGCGTAAATCGTCTCAAATCGTCCGTAAATGCGGTGCGACCGTGGAGCATGCGGTGATTGTCCACAACAAGGATTTCGCCATCGTGAACGGGTACTTCGATGAGGGGCGCTCGAGACAAGAAGGCCTGGAGTCGCTGCCCGATTTCGTCGTTCTGGCGCATCGGGGAATGCGTAAACACCAGATTGTCGGATCGCCACGATACCGTAGGTCCCACAACGTCCCCAAAAACGAAAGGAATACGCCGCGATTCGGTAAACAATCGCCCGAAAAACCTGGGATCTTCCCGCTGAATTGTTTCCAGAAGGTCGTGCGTATCGACAAGCAAGGTCGTTCCGCCGTCTCGAGCAGCCTTGGCGCAAAACATGAGTTGCGCATGCGGGGATACTCCGCCGAACATCTGGCTATCCGAATGTAATGGCGTAAATGCCGCGTTCGACGCAAACGAACGGCCGTGGGGCATAGGCTTGATCGGTTGTCGCTCGACCATGCTTGGAGGTTCGCCGAAGAATAACGTCGCCACGCCCCATGGATCACGGGCCGCCGAATCTGCATCGAATCCCGCACTCGGTTCGATGACTGCATATCCGTGCACAGCGACAGCGTGCAGCATTGGCATATGCGCATAGCCTTGGGCAAGATCGGAGTTGGAATTCATCGGGTTTCTCGAAGCCGAGGCGCATGAGTCCAATCGACGGTGGCAAACGTCGCGTCCATCAGAATGCGCGGAAACGGAATGATTTTTGTCAATGCCGTTCCTTCGGGAACGTCGATACGCCGCAAGGGTTGATCGATTCGAAACACCGCGGGCGCCGCATGAAACGTGTCCGTCTCCACGACACCTCGAAGCACGCTGTACCCCTGCCCCGGTATTCCTTCAATGAGTACCGAATGGCCCGACGGCGTGGAAATCAATGCGGGAGGTTTGACGAAAAAGTACGGTTCTCCGGGTTGATGCGGTGTGACATATTTCGTAAAATACCACATCGCGCCACGACGTTTCTCGACGTATTCCGCGCCAAATACATCAGCCCAGGCGTGTTGCGTTTTTTGGGCAAAACGTTCCAGCGCGGATTTGTCGGGATCCACATGCGTATGATGCCCATCGAAGGAACACGTGAGTGGCACCGCATTGTGAAAGACGAGTTCTTCAATGCCCGCGCCTGCGTGATCCGCTGGCGGCCGTGATTGTATTCCCCGCGGTGTCAAGAAAACCTTTGTCGTTTCCCGAGCGATGCACCCAGGTCCCAATACCGCAAACCCCGCATGTCGAGCGTCGGGTAATGTCGCTTCCGGCTCGCGATCGATCATGTGCCGGTAATCCTTCGTCGACCCACGCTTCTTTTGGGCAAAATACTTCTCGTCGAAAAACTTGGTATGCGCGTGACCCAATGACTCGACATCGTCCTCCGCAAGTTGATCGAAATGTTTTCCGGGCACAAACGGAGCAAGCGTCGCGATTTCCCCAGAAAGCGTCAATGGAAATGGTGTGTCCGGTTGAAACGTCATCGTCACGATGAGCGGTGCAAAAGTATTCGAATCAGCGATCCATCGTTCTTCTACGGTAAATGCAATGTTGCGACGATTGCCCGCGTGCCCAAGGCGTAACCAATAGCCCGGACGCGGACGCACGAAAAGTCCAGTAAATAAAGATATTTTTCGCCGTGTACCTCGTTCACGAAATACGATTCCCTTCGCCAACGATTGCGCCCATTCGCCCTGGGGATCGAGCAATCCTTCTGCAAAAACACGGGGCATGGATCCCGAAACGGTGCGTACCAAAGCGTCGGGTAATGCCGCCGGTTTGACGCCGGTCAGGGTTTTTGTCAATGTGAGGGATAACGTGAGTTTGACTTGAAAGCCGAATCGATTGCCGTCGAGCAGCGGAGAGCAAGCGCGAACGGCACGAACGGGAAGAGATCCATCGAGCGTCGCGTTTGGCTTGACTAACTCGGTTGCCCCCCCGAGTACATCGAGCACATCGAAAACAGCGGAATCAGCTACAACCACCGCCACCACCGCAACCGCCACCGCCGCCGCAACCGCCGCCGCCTCCACAACTGGACGACGAACAACTCGACGAACTGCTGGACGCGTTTTGCGCGTTCCTCCAGGCTTCGGTTCCAGCGCCCACAGTATTCATGTCAATGGATCCCAAAGCGATGTTTTGTTCCGCAGCGAGCGCCGATCGCAGACCCACGAACAACGGCGCAGCGGCCAGAAGTGCGCCTCCACCAACGGCCACGGCAAGGCCTACATCTGCGGCATCCCAGCGCCGGCCCCCTTGAACGTCATTACGAAGCGAATGCGTCGCGTCGTCGAGCCATTTTAAGTAAGGCTTGGCAATCGTGCTCTGTTTATTTCCACTAAGCGCGAGCAGGATTCCGATGCCCAACATGACAGTCGTCGTCGTCACCAGATTCGAATACGGCCTGTCGATTTCCATGAGCCAAAAACACCGCATCACAGAGACAAACAGAATCAAAACGAGAGGTGCGATGCCCATATTTACATATAGGTTTCTTTTTTTCAGGGACCGCAATAGCCCTGCATCTTCGAGTATTTTCTTGATGTTGGCTTCGTGGTTCATCACAATGCCCTTGGCGGTCGTACTGATCTCGCTGGCATCGATAGGCGGACGTTTTACGCGCAAAGCGCCGTGAAATGAAGCACCAAACGCGGTCGCCGGACGAACCGCTGCATTGACCGAGTATTTTCGGACTGTGCCCGCGCTCTTCGGCGAAGGCTTAGGTACGAGCCATTGTTCGCCAACAGCTTGCGTAATCAGCACATTGGCCGCACCAGGAATTCCGCGTCGCAAATACGCAAGGGCCACGAGGTCATCGCCTTGCGGAATGACGCCTTTGGCAAGGCCTGGACTGGATGTTTGTGCCGGAGACTGCGGCGATTTGCGATAAGGCGACGCCGAGTGCGCTGGCCATTGCCAGAGCCCGTTCGTGTTCGTCGAAGCCAATGGTGACGTCGGGTTGTCGATGAGCCAAGGGACCAAGAAGATGCGCCCAATGAAGGCCACCGTCAAGGCGATCATGGCAAACGGCACGAAGAAGCCGAGGAAATCCCCGCCAGGTGGCAAGTTGAACGGATAAAAGTCAAAGATCGTGTGCCACATTCATGCCTCCATCCGATCGACTTCGTCGATCATGGCCGAGAGTAACGTATTGAGCGCTTCGAGAGCTTTGATCGGGTTCTTGCGCGCATTTTGCAAGTGTTTGATATCGACTTTCCACACGTCGCGCGCTTTGGCCAATACCGTATCGAGGTGATCATTGTCAGCGGGGGTTTTTCGCAAAGCGAGCAGCCCAAACACGGCGCTGCGAAGTTGTTTTACTTTACGATCGATGGCGCCGGCCAACGGGTTTGGCGCGCCAAGGGTATCGACGACGACCCGGCGCAAACGAATTTGCGCTTCGCGGAGTTCTTGTTCGATTCGCACGCGGCGATGAGCGTCGGATATTTCCAAATGGGCAAAAACGTCTTTGCCGGCCAGAAGCACGTGACAACTGCGGATATCATCATAAAACAGCGGAAAAACGTCCGCTGCGCGATGGATTTCGTCTTCTTGGAGAATGACCGCTTCGAATCGTAATGCCGTACGAGCTACGGTGAGCGTATTGGCAATCGACAAGAGTTCTTTGGTGCTGGGGTCTTTGACGACGAGAACCAAATCGACATCGCTGCGAGCGTTATCCCAACCACCTCGAGCAGCGCTGCCGAACGCGAGAAGCGAGACGAGGTTTTTTCCGAGCTGCGTTTCCAGCATTATTGCTAGTTCTTCGAGCCTCGAACGAATGGAGGCGGGTAATGCTTGAGTCATGTCGAGGCCGATTTCCTTTCGTATACGTGGACGCGGGCGTGGGTTCCAAAACCTTTGAAAGCAAGAGCTTTCGTGCCTCCCGTCAATTGGCGAACACCGAAAAACGGGGCATAACGAGGACGAACCACTTTTGTTATGGGATCCGAAACGAATCGAGTTTCCAGCGAGAAGAGATCACGTTCAGCGGCGGAGCGTAATGCTGTCGATTCTATGGCTCGCCTAGCGATTTCGATGGCGTCGCTGATGCCGGCAAGTTTCGCGGAGCGCGGGATTTCAGCGATGACTTGATGGGCGATACGTTCTACGTCGGCTCGAAACGGGGCGAGAAATCCAAGCAGTGGCAACGCTTCATCGACACGTTTTCGTTGGAGAATAGCGCGAGATCGCGAGATGGCTTGGCGATCGAAACGAGGATCTTCGGGGATTTCGACATCGACCAAAAGTAATGCCATGGCGTTTTGGGCTTCTTCGAGGGCGCTGAAGTCCGTTGTCTTTAGGGGCTGCGAAGGAATTGGGGCTGGGTTTTTATGTGGCGATCCTGCGTGGCGTAGCAAAAAGCGGCAACGCTCGACTTCGGCGCGTAGTTCAGAAAAGTGGGGGAATGCGGCGTCGCGTTCGATGAGAATGGGAACGGGTCCGGTTTGCTCGAGGATTGATTGCAACAGTCGAAAAACGTCATCGGAAACGGCGTGGGCGTGATCGTCGAAATAGAAGGTATCTTCGAGAACTCCGCCGGCGAGATGAATCATGGCGACACGATCGAGGGGAAATTGCGCGGCAAAGGTAATGGGATCTTGGCCGGAATTGAGGGCATTGGCGTAGAGGTTACTGACATCGAGGAGCAATGGGCAACCGGTTTTCTCGGCAATTTCGCAATAGAAGTCGGGTTCGGGGATTGTGGAATCGGGCCACGAAAAGGTCCAGGCGATGTTTTCGAGCAGCAACGGCACATCGGGCAGGTATTTGCGGGCTTGAGCGACGTTGCGATGGACGACGGCGAGTGCGTCACGGGTGAACGGTAAACCGGTCAAGTGGCCGATTTCGCGTTGACCACTGCGCACGAACGCGACGTGTTCACTGATGAACGGGGCGCGGAGGTCTTTGGCGAGGGTTCCGAGGGCTTTGGCGCGGTCTTTTTCGATGCCTTCGGCGGCACCGAGGGAAAGTTTGACGCCATGAGGAATGACGGGCCAGATTTCAGCGATGGCAAGGGCTTCGCGACGTGCGGCGGGTTTGACGTAGCAGCTTTCGGCGACGACTTCGACGAAGTCGACGGCATTCGGAAAACGCAGCAGATCGGCGGCGATTTCTTCGCGGTAACCGAGGCCTGCGGCGAGTTGTGGGAGCATGCGCAAGGCGATGATAAGGGGTGATGGGGGTTGAGGGCAAGGGGGATTCAGCGGAACGATTTCAGGGGTATCAACTAGCGGGCTTGGCGACGACTTCGCGCGCAAGGGGTACAAGATGCTGGACGAGCCGTTCGAGGGCGGGAATCTTCGTTCGAATACACGTGCGGACGCTGGATGTTCCACGGGCTACGAGATGGAAGATTCGGTCCCTCTGCGCAGGATGCTTGCGTAATGCTTCGCGAATTGCATCCTCTGGAAGCGCAGGGTCGCACCACTTAGCCGCTTCCAAGACTGTTTCGGTATTTTTGTCGAGGAGGACCACTTCAAGTTGTTCGGACGCGTCGCTCTTTTCTTTAATGACGCGTACGACGGACGGCTCATCGGCGCAAGCATCCAAGCCGGGAA
>JANORL010000410.1:0-2609 GCA_031415295.1 Polyangiaceae bacterium | reverse complement strand
ATGGGTGTGGTGGCGCCGTGGTGCATGGACGACGGGTATCGAGACTTGATGAATGCAGTCGAGAGCATGTCGCGGGAGGAGTTTGCCGAGTTTGTGGCGCTATCGGAGGAGCCGCAGAAGTACGATTTGGATCGGCGCGAGGGGGTGGTGTTTGGAGACGAGACGGACAATCCGTTGACGAAGGCGCAAATGAGGCTATTGGCGTATCGGCACGAGGTGTATTTTCCGTGGAAGGTTTGTTATCATTTGCTCGAGAACGACAACTGGGACGACAAACACTCGGGGCATGGGAAGGCATTCGTCGAGGAAGCGGTCGAGGTTTTTCCGAAGACGGTCGAGCTGATTCGGAGTTTACCTTTTCGGGAAATGGGGCGGGTGGTGATATTCGGGGTCGAGTCGAACGATCATGCGCCATTACATCGGGACACGGAGCCTGGCAAGTCGTTGTCGGTGGCGCAGTGTATTTCAATTGATCCGCGAGGGAACAAGCAATTTTATTTGCAAAACGATCCCGACGACGCACCTGTGCTTGTGGACGCACGGGTGTATTGGTTCAACGACATGGATTATCACGGCGTTTTGGCGGCGCCTTATTTTCGTTATTCGATTCGCGTGGATGGAATGTTCGAGCCGGCGTTCTCGAGGGATATCGAGGCCAAAATGCGAAAACGGGGGTGATAAAGGATCATCTCCAGAATGGTCGCACGTGTGCCGCAATCGTCATGAAGTCCGGGCTCGCCGGCAAACTTGCCGGCGAGATCGTCACGTACCCCCTTGACGCCTTCCCGTCCGTCTGCCACGGTGCCGCCGCCAAACCTGCCGGCCAATTCTTCATGTCCCTGGTTGAAGCCAAATCGCTCGCGTTCTTCCCGTCATCGGGGCCTCCTCCAGCAGCGAAGCTCGGCTTCCGCTTCGGGGACAAGGGAACGCACTCGAGCCGAACACTGATGCTCGCCGAGCTGGAGGCCGTGCTTGCCGCAGCTCCTGGGCCCGTCGATCGCGCCGCGTACGCATCCGCGATCGTCGAAAGCAACTGTCTCGCAAAGTCGACAGCATCTACGCGGCGGAGCTCTAACCAGCGACTTACAGAACTGTACGCCCTCGATCCGTTCGTCGTGATCTTTCGCGTCATGCGGAAGCTCTGGGGCGTCGACACGAGCGCCCGTCCTTTACTCGCACTGCTCATTGCACTCGCGCGTGATCCTTTGTTTATGGCATCAGCGTGGGCAGTGTTGTCGCAGCCAGCGGGGGTCGAGATCCAACGTGGTCCGATCCGCGACGCACTCCGTAAACATGTTGGCGAACGCATGAACGACGCGACGCTCGACAAAGTCGTGCGTAATGTTTCCAGCTCGTGGACGCAGTCCGGCCACCTAAAAGGCCGGACGTTCAAGGTTCGTCAGCGGGTGCAGGCGCCGCCGACCGCAGTTGCATTCGCGTTGTGGCTCGGTAACGCCGCGGGCTTTCGTGGCGAGGAGCTTCTGACGACTGGCTGGATCGCCGCGCTCGATTGCACGCCTTCATCAGCACGAGGCCTCGCCATGGAAGCGAAACGCGTGGGCCTCATCGATATGCGAACCGCGAGTGATGTGATTGAGTTTGGACTCGATCGGCTTGACCCTGGACTTGGCAGGACGTGACGAGAATGGCGCGATTCGAAGATCTTGCAGACGAGTATGGCCGACACATCTCAACGCCTTGGCAGCGCACCGTAGCCGGCGCCCAGCGCGTGATCATGGTTGTCTACGACAAGGAACTCGAGCGTGTTCTTCGTGCCCGCAAAGGTGAGTTCGAGACCCGAACGAAAGCCGCAGGGCATGATTGGCACGAAGTCGATCTCACCACAGCGTTCGCCGATTGGCTTGGAGGGCAACGGTATAGCCACGCCTACTTCGATTCTCCCGCAAAACTCAGCGCGAAACTGCAATCAGAGTTTCCAAACTTTGTAGCGAGCCGTCTGCGAACAGCGCTGACCGCCGCAACCTTGTCCGATGATTCTGTGGTTGCAGTGTTCGGCGTCGGCACATTGTACGGATTCACCCACGTTTCTGAAGTCGTCAAGCTAATAGAAGGCGACGTGAGAGGCCGAATCGTCGTGTTTTTTCCAGGTAGCCTCGATCAGAACAAGTACCGGCTACTCGATGCTTCTGACGGCTGGAATTACATGGCCGTGCCTATCTCAATCCACAGCGCCCGGGGTTTAACTTGAAAATCAAAGATTTCCTTCAACGAGATCCTTCCACCCATCCCCTGGTCAATCAGGGGCAGGCACGCATCGCCGATAAGTCGGACGAAAAAGTTTTCGAGGAGCTCCGTGGTGAATTGTCGACATTCGTCTGCGAGGGCCAGTACGCCGACGGGATCCAGAGGATACTCCATTCGTATCTCGCAAATATCACCCAGACGAGCCAGAAAGCGGCGTGGGTTAGCGGCTTCTTTGGCAGCGGCAAATCGCACCTCCTGAAGATGGCCTGCCACCTCTGGGCCAATACAAAGTTCCCCGATGGCGCGACCGCCCGTAGTCTCGTCCCGTCGATGCCCGATGATCTCCGTAGCCTGCTCCGCGAACTCGACACGGCAGGCAAGCGCGCTGGTGGGCTGTTTTCTGC
>JANORL010000409.1:0-2120 GCA_031415295.1 Polyangiaceae bacterium | reverse complement strand
GTTTTTCTTTCGCGTCCGCGACATGCTCGCGGCCATTCGTAAACATTTGCCAGCGCTCGCCGATGGGCTCGATGCCATTGACGCCGCTGCCCAAAAAGATGAAGAAGACGCTGCCATCGACCGCCTCTTTCCGTCGTTTCCTTCGATCAGCATCGACCATGGAGTCATGGATCACTTGGCCGAATTTGCAGTCGTGCCCGGAGATTTTGGCTGGAGCGACGTCGGAAGTTTTCAGTCTGCGTGGGAATTGGCGGACAAGGACAACCATGGCAATGTGGCGCCGGCGCACGCCGTGCTCCTCGATGCGCAACGTAATTTGGTAATGGACTTGCGCACCGAAACAACGCCTTCCGGACGGGTCATCGCGCTTGTCGGAGTCGACGATCTAGTTGTGGTGGAGACAGGCGATGCGCTGTTGGTCGTGCCGCGTGCGCGTGCGCAAGATGTCAAAGATGTCGTCGCAGCGCTCAAAGCACGTGGGGACCACAAACTGGTGTGATGGTTTTACGTTGGGTGAGGTTCGTCCGGGACGACATCTTGGAATTCTTACGAGAATGCTGGACGCGTTCGGATCTTGGCGGCATCGTAGGTCGAAGTTATGAAAGGACACGCGCGGAACATCATGACGCATCATGCGACGGTCGTTACTGACGACACGTCGCTCGGCGCCATCGCTAGCATTCTGGTGCATGCACGCATTGGGGGCGTGCCAGTCGTCGACGAGCACGAGCGGCTGATTGGCTTCGTCTCCGAAACGGACCTCATGGGTTCGCTTCTGCGTGCGTCTGGCGAAACTGCCGTCGCACGGGACGTGATGAGCACTCCGCCTATTTTCGTCGACGAGTTTTCAACCTCGGACGAAGTGCTGACGATTTTTCGAGAGCGCGACATCCATCATCTGCCTGTCGTTCGTAGCGGAAAAGTCGTGGGTATCATCACACCGCTCGACGTACTTAAGTTTTTCCTGGACAAAGTTTTACCTCCGCCGAATGAAGTTGGCTGAGAGGGACCAACGGACGCGCAATCGTTGCGGCTTTGCAGAGACGAAATTTTTCGTTTGGTACACCAACGATCGGATCGTCAGGACACTTGTCGGGCCTTGAGTATGCGAGGCCGAACGATACGTATTGATTGGCGTTCAAACCAACACCGAGCACGGACCGCGGAGTTCCACGACGCGACGCCAAACACCGTGATGACAGGCTTGCCATGTGGACACGTGCACGCGCACCATGCATCTCCGACAAACGCCTGCGTTGTGGACAAACGAGCGGGACGTGCGCGTCTCACGTACGTATCCGAACGCATGCGTGCTTGCAGGCTCGGGGGTCGACCACAGAAAAGCGTGACGAGCAAGCAAAATCAGATCAGCAAACACGACAGCGTGCAAGCGGCTTGATTCACCGCTGTTTTCGCATGAGCTATCCGGCACCGTGCGTGGTCACAAGTGCCTGCGCCGCGACAAACGAGGTGCTCTCAACACATCTCGCGATCAGTGCCCAGGGAAGATGCTCGGGTGCGCAGAACTCTGGATCGACGGTTTGGCTTACCACGTTCATCTCGATGGCACGATTTTCAAGATTCCGCATGTCGTCCATAATCCCGATGCGTTGACGGTTGCCGCGGATGGAACGGTGTACGTGACGGACAAGTCCGTTCCTGGTACGATCATTCGAGCCATTACGGCCGACAACGCGATTTCAACCGTAGCGGGTACGTTAGGCTCGATCTGTTCGCAGTATTTTTGTGGTTTGAACGGTCCGGCGTTGCAAGCGACGTTTTATTCGGTAAACGCGCTTGCGGCCGGACCCGATGGTAATGTTTGGATTGCCGATGGTAGTTTGGGGGCCATCAGTCGCATTCGGCCATCAATGCCATTCGTTTCGGCTGGGTTTTACGGCATCATGAACGAGCCAGGAACCGAAATATACACGTTCGACCCGTCAGGGCGTCATCAAACGACGAAGGATGCACGCACGGGTGCGGTCGCCGAATCGTTTACATATGACGCGAATGGCCGGCTGTTCAAAATCACGGATGGCGATGGGCTCGTGACGCAGATCGATCACGATCCGCAAACGAATGCGCCGACGTTATTGACGGGGCCGTTTCAACACGTG
>JANORL010000408.1:0-34389 GCA_031415295.1 Polyangiaceae bacterium | reverse complement strand
CGAACGCTCAACCCTTTCCCAATGCCTTTTGCCACGACGCACGCTCGAGCACTCGCGTCGCCCATGCACTCACGTTCGGTCGCTCCGTGATGATGTCCCCTGCCTTCGTATCGAAGAGGTATTGCAAGTACGGCGCATAGGTAATGTCGGCCAATGAGAACTCGCCGGCCAAGTATTCCTTGCCCACAAGTGCTCGCTCTATAACGTCGAGCGCTTTGGCCGCCTCCGCTTTGCCTTTCGTTATGACATCAGCATCCGGCGTCGTTCCCTTCATAGGCGCAAAAAACACCTCGAGGATCGCTTTCATCGCCCCAGGGCTGAAATACGATTGCTCCACCGCGATCCATTGCTCCATTCGCGCTCGGTCCTGGAGACTCTTGGGCGAAAGGCTCGTCCCTTCGAGCTTCGCGTCCAAATAACGTAGAATCGCCCGCGATTCGTACAAGACAAACCCGTCATCGTCCAACGCCGGCACGACTCCGAACGGATGACGCGCCAGGTGCTCTTCCGCCTTTTGCGCGCCTTTCATAATGTCGACCATGACAAACTCGGCGTTCACGCCTTTTTCTGCGAGCAGACACAGAATCTTGCGTGTGCACGTGCTTGCCGGATGACCGTAAACCTTCATGGAAGTTCTCCTCTCGCGGACAAACTAGTCCGTAATGAATCAGAATTCATACTCGTGTGCCGTCGCGCCGTCCACGAGTGGCATTGGCGTAGGGGCGGTTCGTTGAATCTTGATTCAACGAACGTCTTACGTAGGACATTAGCGGAGCAGGAATTTGCTGAGCGCGAAGAGCGCGATCATGCCAAGCGCCACGCCAACAGCAGCAGCGATGGCCAAGACAAACTTGCCTTGCCATGGATCGGATCCCGCTCCTCCGCCGGTCAGTGAATACCGCTGACTCGTCGTGGTTTGTACGTACGATGCGGGAGCCTGTGGACGTTGCGAAACAGGCATCGCCAAAGCTGAAGGTGCGACCTGATGATTGCCTGTCGGCACCACTTGCCGCGTTCCGGGTGGCATCTCTTGCAGCGCTGCATCGAGACGTGCCGCAAGCGTCGCCGTATTCGGACGTCGCTCTCGTTCGCGACGCAAACAATCGTCGATCAACGTCGCCAACATCGGCGGCAAATCCGGACGGCGTGACAACGCTGTATCCGCATCACGCGTCATGATGCGAACCATCAACGCGTTGTAGTTCGGCGCTTCGTGAGGAAGCGTGCCCGTCAGTGCCTCATACAAAACAACACCGAGCGACCACACATCCGCTCGACCATCGATGTCTTCTCGCCCCGCCGCTTGCTCGGGACTCATGTAAGCCGGCGAGCCCACGACAGTGCCCGTACGCGTCAGCGTCATGTGCTCGGCCGTGTTGTTTCCTTCAACCATCTTGCTGATGCCGAAGTCGAGAATCTTCAGCACGAGCTGACCCGTGGAACCTCGATGCGCGTAGATATTCGCAGGCTTCAAATCGCGATGAATGATGCCTTGGCCCTGCGCGATTTCGAGCGCGCGAACGACACCGAGAAAGAGTTCCGTCAGCGTTCGGGGCTCGAGCGTTCGTTCACGAGTGATCCACGTATCGAGCCCTTCGCCGTGAAGTAGTTCGAACACCAAGAAAGGCGACCCATCTTCAGCCTGACCGAGGTCGAGAATCTCTGCGATGTTGGGACTCTGGACACGTCCACTCGCCTTCGCTTCGTTGAAGAAACGTTGGAGCTGGACAGAGTCCGTCGCGACGTCGGGATGCAGGATTTTGAGCGCAACCTCGCGATCGATGAGCTCGTTCTTTGCAGCCCAAACGGTTCCGCTCGCGCCGGAGCCAAGCATGCGGACGAGACGATAGCGAGACTGGAGCAGATCACCCGGATTCAAAGCAGGTCGGCGCGAGGATAACCCAGGTTGGGCGAGAGCGCGTCAAGTGTCGTAGTAGAGATAGAACTCGTGGGGAACCGGCCGAAGTCGAACGGGATCGATCTCACGTTCTCGCTTGTAGTCGATCCACGTTTCGATGACGTCACGGGTGAAGACATCCCCCCGCAACAAGAACTCGTGGTCCTTCTCGAGTGCCACGAGGGCTTCATCGAGCGATCCGGGACACTTGGGAACACCTTGCAATTCCTCGGGTGACAACGCGTAGATGTCCTTGTCGAGCGGGTCGCCTGGATCGATGCGGTTCTGAATGCCGTCGAGTCCGGCCATCATCATCGCGGCGAACGCGAGGTAGGGATTGCATGAAGCGTCGGGGAAACGAACTTCGATGCGTCGTCCATTGGGCGAGTTGCCAGCAGCGACCGGGATACGAATCGACGCCGATCGGTTGCGGCTCGAATACGCAAGGTTGACCGGCGCTTCGTAGCCTGGAACGAGGCGTCGGTAGCTGTTGGTCGTCGGGTTTGTTAGGGCCGCAAGAGCTTTCGCGTGCTTCAAAATGCCGCCGATGTACCAACTTCCGATGTCGGACAAACCTGCGTACCCGTCACCTGCAAAGAGCGGTTTGCCGTCCTTCCACAACGACTGATGCGTGTGCATGCCGCTGCCGTTGTCTCCAAAGAGCGGCTTGGGCATGAACGTCGCGCTTTTCCCGTTGCGTTTGGCCACGTTTTTCACGACGTACTTGAACCACATGAGGTTGTCGGCCGTGGACGTGAGCGTCGAGTACTTGATCCCGATCTCGCACTGTCCAGCACTCGCAACTTCGTGATGCCCAACTTCAACCACGATGCCGCTGTCCATCAACGTGGTCATCATGTCGGCGCGAACATCGACGAGCGAATCGTTCGGCGCGACCGGGAAGTAGCCTTCTTTCGGACGGATCTTGTGACCGAGGTTCGGTCCCGCTTTGCTCGTGTTCCACGCAGCTTCTTCCGAATCGATTTCGAAAAAACCACTCCGCGGTGAACTCTCGTATCGAATCGAATCGAAGACGAAAAACTCAGCCTCGGGTCCCATGTACGCCGTGTCGGCAATACCTGTCGAACGCAGATGATTTTCGGCCTTCTTCGCGATGTACCGCGGGTCCCGTCCGTACGGTTGTCCCGTGATTGGATCGGAAATTTTGCAGATGAGACTCAGCGTCTTCTGCGCCGGAAATGGGTCGATCCGCGCCGTCGTCGGGTCTGGGGTCATGAGCATGTCCGATGCGTTGATCGGCTGCCATCCACGCACCGACGAACCGTCGAAGCCGATGCCCTCTTCGAAAATGTCGTCCGAAAGTCGATTGGCAGGAATCGTCGTATGCTGCCAAATCCCGGGCAAATCGATGAACTTGAGGTCGACGAACTTGCAGTCGTGATCTTTGGCGAATTGAATGACGTCTTTCGGCTTCATGACTCTTTCTCAACGGGTTGCAGCGCCCGTTCCATGCCCACGACAAGTTTGTCTTGTCCGAACACGAAACATGCCTAAATCGCGTCTTCGCCCCGTTCTCCAGTACGGATGCGAATCGCTTCATCAATCGAACTAACGAAGATTTTCCCGTCGCCAATCCGTCCCGTCTTGGCGCTCTTTTCGATAGCGTCCGTGACGCTCTGGACGAGGTGATCGGGAACGACGATCTCGAGTTTTACCTTTGGAACGAAATCGACCACGTACGCGGAGCCGCGATAAACTTCCTTCTTGCCCCCCGTACGTCCAAAGCCTTTGACTTCGGTGACCGTCATGCCCTGAATGCCAACCTCGGCGAGGGCATCTTTGACCTCGTCGAGCTTGAACGGTTTGATGATTGCTTCGACCTTCTTCATTGCTCGAGCGCTGCTTTCTACGGCGCGTTGCGTTTCGGGAATGTTTCGAGCCGAGCTGTCCATGAAAAAAACAACCCGCGTGCTTCTGCTCGAAAGACCAGTTCGACGCGCTGACCTTGCGATCAAGCGGACTGCTTGCCGCAACGACATCGATGAACAGACACGACGAGCAAGCCTCGAACGAGACAATCAACAGCCACGATCGACGCGTAGTTGTTTGCGGGACGCGCCTCGCCTACGATCCCCCCGTTACACTGCGTTTTTCGACCCGATGATCTGATGGCCTCACCGACATCGACGAAGATCCCGGTAGGTACCGTCCTGTCGGAGAAGTACAGAGTCACCCGCGAGATTGGTCGCGGGGGGATGGCTGCTGTCTACGAAGCCGAAAATATTGGCATCGGCAAACGCGTGGCGATCAAGGTCCTCGCGCAGGAACTGACGACATCGCAAGTCGTCGTGGAACGCTTTTTCCGCGAAGCTCGGGCCGCCGCAGCGATTCGCAGCCCGTACATCTGCGACGTCTACGACTCCGGACGCCTCGAAGAAGGCCCTCCGTTTCTCGTTCTCGAACTGCTCGAAGGCGAGTCGCTCTACGAACGCATGACGAAGGTTCGTTACTTCGACATCCCCACGACGCTGGCCATCGCGAGCCAGGTATGTCGCGGTCTGACCAAAGCTCACGCGGCGAGCATCGTGCACCGGGATCTCAAGCCGGAAAATATCTTCATTGGCCGAGACGAAGACGGCGGTTTGCTCGCCAAAATTCTCGATTTCGGTCTCGCCAAATTTTACACGCCGCTCAACGGTTCCGGTGACGCGAAGCAGACGCGACTCACGCGTGAAGGAGCAGTGTTCGGAACGCCTGCGTACATGAGTCCCGAGCAAGTACGTGGACAAGGCGCCGTCGATCATCGTGCCGATCTTTGGGCACTCGCGTGCATCGTCTACGAGTGTTTCACCGGACGAACCGTGTGGCAAACCGAGCAGGGAGTCGCGATGACGTTCGCCCAAATTGCGAGCGCTCCCGTTCCCGATCCGCTCGGCTTCCGTCCCGACTTGCCAGTGTCGTTCAAAGACTGGTTCGACAAGGCTCTCGATCGTCGCATCGACGAACGTTTTCAAACCGCACGCGAGTTCTCCGACGAACTCATTGGCGCACTCGACCCAGCTTCACGCCTCGATACGTCCGGCGCATTTCGCCATGACGTGAGCGGGCTTTATGGACGTGTGAGTGGCGCTGCGCCGCCACCGCTCGAGACCGACGGACCGACCGAATTCTCGTTGCCTCCTCCTCCGCCTAGTTCGAGGGTCGAAGCGGCGCGGGCGGGTAGTCTTGGCGATGGCGTTCCGCGAGGACCGACCGCTCCATTCGAGGCGTCTTTACGTGGTCCCAATCCGCTTCCCGATCCCGTCAAGGTTTCGCAGGAAAAACCTTCGCGTGCCGGAACCTTCGCTATCGTTGCCGGACTTGCATTGGCCATCGGCGCTGGCGGGGCCGTGATTTGGTGGAAGACGCAAACGGATCCTAAGACGCCAGTTCCGGCGACATCCGCTTCGGTTGCCGCCGTGAGTGCTGCGCCTTCTGCATCGGCAGCGCCCAGCGCTCGTGCGGTTCCAGAATCTGCACATGAATCGGCGATCCCTTGGCGTATTGCGGTGTCCGAAGCCCAAGACAAACTCAAAACGAAGGACCACAAAGGAGCGTTCAAACTCCTGAAAGAAGCCTTCGACAAGGGTGGTCACGGTATCCCCCGCACGATGCTCGATCAGGTCCAAGTCGCCATCGCCAGCGATGCGGCCAAGTCGCCATGTTCGCTCACGGGTCTAGGTCGACCACGAACGTACGATCTCCAATCTGTTCAACCCAAACGCACCAGTGCAGGACGTCCTTTCATTGCTTTGGGCTCAAAGGGTCCTGTCGTGACGTGGACCGATGGACACGAAGGACCCGAGCACGCGTATGCGGCCGTGCTCGACGATTCGTTGCGCACCATTGCCGATCCCATCGACATCTCGCCGGAAGGCGGAAGCGTGAAGCTTCCCGTTCTCATGTCGTACGGTTCTGAACTTCCGATCGTCTACACCGACGGCAAAGGCAACAACGCCGGCGCGCATGTACGACTGCTCGCGGCCGATGGCACCATTGGTAGCCCCATGGTGAATCTTGCTCCGCTCAAGGGGCCGAGTTCCGGATCGTCGATCGCGCAAGCCGCGGATGGATCGTATGTGGCCGTGTGGGCCGCAGAGATCGACACTGGCAGCGAGGAACTGTTCATTCGCCGTTTGTCCGCGAAGCTCGAGCCTATCGGTGACGCCATTCGAGCCACAGATTTCGCTCCAGCGGGTTTGCAAAAGCCGCGCGTACGTTTGCCCGTCGTCGCCGTCGCTGGCGAAGCGGCACAAATCACCTTCCGACTCGAACGTTCGCCCCTGCAGATCATTTACCGTTTGCGTGTACCGCTCGCGGACCTCGGCAAGAACGTCGAGGCGCGCAAGAAAGGCGAGAACACCGATCGATCCGTTGGTGAACTCGTCGTCGTCAACTCGGACAAATCACGTGGCGAGACGTCATCGATCGCCTGCTCCAAAGAAGGCTGTTTTCTCGTCTGGGACAACGAAACCATGGGCGGTGTATCTGCAGCGGCGATCGATCCCGCGACAGCGCAACCTCTGTGGCGTGACAAGTTCAGCAAGGCCGGTGGGCATCCGGCCGTTGCCTTTGATGATGCAGGCAATGCGCGTGTCGTTTGGTTCGAGAAGGGCGCCATCATGACTGCACCGATCACGCGTGCGAAAGTTGGTGCATCGGCAAAAGTCGGACGCATCAGTGGCAACCAACCTCCCCCTGCACTCGTTCCCGGAAAAACCCCAGGCGAATGGTTCGTTTCGTGGCTCGACTACGAAGCCGGACAACTCGAGCCATACGCTGGACGTTTCGTTTGCCCGTGAATAACACGCTGATCGTCCCCCCTCGAGCTGACCTTCGCGCGCGGCCCATCGAAACCGAACGGCTCACGTTGGCACCTGTGGATCCTGCAGATTCACAAGAGGTTTGGCTCGCCGTACATGGGTCGCGACTGATTCTGCAAAAATGGTTGCCGTGGGTTCCGTACTATACCGAGCCGGCGTCGAGTCTGCGTTTTACCGAGGCGTGTGTTGCCGACTGGGACAACGGTCGAGCGTTGCGTTTCACCGTTCGTGAGCGAGCTGGACGCACGTTTGTCGGTGTCGTGGGTCTCGAGTCGTGCGTGCACATTCATCGCCAGTGCGATCTTGGTTATTGGTTGCGCAAGGAAGGCATGCGGCGCGGGCTCATGACGGAAGCCGCGCGTGCTGCCGTTGAATTTGCATTCCGTTACATGGGCGCACATCGCGTGCGCGTGGCAGCGGCAACGGACAACCACGCTTCACTTCGCGTGATCAGTCGTCTGGGATTCCGCTTCGAAGGCGTCGCACGACAAGCTGAATGGGTCGATGAACGGTGGCTCGACCATGGCGTGTTTGCGCTGCTTGCCACGGACCCTCGTCCCGGTTGAAGGACCACCGCGTCACATATCCTATCCGTGGGTCTTGATGACCGGCGCGTCCCGGACGATCCTCACTTGTGCGGGACGTCGTCACGCGACACATCCCGCCGACAATCATTGTGCCGCGTACTTCGCTACGACTGTTTCGCGGGGCTCTCCCGCTCTTGCCCGTGGCGCCTGCGATGGTGCTCCTGATTGGCATCGCTACGGCTCTCGCCATCGCGTTCATTGGCATCCAGCAACTTGGACGATTGACCGACGATGCAGCGGCGCTACGAGCCGACGCGATTGCAGCCACGCTGGCATCACGCATGCGTGTCGCGACCGCTGAAGAGCGCGTGGAAATCGTCGTCCGTGCGGCTCGAGGAAGCGGAATGGAGCTGCTGGTGGTCGAGCCTAGCGGCCAGATTCTCGTCGACGAGAGTTACGGCGCTCCAACGAAAACTGAAGTGCAGCGACTGGTGCAAGTGGGCAGCGGTGAAACCCGTACAGCTCTTGGCCGCGTTCGTTTTTCCGTACGTGCACTCGATCCGCCACAACAAATGATCTCCGTGCTCGCGTTTGTCGCGGCACCGAATCCTCCACCAGGCTCCGTGCGACTCGCCAACGCCGTCGCGGCGCTCACCGTGATCCTGCTCGGTGTTGCCGTCAGTGTGGCGCATGCGTTTACGAAGCAAGTACGCGACGACGTCGATTTCGTACGCGATCGTATCGTCGACATGGCACGTCCCGATGCGGCTCCCACAGGTCAACAAATTCCCATTCGATCCCTCGATCAAGTCGGAGTGTTGACGGCGGCGTTCAACGTACTCGTCACGCGGTTTGCCGCAGCCGAACGCACGTACCGCGCAGACCTTGCGCAAGCCACGGACATGGACAAAGAGCGATCAGCATTCCTTGCCGGGCTCAGCCATGAACTCCGCACGCCTCTCAACGCTATTTTAGGGTTTGCCCACGTACTCCAAAGCGAAGTCGATGGTCCCCTCAGCGACGACGCTCGCGAATCATTGGAGGTCATACGAACGAGCGGGGAGCACTTGCGGCAGCTCATCGATGACATTCTCGAACTGTCCGCACTCGAGACGGGCACGTTGCAACTCTCGCGCAGTGCCGTTCATGTTCTGCACGTTGCCGAAGAAGTCGTACGTGAAGCGACGGCCACCGTTGCCGACAAACCACTGACCCTCGAAGTCGAAGGAACGAGGGGGCTGTATGCGTTTGCAGACAAACGACGCGTGCGTCAAATCTTGACGAACCTCGTGTCGAACGCGGCGAAGTTCACCGTGCGCGGTTCTGTGCTCGTGCGCGTCGATGCTCGCGGATCGTTTGTCATGCTCACCGTGCGCGACACGGGCCCCGGCATTCCACGTGAACAAACCGCAGCCATCTTCGAGGAATATCGACAGCTCGGCGATGCTCGGGCGCGAGGTGGAACAGGCCTCGGTTTGGCGATCACCAAACGCCTTGTCCTGATGCATGGAGGCACGATCGATGTGACGAGTGAAATGGGACGCGGCTCGATGTTCACCGTGACCCTTCCGCGTTGCGAAGCGAATCAAGCGCCTGACGGAGCCAACGTTCCCGATTCGCGTGACCTGGGCTCTTATCCTCCACCGTTGCGCGGCGACGGATCGACCGAGGTGCGTGGATGACGAGCTCGGTGCCTACGTTCTACCGCGACGTGATCGTTCGTCAGGTCCTCACCGGCCTCGGCGGTCACGCAGCGATCGCGCTTCTTGCACCGACGCTTCTGGTGCTTGATCGCGGCACGACAAACAGCGTGCAGGTCTTGGGCCTGCAACTCGCCGCGTTGGCGCTCGTCATCACCACACTCGTTTCCATGCTTCGCCTTCGCAAGCATCGATTGAGGATCAACGCGTCGACGATGAACGCGGCTCCGATTGGTGCGCAAGAGATTCGTAGTCTGGTTGGGTTGCCGAGTGCCCTTACGCTGCGATTTTTCGTCGTGTACAGCATCGTGCACGCGTGCGGCCTACTGCCTTTGGTGCGTCCAGAAAAACTCGACCAAGGTCGCGCGATCAGCTTGTTTATCCTGTCGATCACGATCCTCGGCGCGTCGACGCTCATCCACTACATCCTCCTTCGCACGGCCACCGTTCGTGTTCTCGATGTTGGGCCCATCGAACCCGTCACGAATTTGCTCGATTCGCTGGAGCTTCATCAGATTCCACGTCGTCGCTTGTTGCAGAAATTCCTGCTCGCCGTGGTCGCGCCTGTCGCACTCGTCGGCGTCGGCGCAGTGCTCGTCACGCACGCGCACATGCGCACGTTGCTCGAACAAAGCCGCAAAGCGACAGCTGCACTCGTTGCTCGCATCGCGCTCGATCCTGGAGCCACACACGGAAAGAAAGACGTGATCGAAGATGCCGTCGCAGCCGCTGCGCAATATCGCTTCTTGGGTCGCATCACCGGACCACGTCGAGAAGGCGAGTCGAGTTTCACGCGAGAAACCGATGGCGAACTGTTGCTCAATCTTCCGCTCGAAGCAGGACAAGCCGACGTTCGTTTTACCGCCGATCTCGAGCCCGCAATCATTACCGAAGGTGTCGTTATCGCCCTCGCGTTCGGCCTCGTGGCAGCAATCATGGGAGCGCTCGTCGGTCGCGCTCTTTCAGAAGACCTAATGCTGGCGACACATCGCGTCCGATTGCTTGGTACCGAAAGTGTTCTTCGCGGTGAAACGCGAATCGCGCGCCCCGTTTGGTTCACCCTCGTAGCAAATTTAGGCCGCGCGATCGAAGTGCTGGCCGAACGATTCCGCATCTTCGCCGGCGCTCAAGAACGCGCTCTCGAAGTTCAAGAAGCCGCACAAAGAATGCGCGGGTTGCTCTTCGCCAGCGTCAGTCACGACCTCAAAAGTCCCCTCAACGCCATCTTGGGGTTTACCGAATTGGTAAGCCGCGAAGAACTCACGACCAGCCAACGTGAAAGCTTGGCGCTCATCGAGAATCGCGGACGCGAACTACTCGGGCTCATTGAATCGATTCTGGACACCGCACGCGTCGAAGCTGGACAACTCACGCTCTTGCCGCGCCCCGTCGCCGTTGCCCAACTCGTCACAGAAGCCGTACGCCGCGCACGTGACCTCGCGCCCGATACGC
This sequence comes from Polyangiaceae bacterium, assembly GCA_031415295.1. Lineage (GTDB taxonomy): Bacteria > Myxococcota_A > Polyangia > Polyangiales > Polyangiaceae > Polyangium. The sequence continues at coordinate 23,990 of JANORL010000408.1, read as the reverse complement.
ACCACGAAGTCATCGTCGAAGTAGCTGAAGGATTGCCCGAAGTTCCCATCGATCCCGCATACGCATCACGCGCATTCGCACTCGTCATCGGTCACGCCATGCGCACCGCCTCGGCTGATCCCACTTCGCGCGAAGTACGAGTTCGAACCACTCGTCCCGCCGGACCAGAACCAGGCGTGCGCATCGATGTCGAACTCGGTGGACGCAACACGACGCCCGCAGAAATCGAAGCCCTCTTCGCTCGTCGCGCTACCTCACGCGGCCGAAGCCTCACGCTGGGCCTCAGCCTTGCCCGCTCCATCATCGAACTCCACGGAGGCTCCGTCACCGTCGACACCTCTCCCGATGGCGCACCCGTCGTACAGTGTTGGTTGCCCCTCGCCATCCCCGGCCGCAGACCACGACTCTCCTCCAAACCTGCCCTCGGCTGATCGCTCACTCGCCCGCGACTTCCCTTCCTCAGGCGTACGAGCTACGTCCACGTCATGTCCGAGCGCGTGATCACTCCGGCGTCCGTCGAGGACGACGACCGTTTCGATCGGCTATTTCGGCCCGATTCACTCGATGAATATGTTGGGCAGGACAAACATCGTCAGAATTTGAAGGTCTTCGTCGAAGCGGCAAAGCGTCGTCGTGAACCAGTCGATCACACGCTTTTTTGCGGACCACCAGGACTTGGAAAAACGACACTCGCGCACATCGTTGCGCGAGAAATGGGCGTGACGTTGCACTCGACCAGTGGCCCAGCCATCGAGCACAAAGGAGCTCTCGCCGGACTGCTCACGAAACTCGAAGCTCGCGACGTTCTCTTCATCGACGAGATTCATCGCCTCACGCCCGCAGTCGAAGAGAGCCTCTACCCAGCGATCGAAGGCTTCAAGATCGACATCATGACGGGGGATGGTCCCTATGCGACGACCATTCAGTTGGCACTCAAACCATTTACCCTCATCGGCGCAACGACCCGCACCGGACTGCTCACGGCGCCATTGTTGTCGCGTTTTGGTTACGTCGTTCGCCTCGATTTTTACCCCATCGAAGACCTGCAACGCATCATCACGCGTAGCGCTGGATTGATCGATGTCCCGATCGATCCCGAAGGAGCGCGCGCTCTTGCCGCACGTGCTCGAGGCACACCGCGCGTGGCCAATCGTCTCTTGCGTCGAGCTCGCGACTTTGCCGAAGTCCTCGGTAGTGGTCGCATCAGTGCCGATATCGCCGACATGACCGCCGATCGCCTCGAGATCGACACCGCAGGCCTCGATGAAATGGACCGGCGCTTGCTCAATGTGATCATCGAACACTACGACGGTGGACCCGTTGGTATCGACACCATCGCCGCGGCACTCAGCGAAGCACGCGACACTGTCGAAGACGTCTACGAACCATACTTGTTGCAACAAGGTTTTCTTGGACGAACACCTCGAGGGCGTATCGCTACGCGTAAAGCGTACGAACACCTGGGTCGCCCCATGCCGATCAAGAACCCGCCCCAAGGCGATCTATTCTCCTGAACCATGGTCGCGCTTGCCGAGCTTCTCGATCGTTTACTCGTCGCCTCATGCGAGATGCCGTTCGATGCAGAGGTTTCGAACGTCGTCGAAACATTCGTCTCCATCGCCGCGGATGCTTTGCCCGAAACCGTGATTGCGGTTCGCTTTCCGAAAGCGGAAGGCAACGTCGCTTCTGAACGACTATTTCCAAACTTCACGCATGAACGGATCATCGAAATCCCTACAAACGAAGGGGTAACGATGCACGTGGCTTCCGACGAGCGAGCGCGTGTTTTTCCAGACGCACCGTTGGAAATGTTCCTCGCGCGGTTCGTTATGACGATCGGTGTCGCACTTCGTCGCGCTCGGATGGACGTGGAAGCACGAGCCCAACATGCGCGTGTGCACGACTTCGAAACAAAGCTCGTCCACACGAGTCGGCTGGCATCGTTTGGCCAAATCGCAGCGGACATCGTGCACGAAATCAACAGCCCGCTCACGTCTGTCCTGGCGTATTCAGACTACCTTCATCAAAAGGCGTCGCGTTCGGGTGGCGAACCAGCCGACGTCGAACGTCTCGCGCGGTTACATCAAGCCGCCGAACGTATTCACGGATTCACGCGTGATCTTTTGGCCTACGCCAGACCTCGGCAAGCGGTCGCAACCGCTGTCGCAATTCATGACGTCATCGATCAAGCCCTCGTCTTTTGCGACTACGTGCTCGACGATTACGACGTGACCGTCGCCCGAGCGTTCGGTGATGTGCCAGCAGTACGAGGAATCCCGGATCAACTTACGCAAATCTTCGTCAATCTCTTCACCAACGCAGCACATGCGATGCGTCAACATGGTGGTAGTTTGACCATCCAAACCAGCGTGATTGCTGGAACGTCGACGGTTCGAGTAAAGGTCGAAGACGAGGGACACGGGATCGCGCCCGAGCACTTGGAGAAGATTTTCGAGCCTTACTTCACGACAAAACCGGAAGGTGTGGGTTCGGGTCTTGGCCTCAGCATCGTGCGCAGCATCGTCACGGCGCATGGCGGAAACATTCGCGCGTACGCCCGGGCAAACCAAGGTGCGGTGTTCGAAGTCGATTTGCCGATGGAGGTTCGTCCAGACCAACTTATGGTACCGACGCCTGAACGTACTTAGCGCACGACGAAGTGGTCTTTGGCTTGCAGCAGATCCGTGGACATGACGCCATTTCGTTCGTACGGGACCAACCTCGGCGCAATACCCGTAGCGCCGGTGGCATTGGCACTCGACATGATCTGCCAATGCAAATGGGGCATCGTGGAATGCCCAGAATTGCCGCAGCGACCAAGTTCAGTCCCGGTGGTGACGTTCGTTCCGGGCCGTACTCTCAGCGAGCCGGGGATGAAATGTGCGAAGAGGGAAAACTCGCCATTCCGATGGTCGATGACGACGAAATTCCCATGCATGTCGTACACATTTTTGGAGCCTGGAGCGTTGTCGGGGACTCCATCGACCGCGATGACCACGACGCCAGGAGCATCGGCAACAATAGGTTGATTGTACGAAGGGTAATCGGTGTTTTGTTTGACGGCATCACGCGGTAGGGGGTCGTCTTTGACGAGATCGATCGCGTATGCCTGGTCGTTGGTGGCGCCGTAATGCGTTCTTTGCACGCGCCAATTACCGATGACGGGCAACCGATAGAGAAGCGGTGCGGCGGCAGCTCCCGCGGCTTGATTCAGGGGGAAATTGGGGCGCTGGGGGGCTTTCGCGCCACCGCAGGCCATGAAAAACAGGCTGGTGAAGAGAATCGCAGGGGCAAGAAAAAGCGAACGCATACCGGATATTTACACCGGCTCGAGCCTCAAGGGTTGACCTTGATGCCGATGACGAGAATGCCACCCTTGTAGTTTTGTCCGGCAACGAAGAACGTTTCACCAGCCCTGGCATTCACCTCGAGCAAGGGGAGGTCGGTGTTTCCACCGGGCTTTTGAATGCTCGCACTCATCACGTATTTTTTGACATCGCCCTTTTTCTTGGGCTCGATAATGTCTTTCAGTGTGACTTTGAGCACTGCGCCATTGGGAAGTTTTGTAGTCGAAGCTTTTGACTTGGAGGCCGATGGAGCTGATTTCTCGAGCAATTTGTAGCTGTTGTATGCGGAGAAAGGCGGTTTGGAGAGCTCGGGCAGTTTGCCGATCTTTGCGTCGATGCCCGTGCCGTCATTCGTTCCATGGAGGACGAGAAACTCAGTCGTGACAGACTGTTCCTGCGCGGCTGTTTTGGGGGCGGCTTCTTCTGCGAAGGCGATTGAGGGCACCGGGGCGAGTGAAATCCCGGCAGCAATGACAAGACCAAATAACGGCAGTCTCATTTTTCTTCTCCATCGGAATCAGTCAGCCATACGACCGTCGTAGTGTGCCTCGAAGTCGCGGCCTCGGTTTCAACATAGAAGATCGTTCCAACTTTGGAACCAAAGTCTACGGCGGCAACTTCTACGCCCATTTCTCGGTCTTCCGCGACGTCTGCTTCCGTTTCGCCAGCGGGTGCGAGAGGCATTTCCACAGCTGGTGCCGCGGGTGCGATTTCTTGTGTCGTGGTCATCGCTATGGGTTCGGCAGGAGCTACGGAATGATTCGGCGCCAAACGGCCCCAAATCATCAAACTTGCTGCCGCAGCTACGGCAAAAGCCGCAAGTGCAAAAATCCCGCGCGCGTTGTCGTTGGAAGCATTGGAAGCGTTGGAAGCTTTGACGCGAGCGCCAAGTTTTTCCAGACGAACATCTGGAGTATCGGTCGCTGGTGTTTCTCGTGGCTGTTGTGCACCAGGTGCCGCATCGCGTTCGTCGAGTGAAACCACAGCGTCTTTCGCCATGATTTTTGCCATGACGGCGTCGGCGAAATCGATGTTTGCCGCGGCATCGAGCGCTCGTTCACACACGAGGGTCGAAGAAACTTCGAGAGCACTGAATTTGCTGCGAAGTATTTCATCGAGGGTGATGGCGCGACGAACCTGCTCGTGACGCTCGATGCTGAGTTCCCCATCGAGGTACAGCATCAGATCGAGGTCCGAGACGGCTTTGTCGACTTGTGGTTCGTGGGCTGTTCCGTTCATGCTCTTCGTCGTCACGGCGCCTCCTCAGGCTCGACTGATTCATCGACGGCGCTTCGTGAACGCCCTTCTTCTGCATAACAATCTGCTAAAGCGCGCTGGAGCTTTTGTCGTGCGTGGAACAGCCGACTCATGATCGTCCCTTTGGAAACGTTCATGGCGACAGCCATTTCTTCGTACGACATGCCTTCGACCTCACGCATCAAGATGACGCCTCGGTGGTAAGGAGGGAGAGCTTCGAGCGCGGACTGAATACGAGCCGCGATTTCGCGGCGGCGCATGACGTCGAGCGGGTCGGCGCCATCAATGCGAGATACGAGCGGAAAATCTGATGCTTCGTCAGGTATGCCTTGACCATCCACAAGCTCGACATCTCGTCGGCCAGGCTTGCGCATGAGGTCGATCGCCAGGTTGGTGACGATCCGATAGAGCCACGTGAAAAACGAGGAACCGCCCTGAAACGAATTGAGGTTGCGGTAAACGCGTAAGAAAGCATCCTGGACGAGTTCCCGGGCGTCGTTTTCGTCGCGAACGAGCCCCATGGCGATCGCGAACGCTCGGCGCTGGTGACGCTCGACAAGACGTCGAAATGCCACCTGGTCACCTTTTTGCGCCCGAAGAATGAACTCACGATCTTCCTCTGCTTCCCGTCTTCGGGCCTCGTTGTTGGACGCCCTCGCGAAAGGCCTATTCACTGGCACGAGACGTTCGATCGTGGCGTTGGGCAGAGCAAGCGCGTCGTCAGCCAAGTCGGCCGCCAAAACATCAGGCAAAACATCAGGCAAAGCGTCGGCCAAAGCATCAGGCAACGCGCCGAGCGCCGCGTCCGGACGGTCGTCGACCAAGTCGGCAACATCGTGCCGGTGAGTCTCATCCGCAGCTGTAGGGATGGAGGACACGTCGAACCTCTACTCTAGGCGATCAGCTTGCCGACCGAAAGGTTGGGCTTGCCGGGCGAATGAACCAGGGTGATTAGTTGCCATTCGCGTCGTCGTTCTGCGATTCGGCCGTCAAGGCGTCGAGGTCGCCCAAGGTGACACGAAGCTCGAAAATCCGTTCGAGTCGCGCGATGCGCAGCGTGATGGTTTTGTTCACGCCAGCAATACTCGCGAGCCATCGCAATTCGTTTGGATCCGAAATAGTTTTCCCGTCGAACTCCAGGATCACGTCATCCGGCGCGATGCCTGCACGATTCGCAGGACCACCCGGTCGCACACTAAAAACCCATGCACCTTTTCGATCCGGCCGCTTGAGACGCCCCGCTTCGATCGGGTTGAGTGCGCCAACTTCGATGCCAATCGCGCTGCGCGAAATCTTTCCGTCGCGAAGCAGCATGGGCAACAGCTGTTTGACCATGTTGATCGGAATCGCAAATCCAATGCCGTTCGCATTGGCACGAATGGCCGCATTGATCCCGACCACCTCGCCCTTGACGTCGAGCAACGGGCCGCCGGAATTGCCCGGATTGATGCTCGCATCCGTTTGCAAGAAGTTGAAGTACCCCGTCGGATCGAGGCCTTTTACGTCGTCTCTCGTGCGGCCTTTCGCGGAAAGAATGCCCGCAGAAACCGTGTGCGAAAGGCCAAAAGGATTGCCGATCGCTACCACCCAATCGCCCACTTCGGCTCGATCCGAATCGCCAAGCGGCAACGATGGCAGGCCTGTTTCATCCACCTTCAGAACAGCGATGTCCGTTTGTTTGTCTCGACCAACGACCGCCGCGCGAAGTTCACGCCCATCCAAAAACGCGACTTGAATGTCCGTGGCTTCTTCGATGACGTGGTTGTTCGTGAGCATGTACCCGTTCGGGTCGTACACGAACGCCGTCCCCAATCCCTCTTGAACCGTGCGCCGCCGTCCTGCACTTCGCTCTTGCACGACGCGAGCTTTCACGGTGGCAACCGCTGGATCCGCTCGTCTGGCGAGAGGCGCGAAGGAAAGGGGATAACCGTTTGAGCCCAAAACAGCGGGTGGTTCAGGCGTTGATGTCGATGTCGATAACGTTGAAGGTAGGGGGATCGAGGCGGGTGGAATTTGCACGATTTGCGTTGAAGGTGCGGAACTCGAAACCGTGCTCGTCGACGAACCGCTGCTTTTTCCACACGCACCGATGCTCGAAAGCAGGCATGTGGAAACGGCCAAAAACCGCAGCAGCGATTCGCGAGCCGTCACGTTTCCTTCGATACGTCGGCAAAACGTTGGCGGAGTTCGTCGAGACCCCTCATCAGCAGGCTCTCTTCAGAGCCCGTGAGATTGCCTTTGGTTTTCTCTTCGAGCAGCGCCAAGAGCTCAATGTTGTGCTGCGCAAGAACGACGTGGCGTTCCACGTGCCCATCTGGACCAGGGACATCCCCAAGATGGATATGCGCTGACTCGATGATCGACATGACGAATATCGAAAAATCGAGTTTCAGCAGGTCAGCAAGGGGTTTGTCCTGGTCGCTCACCCCGTGTGCTCCTCAGTTGGCGCGTTCGTCGCGTCTGCGTTCGTCGCGTCTGCAGGGGCATCTTCCACCGCGGGAGCAGCTTCAACGGGAGCGGGAGCATCTTCCACAGCGGGAGCAATTTCAGCGGGAGCAATTTCAGCGGGAGCAGCTTCAGTGGGAGCAACTTCGACGGGGGCAGTTTCCACGGGGGCAGCTTCCACGGGAGCAGCTTCCGCGGGGGCAGTTTCCACGGGGGCAGCTTCCGCGATAGGCGCGGCTACTTCTTGCAGCAGAGCAGGCGCGTCCGTTTCAGCCGCATGCGTTGGTGCGGGTTCGCCCACGGCGATGGTTTGTGCGGGCGCGACTTCCGCTTCCACGGGGGCAGCAACAGCTACTGCGGGTGCAGCGACTGCAGCAGCGACTTCGTTCATATCCTCGTCGTCGTCGTCATCGATGTCGTCCTCGTCGTCGTCGTCGTCGATGTCGTCCAGCGCTTGCGAGCGAGCAGCCAACGCAACGGGTGCTGCGAAACGAATGGGCGCTGGGGCGGGAGGAGGCGGCGGAGGTTGCGGAGCGGCAAGAGCTGGCTGCGGAATCGTCAGCACTTCGTATTGGCTGTCGTGGTCGGGCAAGCCGGCTAGGTATTGCTGAATGTCCGTCGGCGTGACGACTCCAGCGGCGAGCATGCGCTCGCGAACGCGGAGATCGTGGGCCAGAGGTGCGAAGTATCCTCGGTCGGAGGCTTTCATCGGTTTGTCGTGTCTCCCTTGGTAAAACTGCTCACGCCCTGTGTCATTTAGTTCTTTCGCGAAAGCTGCACGAGAGAAGGGGCGTGGTCGTGTGCATGATCGTGATCATGGTCGTGATCATGGCCGCAGCATCCGCCATCATCGTCGTTGGCGGCAGCTGCTCGTCGTTCGAGATCCAACTGCGCATTTGAAATTTCTTCTTCCGTCGCAACTCGAACGTCGCTGACCTCGACCTGAAATCTGACGGTTTGTCCCGCAAGGGGATGATTCGTATCCACGACGAATGCATCTGCAAGCACCTCGATGACGCGCATGGCCATCGTATTGCCGTCGGGACCTTGTGCGACGAATTCGTCTCCAAGGGCAACATCCTCGCTGCCCTCGAAGTCCGCTTTGTCGACCTCGAACACGCCGTCTTCGTCATGCTGCCCGAAGGCATCGTCGGCGGGAACCGCGATGTCGCGACGCTCGCCGGCGTGCATGCCCGTTAGGCCGCGTTCCAAGCCGGGAATGATCTGCGCGTATCCGTGGATGTATTGCAATGGTTCGGCTGGTGTCGCACGATCTGCCGTGTCGCCATCCTCGCCAAAGAGGACGTACGTCAACGTTACATGCGTATCGGGACCAATGGAGGGCGCTGACATGAGGAGCGAGGGTGTGCCACGCTCCCGACCCGTCATCAAGCCTATGCGCGATTGCTACCTACCGCGTGAGTTGTTCTTGGGTCGTGGTATGTAGCCGTCTGTCATGGGCAACCCCGAATTGAGCCTTGGATCCACCGAGCCGGTCCAAACCTCGAAGCCGAGAGGCAAGGACGACTCGAAGGAAGCAGCGGGACGGCCCGAGCTACAAAAGACGCTGTCTCGCGTCGAAGGCAAAGGCATGTGGCTGAGGCGCGGCATCATTTTGCTCGTGCTTGCGGCAGCCATCGCTGGCGCTGTGTTCTGGTTCAACAAAAACAAGCCACCGCCGGCCGCCCGTTATGTGGTTTCGACCGTGACGATGGGGGACGTCTTCGAATCGATTCAGTCCACGGGTCAGGTGAAACCAGTCACCGAAGTGCAGATCGGTGCGCAGGTTTCTGGGCGGATCACGAAAGTCCACGTTGACTTCAACTCGAAGGTGAAAGCGGGCGATCTGCTCGCCGAAATTGATCCGCAAATCCTTGGTGCTCAAATCGATGAGAGCCAAGCACGGATCGCTGCCGCCCTTGCGAACGTGAAGCGTTCCGACGCAAACCTGGAAACCGCACGTGTGCGGCTCGAGCGAGCACGACGGGTGTTTCAAGAAGGCGTGGGTTCCCAGCAAGAGCTCGATTCAGCCCAGGGCAACTACGACGTAGCTCTGGCCGATGTTTCATCTGCCAAAGCTCAAGTCGCCCAAATCAACGCAACGTTACGTTCCGCCAAGACAAACTACGCGTTCACGAAGATCTACTCGCCCATCGACGGGATCGTGATCAACCGGGCAGTCGATCCGGGACAAACTGTAGCGGCAAGTTTTCAAACGCCGACGTTGTTCGTCATTGCGCAGGACTTACGAAAGATGCGCGTGCTTGCGGACATCGACGAAGCGGATGTGGGACGTCTGAAAGAATCGATGAAGGCCGACATTCGCGTGGATGCGTTTCCTGGTGAAACCTTCGAAGGTATCGTGAGCCAGGTGCGTTATAGCCCCGTCAATCAAGCGGGTGTCGTGACGTATGCGGCCGTGATCGAAGTGGAAAATCCGGACCTCAAGCTTCGCCCTGGGATGACTGCAACCGCGACGATTCATTCCGCCGAAGCCAAAGGCGCAAAGCGCCTGCCCAACGCAGCGCTACGTTTCAAGCCTTCGCCGCCAAAGGACAAAGACGGCAAACCCATTCCGCAAGACCCGCTTCCTCGTCTCGCCCCAGGAAAAGGTCGCATTTACGTCCTCACCGACAACAAACCAGGCGACGAAAAAATCGAGCTACGCGAGGTCGACATCGGCATCACGGACGGCGTCAATACGGCGCTAAAGAGCGAGTTGGGCACTGCCGAAGTCGTTACGGACGAGACCGACGAAGCCACGCGACAAGCAGGCGGCGGCCGTCGCGGATTCTGAAGCGAGAGCGTCATGGAACCTGCCCAGCCGCTAATCGAATTGCAGCAAATCGGCAAGGACTACGTCACTGAAGCCGTCACCGTTCGCGCTTTACGCAGCGTCACTTTGACGATCGTCAAAGGCGAGTTTGTCGCGATGATCGGGCAAAGCGGTTCGGGCAAAAGCACGATGATGAACATCATCGGTTGTCTGGACAGACCTACCCGGGGCAACTACATCCTCGATGGCATCGAAGTTGGCGCGCGAAGCAACGATGCTCGAGCAGTCGTACGAAACCATCTCATCGGGTTTGTCTTTCAAGGCTTCAACTTGTTGCCCCGAACGACGGCGCAAGAGAACGTGGAACTGCCGCTCGTGTATCGCGGTGTTGGTGCGGGAGAACGCGCGCGTCGTGCCAAACAAGCACTTGATTCCGTTGGGCTTGGTAACCGCATGCATCACACGCCCAATCAGCTCTCGGGCGGTCAACAACAACGTGTGGCGATCGCGCGAGCGCTCGTGACGGAACCACCGCTGTTGCTCGCGGACGAACCCACTGGCAACCTCGATACGCGTACCAGTCTCGAAGTGCTCGATCTGCTTCAGCGTTTGAATCAAACGCAAGGCATCACGATCGTGCTCGTGACGCACGAACACGACATCGCGGCGTGTGCGGGTCGCGTCATCGAGATGCGCGACGGTCGGGTTCGGCGTGACGAACGCAATGAACACCCGTTGAACGCTGCGCAAGCGATTGCAAATTTGCCGGCGGAGGAAGATCTGGTGGCAGCGCCATGAGGGCCATTTGGGCCGCCATCCGCCTCGCTTTTCGGGCCATCGTCCGCTCCAAACTCCGTTCGACGCTGACGGTGCTCGGTATCCTCATCGGCGTTGCGGCTGTCGTCATCGTCGTCGCGCTCGGCACGGGCGTGCAGCAACAGATTCTCGGCCGCATCTCGAACCTTGGTGCCAACGTCATTTTCATCTGGCCCCAAGCCACGCAAAGTTCCGGCGTACGCAGCAAAGACAGCGGCAATCGCTTAACGGAGAACGATGGTCGTGCGCTCGTTCGTGAAGCGACGAGTATTGCGGACGTAGCCCCGTTCAGCGGAGCTGGAGCACAGGTCATCTCCAACGATCAGAACGTCGTCACGCAAGTGATGGGGACGACGCGCGGTTACATGGATGTGCGTGGTTTTTCCATCGGTAAAGGACGCATGTTTACCGAGTCGGAAGAGCTGCTCAAAGCGAAGGTGTGCATCATTGGCGAGGTGGTTCGACAAAAGCTCTTCGGCAAACAGGACCCTATTGGCCAGTACGTGCGCATTGGTCGCTATCCGTATCGCATCATCGGTTTGTTGACGGAAAAGGGGCAGTCGCCGTTTGGCGAAGACCAAGACGATCGCGTGATCATGCCCATCGGCAGCTTCCGTTCTCGCGTGCAGCGGTCACCGCCGGGTCGCGTGCAGATGCTCATCGCGTCCGCGAAGGATGAAAAACTCGTCGATCGCGCCGTGTCGCAAATCGATTCGATTCTGCGGCAGCGTCATCGAATCGGCCCTGGTGCCGAACCGGATTTCGGCGTGCGTACGCAGTCGGAGATTCGCAAACAGTTCGAAGGCATCGCGGTCATGTTGACGCTGCTCTTGTCGTCGATTGCCGCCATCTCGCTGTTTGTCGGAGGCATCGGCGTGATGAACATCATGCTCGTGAGCGTCACGGAACGAACGCGTGAGATCGGCATTCGCATGGCCATTGGCGCATCGGGCAGCGACATCCTCACGCAGTTCTTGGTGGAAGCCGTCGTGTTGAGTCTGCTGGGCGGACTCATCGGCCTAGCCCTTGGCGCAGGCGTGATTCTGCTCCTCGGAAAAGTGCTCGATTGGTCCTTGTCGCTGCCAATTCCTGCGGTTGTCGCGGCGATCGGCACGAGTGCCACGATCGGCGTCGTCTTTGGCTTTTTCCCGGCGCTACGAGCCTCACGACTCGATCCGATCGTCGCGTTGAGGCAAGAATGAAGTGGCTCTTGCGCTTCTTGTCGTCGGTGGCGATTGCGTTCCGATCGGTTTTGCGAAACAAACTTCGTGCGTCACTTACGATCGTCGGCATCACCATTGGCATCGCCGCAGTCGTCACGATGACCGCACTTGCCGCGGCGGCGCGGTCGAACATCGGTGGCAAAATCGCCAGTCTCGGCTCGAACGCCGTCATCGTTTTCCCCCAGTCGTCACGGTCATCCGGTGCCAAAACGACCACGGGATCGAAGTTGTCCGAAGGCGACTGCCAAGCACTCGAACGTGAATCGACGAGCATTCGTGCGGCCGTTCCGTTTCTGCGCTCGAGTGCGCAAGCGGTCTACGAAGGCAAAAACGCCAAAGTCGAAGTGATTGGTTCGCGCAGCACCTACCTGGAAGTGCGCAACTGGAACATCACGCGTGGCGAAGGTTGGATGCCGTCTTCAGAGAACATTTCGGAAAAAATCGCGCTCATCGGGTCCAATACAGCGAAAGAACTGTTTGGAACAATGAACCCGGTCGACCGCACGATTCGTATCGGCAAGTACCCGTATCGCGTGATCGGCGTGCTCGAAGAAAAAGGTCCGTCACCGTTCGGTCAAAGCCAGGACGATGTGGTGATCATGCCCATCACGACGATGCGTTCCCACGTGCGCTTCGTTCGTCCTGGTGAAACAGATGCAATCTTCATGAGCGCCACGACCGCGGAGACGACCGACCGCGCGAAGAAACAAGCGGAAGAAATTCTGCGCCAACGCCATCACATCCAAGAAGGCGAAGAAGACGATTTTATCGTGCGCAGCCAGGCCGAAATCAAACAGCTTCAGGAATCGATCACCGGAAGTTTGTCGAAGCTACTCATCGGCATCGCCGCGGTTTCGCTCGTCGTCGGTGGCATCGGCGTCATGAACATCATGCTCGTGAGCGTTACGGAACGAACGCGCGAGATCGGCATTCGTATGGCGATCGGCGCGCGCGAAGCGGACATCTTGACGCAGTTTCTCATCGAAGCGCTCGTGTTGACGACCATCGGTGGTTTGACCGGAACGTCCATCGCGTATGGAGCGACGTACGGCATCGGCAAAGCGTTCGAACTTCCGATGGAAATCTCATCGACGGCGCTCATCGTTGCCTTGACGACCAGCTCGACCATTGGACTCGTGTTCGGGTTCGTCCCGGCCTATCAAGCAGCCGTGATGGATCCCGTGCAAGCACTCGGGCGTGAGTAACACGCGAGTGACACGAGTCTAGTTCGTCCTGGCCGGAGTACGTCAGGACGAACAGGACGCGCACGACAATGGACGGTTAGCTGCTTTGGTTTTTCTTCATCAAGTCGGCGAAGGTGCCGAACTTGGCTTCGCGAGCGACACCGGTGCGGTAGGCTTGGTAGGTCTGCTTCTCGACGTCTTCTTTGAGCGCGCGGATGGACAATTTGGCTTCGCCGCGACGAGGATCGATCTCGAGGACCTTGGCATCGAGTTTCATGTTCACAGGGAACTCTTTGCGCAGGTCGCTTCCGCGCGCCGTGCCGGTGTGACCCGCGGGGATGAAGCCGCGAGCGGCTCGTCCCGTCACGCCGAGGATACGCACGTTGAGGCCTGCTTCGGTCGTGGCGACGACGGCGACCTTGACCGACTTGTACTGCTGTACGCGCTGTCGAGGTTCTTCTTCGCCGGAGGCGATGGCGGGATGGAGACCGATCTTGTGTTGTCCCGCATCGCAGCTCGACACGACGACATTGATCTCGTCACCAACTTTGACCACTTCACCTGGATGTTCGACTTCTTTGAAGGCGATGTCGGCGGTGTGGCACAAGCCATCGATACCCGGCTCGAGTTCGATGAAGGCGCCGAAGGGTTGAATCCTGGCGACTTTGCCCTTGTGACGTGAACCGACCGAATACTTCTCTTTCACAGCATCCCAAGGGTCGGCTGTGGTGGCTTTGTGCGAGAGCCAGAGTTTGCCCTTGTCGTCGACCTTCATGACCTTCACGTCGATCTCTGCGCCCGTGCGGAAGAGATCGGTGAGTTTGGCACTACGATCGTGACTCGCTTCGGTCATGTGAATGAGGCCTTCGACGCCGCCAGCATCGGGAAGCGCGACGAACACGCCCCACTGCACAACCTTGCGCACGATGCCTTTGTGGACGCTGCCAGCTGCAACTTTGGCGAGTGCACAGTTGCGGGATTGGCGCGCGTCTTCATCGAGCATGCGCTTGCGGGACACGACGATGTCGCGACCCTTCTTGGCGTATTGCGTGATGATGAAGTCGAGGCGCTGACCCACCATGCTCGACAAGTCGGCGCCATGGCGCAGGTCGACGTGTGATGCAGGAGCGAATGCGCGCAGACCGCCAAGATCGATTTCGAGGCCGCCTTTGACAGTGCCCGTGACAAACCCGAAGACGACGTCTTCACTCTTGCACGCCGTGTCGAGTTGTTCCTTGAGTTCATCAAGGGACTTGGGCTGTCCGCGGCAGAGCATCAACATGCCGCCACGTACGCCGGTGCTGGCGACTGTCGCGATGAATTGATCTCCCTCGGTCGGGATACCTTCTTCTTCGGGGAGTTCGTCGCGGTTGAACAACCCAACGGCCTTGCCTGCAATGTCGACCCAGATCGATTGATCGGAGACTTTGCAAACTTTGCCGAAAACTTCTTCGCCTACGCTGAACGCTGGACGTTCACGTTGCACGGCATGCTGTTTGTCCCGGTGTTTGTCCCGGCGCTTGCCTTGCCCAGGGCCTTTGCCTTGAGCTTGCGTTTCGGTCGGAGCTTCCTCGCCACTCGGCTCTTCAGGCGCGTCGCCTTCGCTCGCACCATCGGCCGCTTCGGCTTCTTCTTGCGGCGCGGCATCACCAGTTTGTCCCGGCGCACCAGGCGGTCCCTTCCGCTTTTTGTTGCGCTTGCGCTTCTTCGCATCGGCAGCGGCGGCAGCAGCAACGGCATCAGCGCCAGCGCCAGCGGTTGCAGTCGCAGCTGCACTAGCAGCTACAACAGCAGCGGGCGCACGCGGAGCTGGACGAGATCCAGCACCAGGAAGGCGATTGCCGATGTCGTCTCCCGGCTGCGGCTCGTCCCACTCCTCTTTGTCGCTCGACGCGGCGCTCTGCTCCGAAGTGTTGCCAGAAAGCTGGGTGTTGCCGGCGACATCAGCCGGATCGTTGGTGTTTTGTTCGTCCGTATTCATCCGGGATCTCGGCACTGCTCGCGATGTACGAAGCTCTCGAACGAGAGTTTGTCGCACATCCACGTAGCTCGGAAAGGGGCGGAAACCATAACGTACCTCGCACGTTTGCGCGAGGGTTTGCGAGTGTCTCTAACGCATGATGGGTAAAAATCGTTGCTGACCACCACTTCGGTCGATTCGGAGCGACCCGCCGCGCGAAAGATTGTGCACACTCACCTTGGCCGCCAGCTCCCGCGCCACTTGGAGAAATGCGCGACCAATCGCACTTTCCGGTGCTGCTTGAACGACCGGCGTGCCCGCATCGCCCCACTCGCGCACCGCAGGATCGAGCGGAATTTGGCCAATGAGCGGCGCTCCAGCGAACTCGGCAATCTTCTGACCACCACCCGAACCGAAAAGCGTGTGGCGTTTGTCACAGCCGTCGCACACGAAATAACTTTCGTTCTCGATCACGCCAAGGATGGGAATGCCCACCTTTTGCGCCATCGATACAGACTTGTAGACATCTTGCAGCGCGACTTCTTGCGGCGTCGTCACGATGACGGCGCCCGTCGTTCGTAACTTCTGCGAGATCGTGAGCACGATGTCTCCCGTTCCTGGTGGCAAATCCAGGATCAAATAATCGAGCGTGCCCCAGTCGACGTCGTTCATGAACTGCATGAGCGCGCTCTGAATCATCGGTCCACGCCAAACGACCGCGCTTTTTGCATCGTCCAGCAAGAAGCCGATCGACATTAGTTTGACCCCAAACCGTTCGAGCGGGGTAAAACGTTTGCCGTCGAGCGATGTCGGCCGACCCATCACACCAAGCATCGTGGGAATGCTCGGGCCGTACATGTCCGCATCGAGCAACCCCACACGACAGCCCAAACGGTTGAGCGCCATCGTCAGGTTTGTCGCGACCGTACTCTTGCCGACGCCTCCTTTGCCGCTCATCACGAGCACGATGTTGCGCACGCCAGGGCACGGATCGTCGGGAAGAATGTTGCGTTCTGGAACGCTTGAATCCCACGAAATGACGACTTTCGACGCACCTGCTTTTTGAAGCGCCGCAGTCACATCATTTTGAATGCGTTCTTTCTGCGGACACGCGGGCGTCGTGAGGGTGATCGTCAGCGACACAGCGCTGCCATCGACATGAACGTCCCCCAGCATGCCCGCATCAGCGAGCGGACGCTGAAGCTCGGGGTCCAAGACGTTTCCCGCCGCAGCCTTGGCGGCTTCCACAGAAATGGCCATGAGAAGATCCTTGGGTGAAGAGGGCGTTCATCAGGCTGCTGCGCGTTGCGAATCGTCGGTCGGACTTACTCAGCGTACGATGTACGCTTCCGTCACCGCCCTAGCTCTGAACTGCGACACGCTCGCGACACCTGATGAACGCCCTCATTAGATGAAGGGTGGACGCCGTCAACCCTAAAACTTCCGTTACGTCATCACGGCAAGTCAAGGTTGACGGCGAGGGCGTGAATGCTAGGGGCGGTTTTACGGGGATGTCGTTCCAGCAGCCTTGCCACCAACACTGGCACTCGCTTTGACAGACACCTCGATTTCGATGCTCGCATCAAAGGCCGCGCTGGCAGCAAGCGTGGTGCAGACGAGTGCCTTGCCACTCGACGTGATCGCGTCGTCGAGGTGTTGGCCGACGGCGATGAGCGTGCTGCCAGCGTCGAGCGTCGCTTCGCCACGAATGCCGATGTTCTGAATGAGCTTGGGCAAGTGTGTTTCGAGGGCTCCGACGAGAGCCATGAAGTCCGCCGAAGCGCCACCGACGACTTCGATCTTCACGGTGGGCGGTGTGCAGATCGCTTCTGCTTGAACTTGCGCGCGACAGCTCGCTTCGCAGTCGGCATCGAGCATGCATTCGGGCGGCGTGAGTTTGCCTTCGCAGCGCGGTGCCGTGAATTCGACGGAACACGCGCCTCGGCATGAGCCATCGCATGAAGCCATCGCGCCAGTCTTGATGTCGCACGTACCGGAACACGTGCCGTTGCAGTCGCCGTCGCATCGGCCGGCGCAATTGCCGTTCGCATCTTTGACCGCGCACGTACCGGAGCACGAGCCATTGCACGTGGCGCTGCATCTGCTGTTGCAAGCGACCGTCGCTCCCGCTTTTGCCGTGCACGAACCCGAACATTGCGCGCTGCACGTGCCCGCGAGTTGTCCCGGTTCGCATTTGGCTTCGAGTTGCGCGGGTGTGCACATGGCCGTCGCGTCGCACTTCGCGTTGCAGGTCGCCGTTGCTCCGAGGTTGACCTCGCAGCTACCACCTTCGACGAGCAAGCCGATCGTGACATTCGCGTTGGCTTTGAGAACGGTGTCCATGCCGAGATTCGCTTCGGCACAGGCCGCTTCCAAGCGTTTGGCGCCTTCAAGCGTCTCCCACTTGCTTGCATCCGCTTTGGTGGCCGTCGCGATACCCACGCACGCGTCCGTGACGTCGTTGACCATCGCCGTGGAGAGCGTCACGAGTGCACCGGAGGCGCCCATGAACGACTTGACACGAGTGTCGATGTCGAGGTTCGCGCCCCATTGCGCTTCGGCAGTGAAGTCCTTGTCGCATCCTTCGATGACGTCAGCGACGTCACTGCATCCGCCTACGGACGCGAGGCCCAGCAGGCCCAAGATGGATGTCGTTGCAGCAAGGGCACGAAGTCGAGCATTTTGATGTTTCATGGGACGAACTCCTTCAGGAAGCAAAGCGATTGTCTCTACCAACACGACGCTTTGACGTTGCCAGCGCCAAGGTCGATGTATGCAAAGATGTAGCAACGTTGGTAAAGAGGCGAGGCTGGGTCGTCGATACAGAAGGCAGGTTCACCACCGGGCGACTTGGGGCAATCCGCGCTGGTCATACACATCGTTGGGAACGCAATATCGCCACACCCGCGCTGGCCATCGTTGTGCGTGAAGCACACGGACGTTCCAGTGACGGGGCCGCAGCTGGTGTCATCGAGGCACGGTTCGCAGAATTTGCCGGTTCCTTCGCAGGCGCCGAATTTGTGCACGCAAACCTTGCCGGCTGTTCCCGAGTCCTGACAAGCAAAGTCTCGACCGCAGTCCGAGTTTGCGTTGCACGCTTTTGCGCAACGTTTCTGCGCTTCCATAGGCATCGTGATGCAGTGGTTCGCAATGCCTTGAGAGCAATCGAGGTCCGCGTCGCACGGAGCACATTCGTTACGCTTCAAGCACGTTTTCTGCAGGATGCAGCCCGGCCCTTCGAAGAGCGTGTTGCCGTTTCCAAGGTCGCTCGCCGGTACGCATGGCGTGTTGATCGAAACCTTGCCGCACAGGTTGCTGTTGCCCTTTTTCGGCATGCTGTTGCAAATCTCGCGCGGGTCACGCGAGGCGCCGCAGTAGTAACCACCTGGGCAATCCGCATCGGCTTGGCATCCGTTTTGGGTGCAGTAGGCGTCAGCGTCAGCGTCGCCTTTCGTGATGCACGTGAGGTTCGCGACGCATTCTTGTGCGCTGCACGAAAACACCGTGCATGCCGATCCGTCCGGGCATTTGCCAACGTTGCAGTTTGCCTTGGCGTAACATGCTTGCTCGTCGAGTTTGCACGCATCGGGGACGCCGCCGCATTGGGCCGCGTCGCATCGTTCGCCGGTCGTGCTGCACGAAACCACGCTCGCGCATTCGTTTCCAAACGGACACTTGAAACCGATGCCCCACGGATTGCCGTTCGGTTGGCAAGTCATCGTGGGGCGTTTTGTGTCGTCTTCGATCGCTGATGCACAGTTCTGCGTGCCGTCATCCAAGCAGTCGTTGTGCGCGTCGCACTCGAGCACGCAGCGATTACCGATGCAGATGTTGCCAGCGAGGCACTTCGATGGCGTGCACTTTGCCTCGCACACACCTTCATCCGTGATGAAACCGTTCAGACAAACCGCATCTGTGTCGCCAGGTGTACAAGCGCCAATCGCGCCGACCATCATGAGCGCAAGCAACGACAGCGCGGAGACGAAGCGAAACGTCTTCGGCCACGTGCGACGCGAAGAAGAGGAAACGTAATCGTGCAGCATGCTGACCTCAGCCTCGGGGATCATCCCCTGCAAGAATCGACGCGTGTTCGCTTCATTGGAGCGTTCGCGTTCCGGCTATAAATTTATTGGATTCAAAAGCGAATTCCACACAAGTCGGTCCTTGACGCGCGCCGAAGTCGCTTAGACACTTTCTGGCAGTACCTCATTACGGACTCGGTGGCATCATGCGAAACGATCTCCTCTTGCGATGTTTCGCCACGGCACTCGTGGCGTTTGGCTTGGCCGGCTGCGCGGAAGAAGCGGACGTCGTGCCGGTTCCGGTTTTCCCCGAAGGCACGGGGCAATTGCCGCGTGGCACGGCCGCAATCGAATACGCCGCTGGTCCCTATGGCATCAGCAAAGGCTCAACGATTCAGAATTTCGAGTTTGTCGGATTCCCGAACTCCCTCGTCGACGTGACGACGATGAAGCCGATTCAGCTCGCAGACTTTTACAACCCGACGGGCGATGCTGTTTTTCCCGCAGGTTCTCCCTACGGTGAAGGCACGCCGAAACCCAAGGCACTCCTGATCGTCGTGTCCGCCGTTTGGTGTAGCCCCTGTAATTACGAAGCCGAAGCCGTGCTGCCAGGTCTTTACCAAAAGTATCAACCGAATGGCGGCGAGTTTTTCCTGGTACTGGCCGATGGTCCGACCCCAGGCATTCCTGCGGAATCGAAGAACCTTTACCTCTGGGACAAGAAGTACAAGATCGACTACCCGACGGCGCTCGATCCGTCCTCGAAGCTCGCTGCGCTCTTCGAAGCCGATGCATTTCCCGCCAACATGATCGTTCGCACAAACGACATGCAGATCATGGACGTCACCGCGGGTGCTCCACCCGAAGGTTCCACGTTCTGGAAGATCTACGAAAAGATCCTGGCCGGAACGCTCTAAACTTTTCGCCTCGTCTCCAGCATCATGTGAAGCGGGTAGCGCGTAAAGGCGCTATCCGCTTCGTTGCTTTCGGGTCAAGATGCGGGCCATGAAATCGATGTTTCAGCGAGCCTTTGGTGCAGCCTTCGTCGCGCTTTTCGTCGCTGCGTGTGTGGGCGAGACGCCAGGGGCAAACTCGCCAGCTGGCGCGACTGCACCCGACTTTACTCTCGCCACACTCGACGGAAAACAGGCGCGTTTGTCCGACTACAAGGGCAGTGTCGTGCTCATCGACTTCTGGTCGACGACGTGTGACCCGTGCATGATCGAGATGCCGCACCTGGTCGAGATGTACAAGAAAAACAAGGATCGCGGGTTTGTCGTACTCGCCATCTCTGCCGATGGTCCCGAATCTCGAGCGCAGGTCAGTAGCGTCGTACGAGCCAAAGAAATGATTTTTCCCGTGCTTCTCGACGAAGAAACGGTTGTTACGGCTCGGTACAATCCCAAGCGCGAGTTGCCGTTCTCGGTGGTTGTGGGCAAAGACGGCTCGATTGTTCACAAACGTGGTGGGTACACGGCAGGCGATGAAAAGACGCTCGCTGTGGAAGTTGAAAAAGCGCTCGCCAACTGATGCGCCTCGCATGCGGCGGACTGTCCCAGCCGCGCGAGGGTCGTGATACAAGGCGCCGGTGAAAGTTTTGCAGCGCAACGTTGCCAGTTCATTGCTGATTGCTTTCGGTGCGGTTGTCGTTGCCGGGAACGCCAGAGCGCTCGATGTACCCGGCCCCAAGGGCGAACCTATTGGGATCGATGTCACGAACACGACGGTTGTTGATTATCGATGGGACAATCGCAACAACCAGCGCGATTCGTTTAATCCACGGCCGATCGTCGACGATCATTACGGCGAATGGATTGATCGGCTCAACGTACAGGCGACGTGGTGGCGTTTTCGTCTCGGTGTACGCATCGATTCCGCGGTTTATTTCCTGACGCCGTCTCGCAACGATGCACAACGTTTGGCAGCGGAACAAATTGCCGATGTCAAGCGACGTATTCCGGATGCGGCAGTGCCGGAAGTCGTCGATTACACGAACCGGTTTTACAAGGAACTCAATACACGTTTTCTCAATACTGTTTATCCGGCCAAGCTATTTGTTGGATACAACCAGCCCGGTATTGATGTGACCGTCGGCGACTTTTATGCGCAGCTTGGTCGTGGTATGGTGCTCAGTGTACGGAAAATCGATGAATTGGCCATCGACACGACGATTCGCGGAGCCAAAGTCGTTTTTGACAAAAATTTTGGTAAATTTCGTTTTGGTGGGACGTTGCTCGCAGGGCAACTCAATCCATTACGATTCGACGAAGTGAGTGGTCGGCGTCTGAATGGTGCGGGTTCGCCGCTGTTTTTTGCGTTTCCTTCGGCAAAGCCGGTCACGACGTACACGCAGAACGCGCTACCCATCGAAGATGCGGCCCGTCCAAGTTACCTGGAAGACACGATTCTTGGTGGGCGCATCGAAGGTGGCATTGATGCTGTACAGATTGCGGCAAACGGTTCGGTTATGTTACGCAAGAGTTTTACCGAGCAGAACCTATCTTGCCGAGCGTCATGCGCGCCCACCGATGCGCGATGTATCGACCAGTGTTATGCAACCAATCCCGAATTCACGTTGCTCAATGGCGGACGTACGCACAATGAAATCCGTACGTTCAGCGGATCGGTGAACATTCCTTCCATTGCCGGCGTGGCTGACGTTTACGTGGAAGCAGCTGGACAACAATTACGTCAAGGCCACGTGGCGGAGATTGATGCGAATGGTCAGGCGACATTGCGAGCTCCCGACATTTCCGGGTACGCTTTGTATGGCAGTGCAAACTTTGGCAAGGGTCCCATTCAAGTATCGCTCGAGGGGAAGCATTACCACCGCTTTTTCCCGCTTGGTGCGAATATCGATATCACGACGCCTGGTCAGAGCGCACCCGAATACGCCGTCGTCTCGTACAGCGCACCACCGACGGTTGAACCGATCTACGTCGAGCCGATTGAAGCGCCCAACGTGTGTATGACGGGTGGTCGGGGACGCATCGATTACAAGTACAATGATCATACGGCCGTGTATGCATGGGCCGGTCGATATCGTAGTTACACAGAAACGCCGACGAACGAATTATGCTCGCAAATCAATGACTCGCGTCGAACGGATACGTGGGATACGGCTGTGGGTATCGATTTCAGTCGCGAAAAAGGCAAGTCGCATGCGCGTGCTTGGACGGGAATGCGTTTGGCGGAACGAGCGGTGCCTACCGGCGGGACAACGGCCAATGGAGAAACGGACGTTCTTTATTACGAAGGGTACATTCGATATGACTTGGTCAAACACTTGAAGGGTCCGTTCTCATTGCAACTTCAAGGGTTTCACCGCAATCGATATTTGCCTGGTTCGCATCCACGTCCATGGAACGAAGGCGAGAATTACACGGCGTTTCATTGGTCGCCGCATTTGTCGGCGATTGTCGGGTATGAATATTCGACCCGGCCAGGATGCGATCCGAGTCGATCGACGAACAACCAATTCGAGATCGTGCTCTGCCATTACGTAAGCGGTGGCCTGACGTATCGATCGGGCAGCGCGGCCAAACTGGTGGATCAGATCTTCAATACGGTCAACGTATTCGTGGGCCAACGCCGCGGCGCGATTCGTTGCGTATCCGGCGTTTGTCGGTTGTTCCCGCCATTCGAAGGCGCGAGGGTGGAGCTGGTGTCGAGGTTCTAGGTGCCTAGCTTTCGGGCGCTCGCGACGTTTGACACCAGCCACCTAGCGTTCTGGCGAGCGATGCCCATTCGGCGCAAGCCAGGCAGCTAGTTCGTCGCGGGACAGATCGAGTATCGCGTTGTCGACCAGGTCATAACCGTGCTTGACGATTCGCGTGGACACTCGACTCCGCTCGCCGGAAGTGAGGCCCCGTGTAAGACGTTTCTCGAGGAGGCGTACGCGTGTTTCTTGAAGTCCTTTTTCGAGTCCTTTTTCGAGTCCTTTTTGTTTCCCCCGCTGGTAAAATGGATGTAGGTCGAACATCGCTCCCTCCTTCGGCACGAGTGACTCTATCATATCTGGCAAGCCCGCATGATTTTTGTTCAGACGGGCAAGCACGACCATGGTGGCGACCAGATCATCGAAGTCCTCGTGGTTCGTCCGTAGCCTCAGTGCGTTGATGACTTGCTCCAGCTTTTTAATGGTCACGTCCACTGCGAGCGGGACGAATACCAGCCAAAAGTCATCTCCCATTGCCTCCATTTCAGCGACCGTTCGTTGATAGATCGGTTCAATCCGAAATTGTACGCCGGAAAGCTTTTCGTTTGGCGACGACGTTCGGTAACTGCTGAATCGAGGCATCCCTCTTTTGGGACCCATCAATACGACCACGACACTATCGATTGGAATCGACTTCGGACGCGGCTGTCCGTTTTTGTGTTTGGCACGAACGTCCATTTCGAACGCCATCACCAACAAGTGGTGATATTCGTGAATTCGCCTGCGTACTGCGCGGTTTAGGCGCAACGTCCACTCGATATGCAAAAGACGTAACTCACCAGAAGCCTCGATAAGAAGACCACGGTCAATACGCCGCTGCCGAGCAGTCACTTGCGTCTCTACCCACTCGAAACGTTCAATAGGTTCGTCGAGGTCAATCAATACACGTGGCAATGCCGTCGGATGACGTCGCGACGTGTGCCGCAAAATGGTGTCAATATCGTGAGACTTGCCGCGTTGGGACTTCCGTCGAGCCATGGCGCGCTCCGCTTTGCCGATGTCGCATCACGCAGCGGAAAGTTCCGCTACCTACGTCCATCGTTTGGCGAAGCCGTCAGTTGCTAAAAAAGTGAACCGCGCTCTACGCGTTTCCTAATCCGTCTTACGCAACAACGCGCACGCCACGCCCGTTCGCACTCGCTCGTCTTGATCCGCTGCGAGCAGCGCTGCCCGACCGTACTCGCCGAGTGCCATACATCACGCACACCCGCCCGAGCCAGCGCCGCTCAATGGCGCAGTACA
>JANORL010000407.1:0-2998 GCA_031415295.1 Polyangiaceae bacterium | reverse complement strand
CGAGCGACGTTTGACGGAGAATGTGACCGGTTTTGCCGTCGAGAATAAGGAGTTTCTCCGGGGATCGAACAGCGAGAAAATGGCCATCGGGGGAAAAACAAATATCGAAACATTCGCGATGATCGAGGGTCGAGGACCATTCTCGGGCGCTCGTCGTCATGTTCCACGTCGTGAGAACGCCGTGAGCATACAGAAAAACGAGTAAATCGCCCGAGGGCGAAAAAATAACCCGACGTGCAGGCAATACCCCGGTCGTGACGACACCGGCAAATGACATTCCTGGGGCAAACCGCAATGTCGTAGGTTCAGAATGGTTTGGTTGCAATGGAGGTTGCAAAATGCCGACCGAAGGTAATGTGCGGGCAATGGTAGATTCACCCGTCGGTGCAGGTCCGCCGCTTGGCGCCATGGTAGGCGCCGGTGGCGGTGCAGCGGACGGTGCCCAAGCAGGCCGGGGTTTGGCATCCTGAACGTCGACGTGGACACGCGAAGGGCTCCGACGAATCGAATGAGGGTCGATAATGGTCGTGGGTACGGGGGCCGTTGGTGGATCGTCCGAATATTCAGCTATTTTATCGGATTCCCGCTTCTTTTTTTCAATGGGAGTTGGGAACGGATAAGAATCTTCGACGGCACTCGGAGCGATTTCTTCCTCGCCGAGGGAAGGGGGCGAAGTACTTTCACTGGCAATGGGTTGAAACTCGTCCCGATATGCGCTTTTCGGCGTAATGGCGGCCGGGACGGGCGCCGCTGCCACGAGTGTGGGGCGGGCATGAGCGAGCGGCATCGTGCGATAAATGTTTTCCGACGGACCTAGAGGCCATGACGTATCGGGGCCAAAATAAGGTTCGCGCTTTGTGAATGACAAAACTCGTGGCCAAATAGCCAAGGTGGCGGAATTTTCGCCTTCATCGATATCGAAACGGCCTGCTGCATAGCCGCGTTTGAATTCGCCGTCGATATTGCCCGAAAATGGGTGCCCGACGAAAAGTGTCGCGTGTTTTGCATCGAGCGACGGCTGCAAACCACGCAAACTTCCTGCCAAATGTAAAGCGAAGCGACCTGGAGGTGCGATTTGTTTCGACAGACGTTCGCGTGCTTCGGGCGAAAGCGCGTCGGGTGGATGATGCGTGAGCAGGACGGATCCATCATGACCGCGCAAGAAATCTTCGAGCGATCCCGCGGAAGTGACCAGTTGTTGCGGGTCGATGTCGACCGCGCCCAAAGCATTGTGTCCGGCAAGTTCGAGAAATGCCGTGTTCAGACCCGCAAATGCGAAACGTCGGTCCTTCTTTTCCAATGTGGCCACGAAGTCACCCGGCAAAAGCCCGGGATAAATCGTCAATTTCGCCTGACCAGGACAACGTTGACGAAACGACTCGAACCAGCGCGAAAATGGCGTGAATGCTGTCGCTACGGCAACACGCAAAGGATGAGTCGCGTCAGAGAAAAACCCACTTCGCGCATGGGAATCGGTTTCCCAAGATGCCGGATCCGCAGCCGCCGCGGGGGACGTGCGTACCAAGTCGTGGTTGCCTGGTACGGCGAGTAGCGCGGGGTGCGATCCTAACTTCGCGAGAAAATCGTAAAATGACGCGAGCCCCTCCGTGACCATTTCGAACTCGGCTTCCAGTCCGAGGAGCGCCAAATCACCCGTGATCGCGATTACATCGATGCTCCCAGTCTTTTCGAGTATTTGGGTGAGGTCTCGTTCGAGTTCTTCGCGAAAACGTGGGCGTTGCCACAATGTGCCGTGGAAGCGGACGTGGAGGTCGGTGAGGTGTAGCCAGCCAAATCCGGACATTTTTACGCTCCGGGCCCGATGCTACCGCGCTTGGGGTGATTTTTGGTTGATTTTTCGCGAATTTTTCGAAACTTGCTCTGGTTTGTGACGCGACGCGTCTAGTATGGTGAGCGCGTTATAAAATAGGTTGTCAAGACGCACCAATAAAAATATATTGGCACGTGAAACATTTATAGAATAGGTTTGGCGTGCCAATTATGTTTGTTTTGAGCGTCTTGTAAAACCAGTTGTAAATAGTTTTACGGGGTCATCGACGGTCGGAGACGACTGACGAGGACGAGTGGATCGGGGCCGGGGGCGGCTTCGAAGTCGTCGAGGCTATCCAGCATTTCCCATGTGGCGCAAAGGGCTGGGGCTTCGTCGGATGCGGCCCAATCGCTGGTTCGGCATAGTGGTCCGCCGGCAATTTCGGGATCACCATCGGGGCGATCGCGCATCAGGATTTCACCAGCGTGTACAGATACGTTTACGTGTACGCGCGCATCGTTCGGCTGACGATGCACGATTTCGTCATGCAAATCGAGAGCAAAACGCAGAATGACATTCCGTTCGGCCATCCATTTTGAAGAATCGCGCGACAAAAGTCGCACACCCAGCACTTCGGCGCTCGTGCTCGTGCAGAGCCCAAATGCATTCGTTCGCAAACGTTCTTCGGTCATTGAAAGAATTCGCTCGATTTCCGCATCGAGGGTATCTGGATCGTCTTCCACGTCGGCACGTAGACGTATTTCGGCATAAATGCCCACCGCCAAGCGGGCCGTTTCCGTACCTGCCGATCGTGCGGTTCCTGCGGAAATGGCATGACGCAAGGCGCGCATGAGTGCGTGTACAGATTCGTATCGACGTTCGGGCCGTTTTTCTAGGCACTTCAGCACCACCGCATCGAGTTCTCGGGACAATGGCGCGCGTTCGCTTGGACGTGGCGCGGGTTCTTCCAAATGTTTTCGTACCAATTCACCGGGCCAGGACGATTCAAAAGGAAGGCGTGCCGTCAGCAATCGATAAAGCAACGCACCGAGCGCATACACGTCCGTACGAGCGTCCACCGAGGCACACAAGAGTTGTTCCGGGGCCATGATCGTAAGCGTTCCAATTTGACGATTCACGGACGTGAGACCCGTGCCCGACGAAGTTGGTTCCACGAGTTTCGCAATGCCAAAGTCCAAAAGTTTCACATCGCCGCTCGGACCATCA
>JANORL010000406.1:0-8910 GCA_031415295.1 Polyangiaceae bacterium | reverse complement strand
ACGCGCAGCAGACTGATAAACACCCTCGTCGGCAAACTCCCAATCCTCCACTCGCTCGCGAAACTCGGTCCAGTACGTCGAGACAACCCGATACAGCACCGTTTCCTCGGGTCGATGCCGCTCGTATTGGTATTCCTGGGCGTGTTCCGCATGACGTTCGGATGCCAGCAAACGCGCGCGTTATGCGCATGCCGTGCCAAACGTATTTGCTACGTTTTCCCGATGGTTTTACGTCACGACCCCTGGCGGCCGCCAGGATGTATGCCCTCGCCGAGCAACGTTACCCATTCTCGTGATCCTTGCTCGAAGGGCACGCCTCTTCAGAAAGGACGGGCCCATTCAATTCCGCAACAACCACCAAAACCAAACAATGCTCATCACGAGCACCGCGGCGGCAAAAAGAAACACGAGCGCATCGGTAAAACTCCAGCGCGATTCCATCAAATTGGTTTGTGCACTCGACCGTCTTGCAAACGAACCGCCGTACGCAACGCAAGGGCATCGAAAGAGGGTCGTGTGGCGCGAAAGGCGGAGTTGCCGGCGACATCGTCAGCTTGAATCGCAAACGATTGGGAAGCCTGTGATTCGTTCGTCTCCGCTGCTTGCGGGGCACAGGCTGAAATGGCCCCGAAAAACAGGATGCCCCAGGCTTTCATTCGGTTCGAATTCATCGTCTCGTGCTCCCGCGTCAATGAGTTTTACAGGTAATATCGTAGTCCAAGCCCTGGAACGATGGCAATTTGGAAGACGCTCAGGATACGTTCTGTCGAGATCTGCGTCGAGCGGCCGAGCGTCGTAACCTCGATAGTGCTAGCAGCAAGCCCGCCATACCGAAAGCCGCGCGCGACGGGGATTCGTGCAGAGCAACGGTACACCCTGCATCGATATCGACGTTTTTCAGGGACACGCACTTACCTGCCAAATCGCATACGTATCCATGTGCGCAATCCGCGGCACGAGAACAATGATCCGTGCAGAAAGCATCTTGGCCATCAGATCGTATTTCAATCCGGTCGCATTGAAACGGAGCACATGTTTTAACCATCGTACATTTGCCATTGGCAGGAGCACATGCTTCAACCGCGGTACACGTGCCATTCTCGTCAGCGCCCCGAGAAAACGCGCACGCATTACAGGAATCAACGTTGTCGCAGGCTTCGTTGCAACAATATCCGTCAACGCAATATCCACTGCTGCATTCGAATTTCCCTGCGCATGGTTCCCCCTTGGATTTGCCGTATGCCAAAGCGCCTAAATTAGACCCAGAATCCTCCGGTCCCGTGAGGAGTATCCGACCATCGAGCAACGGCGTGAGGCGGTATCCTTGGTTGAAGTCAAATGGGCCATAGGGTGAAGCGACGAGGGTAATCTGTTCCCGCTGCACATCAAGAATTCCAGCGCGCTGGTAGAGCAAGTCCTTGGCGTTCGCCCAAAGTACATCGCCGCTCGGAAGGATGGCCATTGGCGGCGTAATATTCGTATTACCGAGGAAATGCCATTGCTGCTCGATCGAATCAAAAAGCCCCACATTACTACTACTTTTTCCTTTCGATGCGATGAGTACCTGCCCATTGGGGAGTGTCAACATGGCGTTCCCTTGAGTGACGTAAAGATCCGGCAGGAACACTTGGTCGTAGGATTTGTTCAACATGTCAATCGTCTGAATCACCGACTCACCGGTGCTGACTTGAAAACCAGCCAAGACGGCGCGGCCGTCAGGCAATGCGGCGATGCCGGTCATCCAATTCCCTCTCAATGGGAATGCTTCGAGCGGCGTCCACGTGCCCAGTTGGGGATCGAATAACTCGGGCGTCAGCCCCACCGAGTCGTTTGGTACTTCCCCCGCCACGAGCACGCGACCGTTCGAAAGACGCGCGGCAACTGGGTTACTGAATACCGCATTCATGCTCGGCCCCTCGCTCCAACTCTCTGTTGCCAGATCGAAGATTTCGACCGAGCGCAAGGCTTCGAATGTGTCGTTGTCGATGCCACCGAGGACCATTACCCGACCATCCTCAAGCAAGGTCGCGGCACCGCTCTCACGGGGCGTAAGCATGGGCGCCGTTTTCGTAAATGTATTCGTATTCGGTGAAAAAATGAATGCGTCGTGTAGATTCTGAGACCAGCCCGTTAAGAGAACTCGACCATCCACGAGGCGTGTTGCTGTATGCGAAAACGACGTCCCTCCCACCGTGGGTAATGGCCTCCACGGAGAGCTGTTTGGCACGTATAATTCCGCCAATCGTAATGGTGCCGCTTGAAAGTCAGCGTCCGTCGACGCGCCCCCCGCAATGAGAATGCGCCCGTCTTTCAAGGTCGTCGCGGTGAGGCGATCGCGCGAGGTTTTCAACTTCCCGACGGAGAACCACGTCTGGTTTGAAATCGGAAAATAAAGACTCTCCGTTTCAATGCTTTCCTCGACGTAACCACCTACAACCAAGATGCCTTCGTCCGGGAGAGTAACCACTGCAAAATTTCTTCGGTTCTCATGATTGGAGGAAAACGGCGGCCCAACGATCCATTGGCCCAATGCGCCCACATCAAGATCGAAAAGTTCGACGTCCACGGTTTGTCCGACCGAGGTCAGTCCATCCAGCAGAATGACTCGTTTGTCCGGTAGCAACTGGGCAACATGATACTGGTGGCCCGCATTCATGGTGGCGGCTTCCGACCATTGATTCGTTATTGGATCGAAGATTTCTGCAATCAAACGATATCCACCAGAGGCTGGATCATATCCCCCAGCCACGAGCACGCGACCATCGGCAAGCAATGTCGCCGTGTGTCCCGCACGCGAATACTTCATCGGTGGCGCGAGACTCCATGTCAGCGTGTTCGTGTCAAAAAAATACCCCACAGCCGTCTTCTCAATGTCTCCCGTGACGAGCACCCGGCCGTCTGCGAGCAAGGTTGCCGTTGTCGTTGTCGCCGAATCGATCCAAATCATCGAGTCGAGCCGCTCGCAGTCCGTCCACCTTTCGGTTTTGGGATCGAATATCTCTGGGATGCCCGATTTGTACGGACTTGGGTCATTGATCGATTCACGTACGTCCATGATCAATACACGCCCGTCCTTCAGCACGAAGGTCAAACCATCCGAGCGCTCGTAATGCATCGGGGGTAGTTTCTTCCAAGTTTCCGTCACGGGATCGAACAATTCGGCATTCGCGGAAGGTTCATAGTTTCGACTATTGTACCCTCCAGCCACGAGCACTCGATCGTCTTGCAAACGAACGGATGTGCGAGAAGCCAGAGCGCTAATGGAAGGTCGTATGGGGCGAAAGGAGGAGTTCCCGGCGACATCTTCGGTATAAAAAGGAAACGATTGGGAAGCCTGTGGTTCGTTCGTCTCCGCTGCTTGCGGGGCACAGCCTGATATGGCCCCGAAAAACAGGATGCCCCAGGCTTTCATTCGGATCGAATTCATCGTCTCGTGCTCCCGCGTCAATGAGTTTTACAAGTCATACCGTAGTCCAAGCCCTGGAACGATGGCAATTTGGAAGACGCTCAGGATAAGTTCTGGCGCGACCTTCGGTACTCCAAAGATCCCATAATTCGCCATTCCACTGGGATCTCGCAAAGAGATCAAATGCGTACGCGGCCTGTCCCATACGGGCGGGTTAGGCATGAACAAGACGAACGCCGCCAGACCCGCCCCAATGGTCATGTGCGAGCTGATTTTCAAGCCAAACCGAATTTCCGGAGCCACGTACACTGCACGAGCCGCTTGCGTTTCCGTCGTTGTTCCGACCATCGCCCATGCACTGATCGGTACCTCATTACCCTCTGGTTCCGGCGTACCATCGCTACGCGTATCCGATACCGATCCCAGCAGCGCCCCTGCGCCCAAACGAATCTGCAACTGAAGCGAATTTCCAACGGTAATACCTGCCCAACCTCCGGCCAAAAGCCCCCGAAAGTTGATGTAGTCATTCACGAGAACGTTTTGCACGAATGGGGTCGGCCCTAATTCCACGGGCGTCGCGGCCGTTACTCGCCTCGTGGTCGTTTGCGTCGCCACCAGTCCCCCCAAAGAAATGCCAACGGCGAAACGCGACGAGAATTCGTAACCGCCATGGGCCATCGCGAGTCCTCCAACGCCGAATCCTTGACCGATGTCGCCACCAAACGAAGGCACGAACAAGGCGTTCAGATTGCCATCCATCGTAAAATGTGGTTTTTGCACCGCAAAGAGTGAACGAGGATTACGCAGCAAAACAATGTTCACCGTTTTCCGTTCGTCTTTGGCCACTTGCACCGATTGCGCGATCGGCAAAAAATCCGGCGCCGTCACTTCAATACGATGATTGCCGGTGCGCAATGCGCCTTCCCAAACACCACGTCCCAATGTCAGGCCATCGAGGGCAATCACGGCATTGGCCGGAGAAGGTTCGATACGCAATCGAGCGGTCAATTGTTCGGCTGCAAGCGAGATGCTGTTGGTTTGATCCTGCGTAATCACAATCGGCGCCGGCAGCGTGCCCCATTGACCTTCGCCGCGTAACAACACAACGTGATCGCCAAGAGGAAGAGGACCTTGCCACGGCGTTTTTCCGACAGAAATGCCATCGACGACAACATCGAGCGTCTTGCCCGATTGCTCGACCACGCTGAGGCGCCCCGAACGTATCAATGCTTTTTGCAACGCTTCTACCACGACAATCCCGCCCCCAGCGACGTCCGTCTGCGTCTCGAAAGGCTCGAAGCCCGGCATGATCACGCGTAACAAATGACTGCCAGCTTTTACGCGCAAGGGGCCGAGCGGGGGATACTCACCCCGATCCTTGCCATCGATCAAAATGGTCGCGCCCACTTCCGCTTTGGTGATTTCAATGGTTCCCACACGCGCACGCAATTCGAGCACTTTGTGCTGGGTACGCTCGCGAGCTTCCGGCGTCATCGCCGAACCAAACTCACGCAAAAGCGCTTCCGCCATTTCGAGCGCTTCGTCGTGACGACCAAGTTTGTCCAAACATACGACGGCATTCGCGGTCGCCGAACGTAGTGGATACAATCGACGCGCTTCGAGGAATTCCGTCAACGCAACTTCAAACGATCCAGTATCGAAAAGCGTGACGCCGCGTTCGAATCTCTCAAGCGCTTGGGCCTTCGGATCCGGAGCCGGAACGGGATCGGCCACTGGAGCTACAGAAGAAACATTCGACGACTGGGATGGTGAATCAGACGTGGGCGTTTGGCCCCACGCAATCCCTGGAAAACCCCATAACGCCGCCAAACCTGTACACAACAGTTTACGGAGCAAAGGTCATTCTCCCTTGGCATTACGTTCGAAGAGCGGATCGCTCGTCGATGCAGAATGCGTGGACGTTTCTTTTTTCTGCGTGGATTCCGTTGCCGGGGCAGGAACGCTCTTGACCCGCGCCGAGGCAATTGGCTTCATTGACACTGTTGCACTGGATGCCGACGGAGCAATGGAAGCCGTGCCTTCAGGCGCAGCCGAAGCGTCGGCAAGTGGTGTGCGCACAAGAGCGGATACGTTTGTCGACGGCACCGCACTCGATGTCGCGGCAAGGTTTGCCGAAGAACTCGGCGCGATCGTTTCCGTATTTTTTTTCGAACTGAATCCCAACGCAATCGGAATTCCCACCAGCAAAGCAACGGCTGGCAAAACAAGCCACCGTTTGCTCGGCAATGCCGAACGAGTCTGAACCGAGTTTGTCCCGGCCAATGCATGCCCCGTCCCGGCCAACGCATGTCCCGTCCCGGCCAACGCATCAACGTTATCGGCCGGTAGTGTCGGCCCATCGCCTCCAGCTTCTGCAAGCCCGCCAATCACCGGCCGGACGATCACATGCTCGCCTGTATTCGCAGTGACCAAAATCTCATCACGCAACGTGGTTCCTTCGGGCATATGCGGCAGCAGCGCATCAAGCATCGCCATCGCTGTTGGATAACGTTGTGTGTGTACCCTTTCGAGTGCTGGGGCAATCGCGCTCTCAAGAGCTTCAGGCACCCACGACGCACGCTCGCGTAAAGGCGGAATCGGTTTGCTACAAATCGTGACGAGGAGCCGACCAACGGCGGCACTGCTTTCGACATGCGGCGCGTATCCCGTAAGCGCACAATAAAGGACGCTGCCGAGCGACCACAAATCACTACGCGCATCGACGTCTTTCGTGCTCATCACTTGCTCGGGCGACATGTAAAGCGGCGAACCGAGCAAGTCGCCCGTGGCAGTCATTCCGGCAGAATGCATCGCTTTGGCGGGATCGGACTGCATTTTCGCGATACCAAAATCCAAAAGCTTGACAATACGCGTGCCACCGGGTTGGCGAGCCAAAAAGATGTTCGACGGTTTGATGTCCCGGTGAATGATCCGCGCTGCGTGAGCAGCCTGTAGACCTCGCAAGGCTTGGACTCCGATGCACACGACCGTCTCTGGCGGCAACGGACCGACTCGATCGATGATTTGCTGCAAATCCTCCCCTTCGAGCAACTCCATGACGATGTAGGGGTGATTCTGATTTTCATCGGAACCAGAGTCGAGAATGCGAACGATGTGGTCGCTCTTGATCGCGCTTGCGGTACGCGATTCCCGGCGAAAACGACGCACACTGTCCGCACTTGCTTCCAGCAGACGGGGGTCGATTATCTTGACCGCTACCGTTTGTCCCGTACTTATTTCCTCAGCCGCATACACGGTCCCCATGCCACCTTGACCCAGTTGGCGAACGATGCGGTATCTCTGATCCAAAACGGTACCGAGCACGGGGAGAGATGATAATGCAACTGCGAAAGAAATGGAACCTTTAAGATTCACGACCGACGATGCCGCGCGCTCTTTTCTCCGCCGTGGAGGAATGTCTGGAAATTCGCATCTGGTTTGTCGACCGGTTGAGCGCTTCGCGCTCAACCTTTGTCAGGAAAAGTGGTTAGACCTTTACGTCGAACCTTCGGGAAACGGGCGCACGCCCTGCTTATGGTTGGGCGTTTTCCGCGTCTATTGGAGGCAGGTCGTACCAGGAAGGTTTGTTTTCAGTGTAGACGTGTTTTTTGATGCGTCGATCAAGGGCTGGACCAAAAAGTCCCACGGAAACGAGGGTCTTTGGGCCTGCGCCTGGATCCTTCGTCAAACGACTGCCGCATTGTGAACAAAAACTGCGACGCGCCTTCGACGACGATGCATACGACGTGATTTTCTTTTCGCTTTCGCCCTCCCAAATGACGGCATCACGATCGACCACCAGCATCGCAAAGAAATTGCCATGAAACTTCTGACAATCGTCGCAATGACAGGCCACAATGCCAAACGTTTCCTTCGGCACCGTGAGGGAAATTGTGCCACAATGGCATAACCCTCGCAATCGTTCTTCCATGTTTAGTCGCTCCTCTTTTGCGGGTATATCCATTTTGCAAGCCACCGCGTGATGCGCGGCATCACAAGGCCTCGATCACAACGCGTGCCGTTTCCGCGCCGGAAAAGTTCTGCTGTCCCGTCACGAGGTTTCCATCGCGAATGGCAAATCCGCGCCAAAGCCCCGATTGCACGTAATTCGCTCCGAGTCGCTTCAGTTCATCCTCGATGCGCCAAGGCATCAAGTGTTTGTCCCGGGGCATCAGATTCATTCCCCAGACGGCTTCGTCGGCAAAGTCTTCTTCAACGTTCGCAAATCCCGTTACTGTTTTTCCTTTGGCAATGAGTTCGCCATGCGCAGACTTTGCATATTTGAGAATGGCGACACCATGACAAAGCGCCGCGGCAATCTTGCCAGCATCATAAAATGCGGCGAACTTCGTATGGAGATCCGTTGCCGATTCGAACGAGAACATCGGCGATTGTCCGCCAGCCACAACGATGGCATCGAAATGGTCGACATCGATTGCCGATACGGAGTGCCTAGTCCAAACAAAGTGGCAATTTCGCACTTGACGCGTTTACGTCGTCACGCGTCATTGGTCGGTTCCTGTGCATCTGCGCACATACGGATGCCACGCGTGCTCGGTCCCGGCTCGTCAGCGTTTGTCGGCGTCGATTTTTCTCGACCCGCAGACACACGTGTGCATCGACGCTGGCAAATACGAGCGTTATCTCACGCAAGACGCGTCGCTCTTTCTCAGGTGCGACGTTTCTTCGGAAACGGCAGCGAGAGCTGTCCCAAGGGCGCTCTGTTGCCTTTCGGAGGTCCCCTTGCCGACAAACCCGCCCGTGCCAAACCCTCTCGTATCGCGTCGGCCGTCAATGCCACTTGACGCCACTTCATTCGTCCTGCGCACTTTGGCAAACGTTGATGTCTATCGCGAATACGTGCCGGAGCAACCATGCCCAAGGCTTGCGACGAGCCCGACTGACGTTGGCTTGCTGTTCCTCGAAATCCTTACCAAACAATGGCAACTGCAATGGGTTTGGCGCAGTCGTCTCATTGGGTGGCACATACGGTTTGGCCGATGCGCCTCACCCCCGGCCCCCATAGGCGTTAAGATAAGCTCTGTCCGCACGCACGCACGCACGCGCGGGGTTAAAACCCCGCGCTACACATCAAGAAGTCGCTCGCGCTACCGCGCTCGGACTGACGTCATTGTGTATTGAGAGAAATGGCATCATTTACAAAATCGTCGAGAATTCTCGATAATGATTCAAATCCTACAAGGCCAGTCCCGAACGGCAGTGAGGGACTTTTCAACGTGTAGCGCGGGGTGTTAACCCCGCGCGGGGCGACGAAATCGCATGAAGGAATCTTATCTTAACGCCTATGCGGCCTATAGCTTCCCTCTCGTACTTCCTCATGAAGCCACTTCAAACTCGACTCAGCTTGCGCAGCAAACTGCTCCACGCTTTGCCCGTCGACTCCCGCCGCTCCCTTGTTTCGCTTGCCCCGTTTCCAGGCTGCTTCAAGGTTTGTCGGCGCGTACACCTTGTCCATCAAGCTGAACCATTTGCCGCCTTTTACT
>JANORL010000405.1:0-2268 GCA_031415295.1 Polyangiaceae bacterium | reverse complement strand
ATTGCAGGGGATGGATTGGACGAACCGATTCTCGGGCGAATACGTCTCGAGTGGTATTGCTGATTTCCTGTTCGGCACGCAATATGGTCTCGAACACTCGATTGTCTCGTCATAATCATTGGATCTCGGCAAGGAGCAAGCAATGCGTGCGTGCATATTTTCTGTTTCAATGGCTCTCGCCTTCAGTAGCCAAGCGTGGGCACAGCCTACGACCTCGACAACGACTGCTGAAACGGTGATACCAAATAACACGACCCCAACGATAGATACCCCCAATGCAGGGACGCCAAATGATGGATCTGCCGCGACGCCACCAACGCAAACCGCAACGGAGGTACCTCAGCAGGGTTCGCACTCAGCGCCAAATCAGGCTGTACAGTCGGCGGCACCCACGCAAGATTCTGGTATCAAATTGCGGCGCGTTTCGGTGCTGGGGGATGCTGCGATTCGATTCGCCAATTTGTCGCAGAATGAAGCAACTTCCGGGACTTCGAGCACAGGTGCCGTAGGACTGGATTTCGAGACACAATACTTCCTTGTACGCGCAATGTATGTCACCGGCACCGCGCGTGAAATGAAGGCCCCCGTAGGAGACGCCGCATATGGCCGATCCATACTCATTCCCAATACGTCGCCGAATTCGTTTTGGTTCGACGTACGCAGCAACTTATTGCGAGGTTTGGGGCCGAGATTCTATTTGAACGCGTCCGGTTCTACCTGGGAAACCACAACGCCTAATCCCCCTATGGGTACGACAGAACCTCTTTCGCAGCGATTCGATGTGACGCAGTTTAATGTCGGAGCTTCTGCGTCCTATATCTTGGATATTACCAGACTGGCCAAGCTGCCGGATCAATCCATACAATTGGTATTCGATGTGGGCTATGCGTTGCGATCGATCAGTGCCGACAACCCTGCGTTGATTGCAGCAGCGATCAACTCCAATGCAACCTTATTTCATGGCTTCGAAGGCTCGGTGCTTCTTAGGCTCAATGCACTCCGAGTTTCGGCCACTTTGCCAATCTTCAGTGGTGACGTCGCCGGCTTGAGTGGTCCCAGATTCGTGCTCACCTTCGGATTGGAGGGCTCAATCTATGACATTGTATCTCCTCCTTCCGAACAGAAGGGGTTTATTCCTGGAGGCGGTTGAAGCTGCGCGAATCGCCATTCGACCATTCGTTTGGCGAGCGTGAATATCGAATACTCGCGGCAACTCTTGGGTGAAAATGCAAATCGCTAAGGCATGCACTGGCGATTTGAAAAGGGAAATCCTATGAAATACACATTCATCGGCAGCATCATCGTCGCATTGGTTACCGTCGCCGGTTGCGGGGACGGGCCCAGCAATGGCACCACTTCGACCGGAACCGCAGGTAGCGGCGGCTCCGCAGGCGAGGGCGGCACAGGTGGAACGAGTAGTACTACGAACAGCAGCGGTAGCGGCGGCGACCCGGTTTGCGACAACTCCGAAGTCGTCGATAAGGTGGATCCCACTATGCGGTGCAAAGGTGGAGTGGACACGGACGTCGTCAATGTCGTCATGGCCCCGGCGAACACTGTCTGGGCTGATAAAGTCGACAGTTTCTCGACCGAATACGGCCCTGAGAATTACGGCGCCAAACAAGCGCTCGGCGCTCCCAATGTCTACCCCAGCTCAGGCGATATGCCCAACGCGTGGGCGCAGAGCATGCAAGACAAACCCAACGAGTTCATCATAGTGGGTTTCTCGACGCCCGTCGTTGCTGAATCCGTTTGGGTGTTCGAAACGTTCAATCCAGGAGCCATCTCGAAAATCACCGTGGCGGCAGCGGACGGTGACCACGTCGTGTATGAGATTATGCCGATGATGGGGGGCTTTGGCCCATGCGCACATGTCCTTTCCGTCTCGACGAAGACCTGTTCGCCCATTTCCGGAGTGCGCATCGACGTCGCTTCGGACAAGGTGTCAACTTTTAATGAAATTGACGCCGTAGGTCTGATCCCAGCGCAGTGAGCGATTCACATGTCGGAGCGCTCGCCTCCATTTGCCTCCATACGCTAACTGTAGCTCAAATCGATGGGAAAATTTGACGCAAAGACACTACCACGCGAAAATGAGACTACAGAAAATCTCTCCTTGCGTCTCTGTGTCTTTGCGTCTTTTTTCGATCTTCTTTTCTCAGCTTAGCGCGTATTCCTTTTTACACCAGCCAACATCGCCAACCCTTGCAGCAGCCCAACGAGCTGCGGATTGCTCGCGAGCGCCGCGACCTGCTCATGCGTAAGCGT
>JANORL010000404.1:0-3564 GCA_031415295.1 Polyangiaceae bacterium | reverse complement strand
CAAAGCAATGCGGAGTTGGAGAGGGGGAAAAGAGCCTTGTTTTTTCCGGCTCCCCCCTCTCCACGTAGCGCCGTAGGCGCGAAGTTGGAGAGGGGGGCTGGGGGGGTGAGG
The DNA here is from genome assembly GCA_031415295.1 of Polyangiaceae bacterium. Lineage (GTDB taxonomy): Bacteria > Myxococcota_A > Polyangia > Polyangiales > Polyangiaceae > Polyangium. Next base: position 3,453 of record JANORL010000404.1, on the reverse strand, counting down.
TGCGTGAGGGCACAGAGCTGAGACACCGCGCTCATTCTATCTTAACGCCTATGGGGCTACGCCCCCCAATCCCCCGAAGATCGTTGTGATCCGCTTTCATCTCTGGTGGGTGAGGCGAACACCTCGTCGGGACTCTCCACGCAGCATTGCGAAGCAATGCGGAGTTGGAGAGGGGGTTAGGGGGTGAGGCGTTTGATACTTTTGGGCAGCGCCGCCGCGGGAATGATGATGCGAAACGCGCTGCCGACTCCAACCTTACTGACGACGTCGATGCGGCCACTGTGGGCGTTGATGATACTATTGCAGATGGACAAACCGAGGCCCATGCCTTCGCCCACGGATTTCGTCGTGAAAAACGGATCAAAAATACGCCGCAGATTGTCCGGTGGAATGCCTTCCCCATTGTCACGCACTTCCAAGACGACGTTCCGACGTTCCACACGAATGGCAATCGTAATGAGATTCTCGGTCGCTGGCCGCTCAGGAAGCGCTTGGAGTGCATTCATGAGCAAGTTGACCACGACTTGAGTCAAGCGGGATTCATTCGCCAAAACACGCGGGACTTCGAGGATTTCCTGGACAATCGTCGCGCGACGTTCGAGATTGCTTTGCACCATGCGTAACGACGCCTCGACGACCTTGCATGGTTCGACGAGGTTCAAGGTATCGCGGTCAGCGCGCGAGAAAACTTTGACGTCACGCACGATGCACGCGATCCGCTCCGCACCTTCACGCGATTCGCTCAAAGCATTGCGGATTTCTTCCAATTGCGGCGAATCCGGCGACAAACGACTCGGGTGGAGGCTATCGATGGCGAAAGCAATGTTGCCAATGACATACGAAAGCGGATTGTTGATTTCGTGCGCAATGCCTGCCGCGAGCGTCCCTAGAGATGCCAGCCGTTCGGTAAGCGCAAGCTGCGCCTCATAACGCTTGCGTTCGGTAACGTCGCGCATCACCGACACGAGCACGCGATGACCTTTGCGGTCCTCGAGTACGGCACGTTTTTCGAAGAGCGAACGGAGTTGACCATCGGCGGTTGACCACGTGATTTCGTGTTCGTCGGAAACGGCGGGCCACGTACCTGCATTCTGGCCATTGGCGTCGGGTCGAACCAAAACCACCGGATAACCAACGATACCCTCCCGCACGCGCCCGACCAATTCAGCAAACGAACGATTGACCATCACGAAATTGACGTCGTCTTCCACGGAAATCGGATCGGGCACAGCGTCGAGTACATCGCGGAGGAAGTTACCCGCATCGGCAAGCTTTTGCTCGAGTGTCCGTCGTTCTGTGATGTCTCGACCGGATCCGACGACTTCGACGAGCCGTCCTTCGTCATCGAACGTGCCGCGATCGTACCATTCCTGCCAGCGGACCTCGCCGTTGGGTAATACGACGCGATGAATACTCGTCGCCACAGGCTGCGCTGGGGACAATGATACAATCATTTGATCGAACAGCGCCCGGCTTTCCGGCAATGACAAAAGCACGCAACTCTTGCCAATGAGATCCTCTGGAGTTTGGCCGAACGTGCGACAATATGCTTCATTGACGTACGTCAAGGTTCCATCGGGGAGACAACGACAAACCATCTCCGTGATTCGTTCGACGATCGTTCGAAACCGTTCCTCGCTGGCCAGCAACTCTTGTCGCGCTCGTTGTTCACGGGTGACGTCGATGATGGTGGCCACGTACCCCGTACCCTGTCCGCTACGATCCCGTGTGGATGTCGCCTTGATGGCGACCCATGTTTTTTCGCCATCCGGCCTGCGGACGGCCAGTTCCCACGAATATGTATTTTCGTCGATGTTCTTCTGAATCGTGCTTTCCGCGAGTGTCGCGAAATCTCGCACATCGAGCAGCGACATCCACCCTTGCCCTTCGGCTCGAGACGGCGTTGTGTCCATGAGTTCGCAAGCGCGCGGATTGATGAACAAACAATTACCAAAGTTATCGATCTTGATGATACCCACGGGTGCACGTGAAGCAAAAAGCTCGAATTGCCCCTCGGATTCGAGTTTGTCGTGATCGATGTGGACTTGTGCCGTGATGTCGCGAGCTACCGTAATGAGTTCTTCGATTTCGCACGTATTTCGGTCACGTACGGGCCGGCAGTTTAATTCGAGCCAAACGAAATCTCCGTCACGGCGCTGATGCCGAACGATCGCTCCAGCCACGTCTGCCCCCATTTCGAGTTGATCGAGCGTTTCCCTCAGGACAGAGGCATCTGCAGGGTGCACGACGTCGAAAATCGACGAACCAATGAGTTCGTCTGGATCATATCCCAACATCTGGCAACATGCGGGTGACACGTAAAGTCGTATACCGCCGCGAGAACAGCGAGTGAGGATTTCGTTGGCGCTTTCGGCGAGATGACGAAAGCGTTGTTCGCCAAGTTCAGCCTCGCGCAGGGCTTCGACGAGATGCTGCGCACGAATCACATCACGTTCGCGCCTGGAAATACGCAACTTACAGATATCCAAACGGCGGCTGAGGCTGTCGGTTTCGGCAGGCCAAAGTAAGAAGTCGTCGGCACCTGCATCGACGAGCGTATTGAGTTGGTCGGTATCGTGGGCGATCGCGACGAGCAGCGTGCTGCACGGGTCCAACGTGGCACGTAGACGTTCACACACCGCGACGAGTGCGGTGACGTCCGCACATTCGCGACTTGGAAACAGCACGACGAGCGAGTGTCCCGCGGCGGACTTTGCCGTGACGTTTGCGGGTGCGACCAGCTCGATATCGATGCCCGAGGCGTGGATCGCATCGCGTAACGCCAAAGCGGTGGGACAGTCGGAAGCAACGAGCAGAGCTTTCATGAAGTTCGGCGAGAGTGCCACGAATCGACATGCCGCGTCTATCATCGAGATCGTGGGCGTGCAGATCGTTGGTCGATCGGGTTCACGGCTTCTGTTACGTTTCCGCGGCGTTGTTGGGATTCATCCCGGCTCAGTCAGTGCTTCGGCAAGGCGCGGTTGGGTGCCACGCATTTGCTTCGGCATGGTGCGTTATGAGCCTTGACGCCGTCATTCACGAATGATGACCTGTCCTCATGTCAATGCGCCTACGTCAAAGCATCCTGTTGGGGCTAAGCATCCTGTTGGGTACGTCGAGCTGTCAAATGACCATGGCTGAGCTGACAGCGCTGAATCCGTCGGCAGCGACGCTCGAAGTGCATTGTCATCCGAGTCAGATTCCCGACCACGTGCAGCGGTTTGCGGTGCAACGGGGGACTGGTCATATCGTGACGGACGAGCTCCAAGACGAATTGCGCAGTTATGCTCCATTGGCCAGCGTATTTATCGAGGTGAACTCGGCAGCGCCCAAAGAGAATGCGCAGGTCATGGCTTCCGAATATGGTTTGTCGTGCCCAAACATGGTGAACGTTGACGAGTTATCTTCGGAATCGTTGCAGGAGCGTGCGCGTTCCCATTGGAATTTCCTGGC
>JANORL010000403.1:0-6377 GCA_031415295.1 Polyangiaceae bacterium | reverse complement strand
CATTCCGAGACGCAACTCACACGGATTTCTGGGATCGACATCTAGCCACTTGACCATTGACACGCGCCCCAGAGCCGTGCGATTTTAACCGCTTATCATCACGACGAGCTGCGTTTTTTTTTCTGGGTCAGTCAATCAAAGAAGAAAGAGATCAATACATGAAGTCGTTTCCGCAAATGCTGAGTGCACTATTCCTCGCGACCACGGTCGCAACATCCATTCTGACGGTATCGTCGACCGCCGCTGCGAATCCAGGCAACTCCATCAAGGTCGATCGGCTGGTCTTTCCAGTGACCCTCGCCGATGGCAACACCTATAACGTTGTCGGATATCTTTACTACAAGGGTAGCTATAATCACCGCACGCTCCAGGTGCTGGTGCATGGGGCCTCGTACACCCACAAATACTGGGACATTCCGTCGTTCAACGGACAAGATTATTCCTATGCCCGCTACATGGCCGACGAGAAATACGCTGTTCTCGCGCTGGATTCGATTGGAACGGGGGAGAGCAGCCGACCTGATGGCGATTTCACCGACCTCACGCAAACGGTCGACAGCATGCACCAGATCCTCAACGATGTCCGGACGGAAGGAGGCACGATCGACGAGCCCTTCACGCGCGTTGCGCTGGTCGGCCACTCCTTTGGCTCCTTGGTCAACAGTCTCGTCCAGAGCACGTATGGCGACGCCGACGCGCTTGTGAACACCGGCTTCGTCTTCACGCCGCATGCGGTCCCGGTCGATCCAGCCGTCGTTGGCCCGCTCCTTGGCGCGCCGTATATCCTGCTCCCAGGTTGGCTACGCGCGACGTATTTCTACAATGCGGCGACGGCCGACCCCGCGGTCATCAACTATGACAATACAAACATCTCGGACACGATCACGCGCGGGCAATTCCTCGGTATGCTCAACCTTTCCGGCGATCCCACGCCGGTTGGGCTCGACGAAATCGACGTTCCGGTGCTGACCCAATTCGGCGAGCTCGACGTGATGCAACCCGCGTCATTCGCCGCGGCCGATGCGGCACTCTACACGAGCGCACCGAGCGTGACGACGGCGATCATACCATCCTGCGGGCATATACTCAACGGGCATTTTACCGCGCCTGTCGGCTGGGCTCAGATTGATAACTGGCTCCAGAACGAGCTGCCGAAGTAACCATGCCTCTTGCAATGAAATGCGCCGATTCGTCCGAATGGCTCCTACCGGATGAAATTCGCGATCGGCGCATACCGCATAGGAAGTGAGCTCGGGGGCGCTCGCGCTTACCGTGAGAGTGAGCGTTCTTTGGGCATCATAGCCTCATGGAACGCCATTCTGGTGGACTCAAAGCCATCGAGCGATTGACGAAAACGGCTGTTGTCAACCGACATCTAATCGTTTGTCCGCGAACAGCATGACGACATTCTGGAGAACATCAGGGAAGCCGCCGTTCCGTAACGGACCGGTAATTGGTGTTGATTTCACCGCTCGTGTACATCGTCGACGAACAAGAAAAACGCGCCAAAACGGGAGGATTCCGCCTGCGTGGCCTTATGCCCTCGAGATTCGCGTGGAAGGGTCCTTTGGCGGTCGTGGTCGATAGGAAACGGGGCAGTCTGAGTGGGCAGCGACTCCGTAAACAATGAAGGCGTTTACGGTCGGCATACGGCCACCGAGTCCTCAATGACGCATCGCGGTCCAGGATTCTTGCAGCCGTGCGCGTCGATTTGAAATCCGCAACGACAATACGCAATGATGTGTTCGTCAACGCAGCCCGTGAATGCGCCGGCGCATAGCGGCTCGGGATTCGTGTCCGGAACGCAATATGCTTCGCTACTGCACGCACCATCGAGCGCGAGACATGTCGTTCCGTCGGCGCACGTCTCTGCTGAAATGCGTGCACCATAACGCCAACTCGTCAATTCATCGCCAACGCAACCGCTCGCCTGGTAACTGTCACGATGCGCGACGGGGCAATCGGAATCGTCCGTCGAATCGAGCGCGCAGAATGCAGTGCCATTCGACGTGCGGCAAAAGCGTTCTGCACACGGTTCGCGTCGAAGTTCGAGATATGATTGCAATTCATTGACGGGCCGGGATGCGCACGTGACGGCAATATTGCCATCGCAGGCGACGTGCGGACCGTCGCATTCGTCGGCGGGCGAGCAACCAAAATGAAAAATGTGGAGCAAGCAGGCTAGACCGAAGTAGACGCAGCAACGCGTATGATTGGGTCGCCGCTTTCGCGCGTGCTTCGCTTCCTGTATGCCATCAAAAGTTGTCACGTTGATCCCATTGGCAATGGTTTTTCTGACAATACCACTATTGCGCAATTCCCCCATAATATATGGCATCCGTCGAGAACAATAGCAATCGTTTTGCATTGACGCGCTTCCCAATGGGCGATGAGCCCGCCGAGATTGCTCGCGATACTGGCAAGCACACGATTCGTTCGGCGGTGAACCGAGGACGCAATAAGGTGAAAATGAAGCGTCGGAACGCCAAAGGCTGAGCCTCAGCTTCTGACATTCTTCTTCCCGCGTGGTTTGCGATGCGTCGATGCCGGTTTCGTGCTGCCGCTATCGAGGAGCTTCGCGGTAACCGCCAGATCGTCGAGGTAACGCTCCGATGCCTCGGCCTCGGCGTCAATGCGTTGAATAGGCGCTGCCGAAGGCATGAACGCACGCGTTCCACTGCCTTTCCAAAAATCCGCCGGATACAGCGATAGATGGTTTGACCGTTGCTCGTGCTCCGACGCCTCGGCACGCGCGTTCCACGAACGCCACGAATCATTCGTTTTCTGGTGAACAGGTTCCGCGTGTACGTGCAAACGCATTCGGCTCATGTTTATCCCGTATGGAAGTGCCAAGGATTGCGCGTCACTTCGCGCAGATCAGCGCGGAAACTGTGCCAGCAACCTTAACGGCTACTTCTGCGTCGCGGGAGGGGAGCGTAATGGCTCCATTGAGCGATAACGATACCTTCTGCCCCGCAGAACCGATCGCCTTCGGCACCTTCAAGCTGATTCCCTTCATAGACTTCTCGATGTCACTTTGCGACGAACCGACAAGGCGTGACCCGAGCAGAATAAACGATTTCGGGGAAACCGCTCCAGGGCTCAACCGAATCTCCAAAGCGACATCCGAGAACGAATCCCTATTGCAGTCATTCGCCCCGCTGGTGAGCATAAGGCGATACTCTTTTTCAAACGGCACGAGAATCGCGCCCTGTATGGCTATTTCCTCCCCATTCACGTCGACCTTGACCTTGGTCTGCGGATCCGGGACGCCTTTTTCACTCGCCGGAAAAACGCCGCAATCCTTTAAATCAAATTCTCCCTTGATACGAAGGGATTCTTTGGCCCCGGCTTGTTCTGTATCCGGCTCCGTGTGATCAAGATCGATATGCGTCTTGAGCTGCCCGCCAACAGACGCTGGCAATGGCTTTATGGTCTCGGAAATGATTGTCCGCGTCATGGGGAATGCCTTGAGCATCGGAAACGAAAATGTCACAATGGATTGACCCTTCGCACCACGGAGTGGCGGATCGATGGCGAGATCAATCGTTTGCTCATTGGGAACCGTGCCCCGAGCCCGGGCCTTGATGTGATCGCACGTGAGAGGTGCGGTCGATAGCGTGATTTTGCGCTCTTGCCCGCCATAAGAATGAACGAGCGCGCTCTTGATAGCGAGTTTCTTTCCATGAAGAATAACCTCCGGACCACCCGCAACAGCGGTTTCGGGAGGAGCAACCTGAGCGGACGTGACGGCGGAAGGGGCGGGCGTTGATGGTGCGGAAGTCGCATTCGGCGTCGTTCCATCGGGACCTGATGCGGCCGGCGAACAAGAAGCCGCCATGCAAAGGAGAAGGATCGATGTCGTTTTGCGTGCAATGTTCATGAGGTGATTCTTTTCTAGCGACGGTGCCGCGACGGATTCTACTCGAATCAATGCAAAATAAAATATTGGCCGTTCGAGGATGCGGGCGCGATACCTTTGTGATGTGGAAGGATGGTGTTCGTCCACCCCAGACGCCGCAGTGGACGCTTTCTGCAAGCGCATGTCAAGAAAGATTTGGGGGTTGTTGTCGATGAATTGCCCCGGTCGTGCCTACAAACGCCACTTTGCGGCCTCATCTCGCCTTCGCAGCCATTGGGGACGCGACTTCGCAATGAAACCTCGCGCGTGCGGCCGCTGCGCACGCCACTGCGACGCGTGATCAGCCGTTTGCAGGCGGTGTTGCCGCGGGTTCGGGTGTTTCTTCGTCGGCGCCGGTGTGTCCAGGGCGTCGTGTGGACGGGCAAAGCTTGGCAGCTTGTTCGGGCATTCCGCCGAGGCGCAAGAGGCTGCCTGTGACGTCGGCGCCTATACTGAAGAAATGGTCGAAGCCATCCATTGCGGCATCTTTTGCGGATTGGGTGGCTTGGGCTTCGCGTACTTCGCGGGCGACGATAAGAATGGTGTCGTCGAGCGTTTGGCGAAGCGCACCAAAACGAGTGATAATTGCCGCCTCGCGAGCAATTGAAAACGTGTTTTTCAGTGCCGTGAATTCGGCGAGTAAAGCGGTCTTCGTCGGCGTCAGAAGCGCAGCGAGATGGGCCGGAAGCGGGGACATGGCCTCGAGCTTACCGATGTGGTCTTCCGAGAATTGGCGCAGCTATTCGCCACTGATTTGGCGATTGGACAGATGATTTTCGAAGAATTTCTCTATGTTGATCATACTGTCTTCTCGCTATCAAATGATTCATCGGCAGCCAAGAGCGAAATAGATACCTTTGCGAAAATTCGCATGCCCCGAAACCATCCGGCGGAAGGCGGTGAGAATTTTGTCACTGGCATTTTACGTATGGCGGAAGGTGGTGAGAATTTTGTCACTGGCATTTTACGTATGGCGGAAGGTGGTGAGAATTTTGTCACTGGCATTTTTCATATGGCGGAAGGCGGTGAGAATTTTGTTACTGGCATTTTCTAACCAGAAAAGTGCCAACCAGAAAAGTGCCTGGCACCTTTTCCAACCGGGATTCACTGCTCGATGTTTTGAAACAAAGCACTACGCAGGGGGCTCGCCAAGCAACTGGCGAATCTCGCGAAGACGCTCCTGGGTGGCGGGATCCTTGGGGACACGACCTAGGTTAACCGTGAACTGGAGTCGCCTGAACACCGTGATGTCATCTGCGTCTCCGACAAGCGGATCTGCACCATGGGCGAGGAGGAGCCGCACCATATCGACATGGAGCCTGGTTGCCGCGTACCCCAGGGCATTCATGCCCGCCGGCCCCCCTCCCTCATGGATGGTTTTGGTCGCACCGCAGAGGAGGAGGAGCCGAGCCATTTCCAGATAGCCTTTCTCCGCGCAGAAACGCAGAGGCGAATCACCCTCATCGTCGCGCACGTTGGGATCTGCGCCCGCCGCCAGCAGGAGCGGCACCGCGTCGATATGGTTATTGAACACGGCAAGAAAGAGCGGATCCCTCTCGTTGTTCACATCCCAACCTTTGACCCTGGCGCCATGGCGCAGGAGCAGCACGATCGCATCGATCGGTCCCGCACGCTCCGGTTTGCCATGGTCGTTTTCTCCGTAGGCTTGGAGCTCACCAATCGCAGCCTGCAATGGGAAGTCTTGGTCCTCGATGTAGCGAGATTTGCCACCTTCATTTGGATCCGCGCCAGCGGCGAGGAGCTGCGCCAGGCGATCGACGTCGCGTGTTTGAATGGCCTCGAGAAGTGCGTCAGACATGGATTTCCTTACAGGTTTGCCATGGGGTGGCCCTTGGCGCAGTTTTTTATTTTTAGGGCTTCGCACTTGTCGAGCCCTTGCTGGTGGTCGTCGATTGGCTTCTTGTGCTTGTCGTCTGGTTTACCGCCAAAGCACTTGTCCTGAACGACCCATCGCGCCGCCAGGCAGGCCTGCCTTTGAAAGATGCTGAGCTTGATCGCCGAGCAGGGGATCAATGGAAGATCGTTCTTGTTGACCTTACCCCCGCAGGTCGCAGCGAACCCTTTGTCGCAAATCGGGTGCATCCACGCTTCCAAACGACCCATCTCGTCGTCCTCACATGTCTGGTTCGGATACTTCCGTGGCGGTGGCGGTGGCGGTGGCGGCGGCGGCGGTGAGGTTGGCGCCGGCGCTGTAGCAGTACTTAGCGCGCTAATCGCTAGAGCACCGGCTTTGCAGAGCCCGATCGCGAAAAGCCCGATCGCCGCGAGATCCGCCGGCCCAGGGAGGGGTGAGTCGAGCTGCGATACGACACCCGCCGTCACCGCATATTCGGTGACCACCTCGAACATCAACACCACCACCTCGGTTTCGCTCTGTCCAATCAGCCCCTTCCCGGCAGGCGCTTTGCGTTGGATCTTGCGTACGGTCTTGACCCAGCCTTGTTCCCCGGCCAGG
>JANORL010000402.1:0-4151 GCA_031415295.1 Polyangiaceae bacterium | reverse complement strand
GGGTCTTTTGGGAATCGAATTATCGACGCGGCGTCGCAATCGAATGAACGGGCGGATCACGAAAAACGATGGCGCGCGATTCGAAATTGGCGTGGAACATTCATTCGGTAATTGTCCGCAATACATCCAGACGCGCGAGTTTTCGTTTACCCGAGAACCGCGGTCCGTTCCGGAATCCGTTGCCGAGCTGGCGAATACGCTGGACGATGAAGCTCGGAGCATGATCGAAAAAGCGGATACGTTTTTTGTGGCTAGCTACGTAGACTTGGACGGGGATCCGGCGCGTCGTGCCGTCGATGTGTCGCATCGTGGTGGTAAAGCCGGATTTGTTCGAGTCGCGGACGATTCGCTTTCGATTCCTGATTTTGCGGGGAATCTCCATTTCAACACGTTGGGCAATTTGCTGGTCAATTCTCGCGCTGGCCTCATCTTCGTCGATTTTGAAACGGGTGACGTGTTACAACTCTCGGGTCGCGGCGAGATCGTATTCGGAGGGCCCGAAGTCGATACGTTTCAGGGCGCCGAAAGAATTTGGCGATTTCGCATCGAGAAGGTGGTTCGTCGCCGTTCCGCGCTGGCGCTTCGATTTCAATTCGGCGCGTTTTCGCCCAATTCTCTCATGACTGGGTCGTGGGAGGAAGCCGAGCAGCGGACTCGTGCCGAAGCGTTGCGACAAACCTTTCGACCGTTTCGTGTGGTGCAAGTCGTCACCGAGAGTCAGACGATTCGATCGTTTTACCTCGAACCCGCGGACGATGCCGGATTGCCCATTTTCCAAGCGGGACAACACCTTCCTCTTCGGTTTCGTCTTCCGCAAGAAACGAATACTGTATTACGTACGTATACCATTTCGACGGCACCGTCGGATGGCACTTTCAGAATTTCGGTCAAGCGTCAAGGGGTGATTTCGCAGCATTTGCATGACCAAGTCGCGGTCGGGCATATCATAGAAGCCAAAGCTCCGGCGGGCTGTTTCACTGTGGATGCGCGAGAAAAGCGCCCCCTTGTTTTGATCTCCGGCGGTGTTGGAATTACGCCGATGCTGGCCATGTTGCGACACGTCGTTTACGAGGGTTTACGCACGCGTCGTATCCGACCGACGTGGTTTTTGCATGTTTCGCGTACGCGAGCCGAACGTCCATTCGATACGGAAATTGCGGACCTTGCGAAATCCGCGCGAGAAGCGGTGCGCGTTGTGCAAGTGGTGAGTGGACCCAGCGAAACGAGCGGTCCACCCGGTGAACACGCTGGGCATATCGATCTAGCGCTGCTGCGACGCGTTTTGCCGTTCGACGATTACGATTTTTACCTCTGTGGTCCTGCAGCAATGATTCAGGGCTTGTATGATGGGCTGCGGGAAATGCGTATCCCCGATGATCGGATTTTTTCCGAAGCGTTTGGACCATCTGCATTAAAGCGTAAGCCTGATCAGTTCAAAACGACGGCGCCGCCGTTGCCAAGCCCAGCGACGGCTTCCGTACTCGTGCGTTTTGCCAAATCCGAAAAAGCAGCATTGTGGGAACCTGGGGGCGCGACGTTGCTCGAAATGGCCGAATCGCAAGGAATTCGACCCGATTCGAGTTGCCGCGGTGGTTCGTGTGGGACGTGCAAGACGCGGGTGCTGAAGGGGGAGGTGACGTATGCCTTTCCGCCCGCAGCGCCTCGACAAACCGATGAGGCGCTCATTTGTTGCGCGTTGCCCGCGGAAACGAATTCCACGGACAACGTCATCGTGCTGGATTTGTGAATTAGGTCTTAACGAGCGTGACGGCGTCGGCGCATTGCCGTTGCAGCCGAGAGCATGACGAGAATGCTGAGAGCATTGCCGTCGTTGGTGTCGGAAACCGTTCGGCATCCGCACCCGCCATCATCCGTCGTCGGACGGCCGCCAGCGCCGCCCGTGTCCCCGCCGCCAGCGCCCGCCATACCGCCCGTGGCCGCGCCTCCGCTGCCGCCTTTGCCGCCGGTACCTGCATTGCCACCGGTAGCTGCGCCACCATTGCCACCACTTCCACCATTGCCACCGGTTGCCGCGCCGCCAGCTCCCGCATTGCCGCCGGCTCCTGCTGCGCCACCATTGCCGCCGGTGCCCATGCTCTGGACACACCATTGCATGACGGGCTCGCATTCATAACCGGGAGCGCATTGACTGTTCGTCGTGCAGCTCGTCGCGCACTTCGTCCCGTCACATCCATATCCGGCAACACACATCGTTTGCGACCCGACGACACACATGCCCACGCCGTCGCATTGCGAAGCGCTTGTTTGATTCGTTCCGCTGCACATGCCGGCAGCGCATTCGGTACCGACTGCGTATTTCGCGCATGCGCTTGCACCGTTGCATTGCCCATTTTGACCACACGTGGTGGGTGGTTGCGCGGCACATTCGCTGTCTGGATCGGTCCCATTCTTGATTGGGCCGCACGTTCCATCCGAACCCTGACCCTTTTTCGCCGTGGAACATGCTTGGCATCCGCCATTGCAAAGCGCATCGCAACACACGCTATCCACGCAGAAGCCCGATCCGCATTCCGCGGCATTGGTGCAAGGCGCTCCTGGGGATCCCGCAGGTTGACAAGCGCCCGCGGTGCAGACGTACCCGCCAACGCATTCATTGGAGTTGGCGCACGGATTCTTGCATGTGCCGCCAGAACACACGTATGGCGAGCAGTTTTGTCCCATTGTGTCGGTCACGCATTGTCCCATGCCATTGCAGATCTGGCCGGTGACGACCGTACCTTGACAGGTGCTCGTGCCACACGAGGTGCCTTGTGCATAAAGCTGACAAGCGCCTGCACCGTCGCAGGAACCCGTTTGTCCGCAGCTAGCGGATGCTTGCTGCATGCATTCGTTGTCGAAATCGTTGCCCAGAACAACCGGGCCGCATATGCCATCCGTGCCATTGCCCTTTTTCGTCACCGTACACGCTTGGCAGAGCCCAATGCACGCCGTGTTGCAACAGACGCCGTCGACGCAATTGCCCGACGCGCATTGCGCTCCTGTCATGCACATCCCGCCGTTTGAAATAGGCATGACGCATTGGCCCATCGAGCACACGAATCCGCCTGAACATTGCGCGTTCGTGGTACAAGCACCTTGGCAAGCGCCGTTTGTGCATGCGTACGGTGCGCAATCTTGACCCATCGCCGACGGAATGCAGGAGCCGACGCCGTCACACGTCTGCGCTTTCAGCACGTTTCCTTGACAAATGGGACTACCGCACGAAGCACCCGATGCATAAAGCTGGCATGCGCCGGAACCATTACATTGACCCGTCTTGCCACACGTGCCGGCGGCATCCTGCACGCATTCGTTGTCCGGATCGACACCCGTCGAAACGGGCCCACACGTTCCATCGGCGCCCGCGCCCTTTTTGCCCGCGGAACACGCCTGGCATAAGGTGGTGCAGGCCGTATTGCAACAAACGCCATCGACGCAGAAACCGGATTGGCAATCCGTCGCATTCATGCATATCGCTCCGTTTCCGAACAGACCCATACAGACGCCACCCGTACACGAAAAACCATTCGCGCAATCGGCGCTCGACATGCACATCGTATTGCATGCACTATTGGCACAGTTGTACGGCGAGCAGTTCATCGGAGCGCCGTTGTTCGTGCACGTTCCGGCACCGTCACATGTTTTGGGTTGAACCGAAGTACCAGTGCAAGTCGCCCCGCAGCTCGTTCCGCTCGCGTAAAGTTTGCAGGCGGCAGCACCATTGCAATTCCCGCTCGTCCCGCACGAGGTTGCACCCTGATCGGTACACTCGTTGTCAGGGTCTGTATCCCCGGCGATCGTTCCGCAAACGCCATTGGTGCCCCCCCCTTTTTTCACCGCCGAACATGCCTGGCATGTGCTCGTGCAGGCGGCATCGCAACAAACGCTGTCGACGCAGAAACCGCTCATGCATTGCCCCGCAATCGAACAAGACGTTCCATTGGCTCCGGGCGAGACATCCGAGAGAATACGCACACGTGCTCGGTCGGTGCCGTACGGTTGCAGTTGATCGAATCGGTAATAGATGAGGCCGAGTTCTTGAGGTTTCCCGTTGGCGAGGGCAGGGGCCAGTTCGTTTTGGAGCACGTCATTAGCGATGACGAACCCCATCATGTCCTTGTTTGTCCCGTTGCTGGCAATACGAGCGCCGT
>JANORL010000401.1:0-11654 GCA_031415295.1 Polyangiaceae bacterium | reverse complement strand
CATAGCGGTAAAAATCGGTTGAAGAATCGGGCCACGCGTTGTTGAATCCCCAAAGCATGATGACATGCACGACGGCATAACGAACTTGTTTTGCATACCCCGTCGTCGCGATACACCGACGCGTGAGGCGCTCGAAGTTCGCCGGCGTCCACATGGTCCCACGCACAGTCAGCTTGTTTTCCAATGCGGGATCGAGACGAATAAACGAGTCGTGTTGGTGTTTTTCTCGCCAGTCGAGATATCCTAGCGGCGGTGGGCTGAAAGAGGCAAAATAGCCAGGCGCACTCGCCTCGATGGTGAGCGCATGACAACGCCCAAATGCATAATTGAGCGAAGCATTTCCCGAAATGAAACCCAAACGCCCGGTGTGATGTTGAAAACGGGCCACGGAAATCGTGGAAACGAGCAGAATGGGAAGGGCCAAACGTAACCAATTCCCCGCACGCCACGCAGGCCAGAACTTTCGTCGAAACAACCACAGTACGAAAACGAGAGGAATCGCGACAAGTATCTGAGGGCGAAATGTCGCCCCTACAGCCATCGCGCTGCCAAACCAAAACGATTCACGTGCCCCACCTCGATCCGCAAGCCGCAAAGAACACAATGCCGCAGCCGTCACGCACACCGCAAACGGCAACTCGCTCAAGTAGTACCCGCCAAACGAAATGAAGGGATAATAAAAACACGTCACGAGGGCGGCAATACGGGGCAAATGGTACGTTTTGGTCAAACGTTCGGCAAGGTAATAAACGAGCGGAACGAGCAAGGTTCCCAAACCCGCGTACACGATTGCCAACGCGATATGATTGGTTTGACCAAAAATGGCGCGAACCATCGTCAACAATGCGGCGGTTCCATAAGGAAAAAAGATGGCCGACCCGTCTTTATGAAATGGCGCGCTCAACATGGCACTCGATTGATTCCAATACGAGCGCATATCGGAAGTAATGAATTCGCCGGGAGGATGAATTGCCAGGTTCCAGACGAGGCGAATCACGAGTGCCAACAAGGTAAGTCGAAATAAAAAAACGCCCGATGGTCCAGGAAAAATGGATCGAGGTACCCGGCGGAAGAATGTCACGTGAATGCCGCTTATTAGGCGCGTATGGCGCGGAAGGCATCCGCAAAGCGGGCCGCCGCGTCGTGATCAATCGGTTCACCCGCACGCCCGTTGCTACGTAATGCCGATCCAACAATAAAACCGTGGGCAGATCGTAACGCGGGCAATGCGTCGATCGTAACCCCACTGGCAACATACACCGGAACGCTCGATGCACAACAAACGGCTTCGAGATCATCGCCAGACGCAGCTCGACCCGTTCCACTTCCCGTCACGAGCAACGCGTCGGCCAAACCTCTATCTGCCGTGTCATGCGCTTCTTCTGCAATGGGGCGAGCGGCCAAAGGCGCAGAATGTTTGACATCAACGTCGCAAAATAGTTTGACCCGATCCGCACCCAGCGCTCGGCGATTACGCAATGTACGGTGCGCCGAGCCTTCGACGAGACCTTGGTCGGTCACGCGAGCGCCGGTATGCACGTTGATACGAATCATGTCGGCATTCGTAACCACGGCAATGGCGAGCGCCGCATCGGCATCGTTTCGTAAAACGTTTACGCCCAAAAACATGTTTTTCGCTGCTTCACGCGCCGCTCGGAGGCACATGGTCATCGCCGCAATGGTAATCGGTTCGACGGCACCCGGAAAAAAAGGCGCATCGCCAAAGTTTTCAATGATAATCCCATCGAATCCGCACATCGTGAGAAATTGCGTTTCGCGAAATGCTTGTTCTTCCGCCAAGCCAATTTGACCGGCCCATCGAGGGCTACCTGCAAGTGGTGGAAGATGAATGACGCCAATCAAGGAGGGGAGCGTGGTGGTCATCATATTTGAGGATCCAAACATTACAACGCGCGTCGCTTGGCCGTGAATTGGTTGTACGTGATGCGAATCGTCTCCTTTTGGCCACGATTCAAAATCGGATCCGCATCGATCGCTGCGAGCACGTCCACCGCGCCCACCGCTGGCGTTTGGACTTTCGAACGCTCCGCCGCCAATTCTTCTTGCGCAGTCGTCGCGACATCCTTCGTTCGCGCGAGCTGCGCTTCGAGCGCCGCCGACGCATCACGCAACGTTTGCACTTCTTTCGCAAACGCGTCCGCTTGAACAGCTTTCACGCGTTCCGCTTCGCGGTGCTTGCTTTCGAGCGTCGTCAGCGTCGCCTTCGCCGCATTACGTTCGTCTTCCGCAACCTTGCGCAAACGCGTTTCACCTTCGAGCTTCTTGTCGAGTGTTTCGACTTTGGAACGCGCCGCTTGCACATCACGAGTCAACTCGCCAAGTTTGTCCTGGCTCGCTTGGGCACCACTGCGACTCGCCTCGATGCCCGCTTCGAGTTCAGCGATCTTCTTCTTTGCAGATTCTTCCGCGGCCGTACGATCTGCGAGTTCGAGACGTGTTTTTTCGATCTCGGCACGAAGCGTTTCACGCTCTTCCGCAAGCGTGGACTTCTGCTGTTCCAGTTCAGTCGACGCGGTTTTCGCATCGGTGGCTTGCTTCTTCGAAGCCGCGAGATCCTTCTCTGTCGTGCTTCGAAGATGCACGAGGTCCGCACACAGCTGCTCACGCTCAGCGCGTTCGTCGAGCAGTTTCTTTCGTGCCTCCGCAAGTTCCCTGATCGTTTGCCGTCGCATGTACGACACGAAGAGACAGAGAACGAGGGCAGCCGAGGTGATCCAGTAGAGGTACGAGCCGAGCATTGATGCCGATGGCGAGCCTAACGGAACACGCTTCAACAGACCATGGGCAAGACCTTTCGAAACGACTAGGCTCGCGCCCCATGTGGTGGCTGTGGATCATTGGACCCATCGCGGCCGGGCTCGTCTTCGTGCTCACGGGCAAGGTCGATCAACGTGTTTTGCAGCAGATCGAGGCTTGGCGCGAGCGGCTTGGTGCGCGTCGCGCGGCGCTCCAAAAGAAGACAAGAGCTGCGGGCGACGGTAAGAAAAAGGAAGCCGACGACACCGTTTGGAGAGGAAAACAGCCTCAGCTTCGTGATGCGGCGACGAGCGACAAGAAGAAAAACATCAAGGACACACGTCCTAAACCCGTCGCGAAGCTGTCCTCTGACTTTGCGGAAGTCATCGAAGAGATCGGTGAAGGTCGAGTGGTTGGTCAGTACGAACTAGCCGCGAAAGTCGCGTATGCTCGGTTCGTCACCAGTGATCTCGAAGGCGGCAGCGATCATCAAACCGTGTTGGTGCGTCTCGCCAAACCAGGTCCGACGTTCACGGCAAGACCACTTCCGTTGCTCGATGAGAAGAGCCACGTTCCCAACACGGGCATCGAGTTTCGCAAAGACCCCGAGTTTTTCTCGACGTACCTCGTGGAAGCCGACGCGACGTTTGCAAAAGCGATCGGCAAGTGGCTGTCGCGCGACTTGCGCCAACTGATTCGCGAACATGGCGACGTGTGGGTGTGGGTGCGTGGTCGCACCATGGCGCTCACGGTGTACGGGTCGATCCGAGAACAGAAAATCGCAGCCCTCGTGGAGCTTGCCGAAGTGTTTGTCGCGGAACATGGCGCGGACGATGGGCCGTCGCTTTTTGGAGATACAGATCGTACGACCGTGAAAGACAACGCCCACGTCGACGATGGCGCAGCAGACGAAGAAGACGCCACATGAGAGCGATCACCGCTCGCGCGTGAGAAGGCGTCGGAGCAGATCTAGCGGGTGAAAGCCGAGCAGTTCTTCGATGCGGGCCATCTCGGGACGTTCGGACGCACGTTCCCACCACCTAAAATCGAGGCCCAGCGCAACCTCACGCCGACCTTCCCAAGGTGCAGGCACTTTTGAAAAGTGGTCCCAAGATGGCTGCGGCGCGTTGCGATGCAGCGATTTCACGGAGCCGAATCGCCTGGGCCCAGTGTGCTGATCGGCTGCCGATATTCGCCCAGACGCGTGTTGAACCAGACGTACTTCTCGTCGATGAAACTCATGCCGAACATCGGCCCCATGCCCGGCGAGAGGGCGAAGTCCCAATGGCGGGCGTCGGCGAGTCGATAGACGTGAATATGCTTATCAGCGGAGTAAAACGCATAATGTCCGCCCCCGGCACCGGATTCACCGACGATCGGAACTGGGCGAAGCATGGTCGGTTTTAGATCTTCTTTGGTCGTAGCAAATGGGCTCGTCCAGAGATTTCCAGGTGGATAGTCTCCTTGTCCTTCGACGGGTTTTGGGGGATTTTGCACCCAAATCAGCGTTTTCCCATCGCTGCGAAAATCCGAAATAATTTCCGGCGTGGGTTGGATGAGCGGTTCGGCAATTTTCTTGGCGCGCGTCCATATCCATGCTTCGGGTTTTTCGAAGAAAGGGTAATACCGCACGATCGCGTTTCCGTTGACGACGAACGGTTCAGCGTATCCGCCGCCCGTATCTGGTACAGGCGCACTGAGCTTATAGGATTTCCCAGACAAACGATCGTAGATGAGGTTGGTTCGGCCATCGATGACCCAAAGCGCAAGCAAATCATCGTCTGCGGATTGGCCCTGGGACATGTGCTCAACGGGTATGACTGTCGGATTCGCCCAATCCGTATAAGAGTTTATCGTGTATATCGACGGTCCGAATTCTTGCACGCCAAACCACCAGCGATTGGCAGTCAGCAATGATCTTACCGGCGTGCACTTGGTTCGATATGCGACGAACGGTTGTCCAAGTTCATCGAACAATGCAATTCGTTTCTCGCCATCTGGCCAACCTTCATATGCTCCGACTCGGTAGCCGTTTCCTGTTGCCAAGACTTGCAAAGGTGCCACGGGCTTGTTTGGTGCGGACCAATTCACCACAAGTGCTTCGCAACCTGCAGCAGAGCCCTCCGGGCACGCACCCCAAACGAGTGGAGGCACGGCAACTTCCGGATGATCTGCAATTTCGACAAGACACGTCGTTGCCCACAACGCGCGTCGCCAGCATGCGTCCGCATCTGCGGGCCAATTGGAAGAATCAAGGGCGGGTGCGCAGTCGCCTGCATCCGGAGTCGCTATCGGCGGGGGGTTACCCGCGTCGTAGGGTGGTGGTTCCGGCGGGCGTGGATGCGGCGGATTCGGGAACAGTGGCGCGTCGTCGCAGCCGCAGAGTACGAAGAACGCGGTACAGCCAAGACTTCGAAACGTTCGAATGGGCATGAGCATGCGTTACTCCAACGTGGGCAGATACGCGGGGGGATTCACCCCAAAGTCGGACAGGTAAAACATGTCGAGACGTGCTCCGGAAGTGTGGGGAATGCTTCTGGTAACGCCGCGAGATGTCAACGCCGGTTTCGTCAATGTTTTTTTCGCACGATGAGCGGCGCTAAGATTATACAATTGCCCATTCTTCGCCACGTCCAGGTGTACGAAACTCGATTGCAAGGGTCCACCGCCTTGTGTACGTGTGGCCGTTACAAGCAGATCTCCTTCGGCCCCCGGAGAAAGCCAGAAACGATCGTATGCGTTCCATGACGATGGCCATGACGCAAGAACTCGAATGACATCACCATCTGGACGGCGAACAAAGGGTTCCCAACGCCGAAGTCGAATTGTCCCATTCTTTTTATCGAGGAGATAGACCGAACGATCGTCCATCCGATATGTCGCCGCAAGGATTTTCCCAGGTCTTTCGGCCATCGGTACCACGATTCGCGCCCATGGCCCAGCAATGCCACCTGGATTCACCTTGCGCATCCAGGCCGAATCATTGGACGCGCCATTGGCGTTGCCATTGATAGTACCCCCAACGACGAAAACGTACCCTTGGGAGCCACTGAGAAGCATGGCTTCTTGATGATTGAGAATCGGTTCGGTGGTGGACGTGGTTGTAATTTGCGCCTGTGTACGCGGGGCGGCGCTTAGCGGCTGATCCAACGCAATGCTACCGAGTGCGACGTCCGGCGCACCCAGGGCATCAAGGGTCACGCCTCGAAGAATGAATTCACCGGGTAGCGTTGCCTGCGCGAGACGTCCAATCGGTTCTTCTGCAACCAGGAATTTCAGCGTGCCGGCGGCAATCCCTTCATAAATGAGTGGAATTTCTGGCGACTTATGTATAACTGGATCGAGTCCCGCGATGGTAACCCGGTAGATGTAGGGATAATCTGTCGTAACGAAGATATCCGTAATGCCCTCTGGGCAATCCGAGCAGATGTTTTTGAAATCTGTTTCGACCATAACGGGTATTGCGCTCGTACCGACGACTTCGGCGTTGGCGTTTCCTGCTTGGTACGTATTGCTGAATTTTTGCAACTGGGATGGGGTGGGGATGGGAATGCTCGGCGGGATGGAGGCAACGTGAGCCCACAACATGCCGTGAACTTGAAAGAACTTGGGTATCGGATTGATGGTGTCCACTTTCACGTACGGCGAACCCAAATTAAGAAAATCCCAAACGGTAGTGGTCGTAGCGGGAGTTCCCAGTCTCGAAAAAATAAGTTGGAATTCGCGCTTGATGTCTTTCCCTGGCGCAAACGAGCCTGATGGCGAATCCCAGCCAGCGTCGCGTTGAGTCACGATGGGCTTCCAATTGGAGTTAATGTCGTTGTAGTCCATCGCTTTTACGCGACAGCCGAACATCTGATCGGTTCGGCAAGCAACCCGACCCTTCAATAACGTGGTGTCAACTTCCGGATCGCATTCGCACCAGCGTAGGCCCGTAGCACCCGAGTACCCCGTCACACCCACAGGCAGCGCGTTGAATAATGGATCTATTGGATGGGGCACCAGCGAAATCGTGTTGTGGACTTGCCATTCACAAGGAGGACCGTGGAGACACGTGAGGCCCGGATTGGGCAGGTTTGCCGCCTCTAGCACAGGTAGTTGCTCGTAAACCTTGCTCGGTTCATTGAGAAAACCTAGACGCGGGCAAGGGTTGGTATCACATGCATCCGGTTTGAATGCCGCGAGAAAATCGGCTTTCGCCTGCTCGAAATCGGCCTCTTCCCCATTCAAGATTGGTGGTGCCGTTCGTGTTGGATAGGCATAGGCGAGTTCCGTCTCGATGTTGCAGTTCGCCGTTTGATCGATGACTGGCAGAAATGGGCAAAAATCGCAGGCGTCACCGTGCCCGTCTTTGTCGAGGTCGTCATCCATCGTCAGTTGTTCCGGGTTGAACACTGTGGGACACGAATCGCAAGTTGACGGGATCTTGTCGCCATCCGGATCGTTGAATGGCGTAAGCGGTTCGCACTCGCCTTCGAACCGCCCAAATTGATCCACGATTCGATCACGAATCCAATCGGCATTGCCCTCGAAGACACCGCCAAACCCGGTGGAGTTGATGGCGGAATACCTTACCTCAATCACAGGAGGAATAGGGGCATAGGAACCAGCGACACCGCACAATGCGCCGTTGTCGTCACGGATGAGGGGTCCTCCTGAATCACCGTGGCCGGGACCATCATATGTCGCGCACCAAAGGGGAGGTATGGGGAGCGGTGGAAAGAACCAATGGTTAGCGTAGTATCCTCCGTTGTTGGCTTGTGTCAGATCCCAACCGCTTGCGGAATCGAAATCACGCTTGATCTCCGGCGGATCGGGACAGAACGCGGGAACACCGGAGTATCCAACAATGGTACCCGTGAACGAGCTTCCGCAATCGCTTTCGTTAAAGGAGGGGTGTAGCGGAAGTGCCTGGAATGGCCGAATAGGCGTGTCGAGACGAATCAATGCGATGTCGGCGGCACTGTAGGCATCGAACGGGAGATTGTCGAGAGGAGCGGTTCTAACGAGGATTGGGCCACTAGCATCACGTCGGTGGGTGCCCACAACCACTGAAGTTGCCGGATCCACGCCGAAAATAACATCAACATCAATGTCCACTCCGAGCGCCGCGGCAGGGTCGTCCCAACTGCCGACGAAACAATGGGCTGCGGTGAGTATCCAGCGTGGTGTTACGAGTGTGCCCGTGCAGAAGGGCGCCCTGCTCCCTTCTCCTGCGATAGCCACGACCGCGGGAAACTGATTTGCAGAGTCAATGGTGCCATTGTTGATGGCTTGCTCGACCGTGCTGATCACCTCGTCGTCAATATTGTTTTTTTTCTCACATCCAATCGTGCTCAGCGCTCCAAGCACGAGTGCAGTATATCGCCGCATAATCTCCAACCTCCGATGCCAATAAAATTTACATGGTGAGGGACAATTTGACGTTCAACACGGGAGAAGAGCAGCCATTTGTATGTTTGTCAAGCGCGTTCGCTCGCAGGTTGTTGCATGGCAAGATTTGACGTATGCCGGTTCCGCGACATCATTGTACACCGTCGTCGAACGGCCATACACTGCAGACGAGGCTTCTCATGAAATTTGGACGAATGCAATTCTTAGGAATCGGTCTGGTTGGCCTTCTGCAATCCGACTGCCACAACTGCCCAGAGTACCCGTGTGACGCCGGTTTCTTTTTGAACGGATGGTGTGCAACATCAAAAACGTGCCGGGTGAACGGCCAGTTGGTAACCAAGTGCGAGGCTGACGGGACAACGCCCGACTGTCGGCTTTGGAAGTTGGCGGCGGGAACCGCGCTCGAGATACCCTTGGAGGAAGTATGGCCCCTGTTGGGAAAGCGTAATGATTTGGTGATTCCAATCGGAATCATCGGCGGTCCCGGAGACGAGGGAAGTATCAAGCTACTTTTCGATGGCGTGCCCGAGAATGACGGAATGTGTGTGCGTACCGCGAGAACAGTCTCCTGTCCCAATCTCCCCGAGTCGCTACAGCGGCTCAAACTCTTGTTCGACAAATCTCCGACTAGCGGGGTAAGCGCGCTCGTCTATCTGGACATGCACGATACCGAATGTGAAGACACGCACGAGGTTTGTCCTCTTTGATTGAGTCTCGCCGTCAAATTTGCACAGCACCAAGGTTCTCGTCATCCGACAAGGCGTCACCGCTATCGTACGCCATACCCTCCGCAGCGCAAAAAGGCCGCATCGTCATGCGACAATGTGCATCGTCATCACCCTCGAACGCGCAGCCGAAGGCATATCCTTCCTGCACCCGCCAACGACAAACGTTCGCGATGGTACCGTACCAAAATAGTTTTCCCGGGCAATGCAAGACAAACATTTTTCGGTCACACGACCGGAAGATGGTTGGCATCACGTCAGCGCACTCTTCGAAATTTCCTTTGCAAACGAACTGTCGAGCTCGTGCCGCGCACCACCGCGACGTGTGGGTGTGGGTGCGTGGTCGCACGATGGCGCTCACGGTGTACGGGTCGATCCGAGAATAGAAAATCGCAGCCCTGGTGGAGCTTGCCGAAGTGTTTGTCGCGGAACATGGCGCGGACGATGGGCCGTCGCTTTTTGGAGATACAGATCGTACGACCGTGAAAGACAACGCCCACGTCGACGATGGCGCAGCAGACGAAGAAGACGAAACACAAAACGTCTGACGGCGGGCACTGCTCGAGGAAGATTGATCGACGACGGATTCATTTGCGAGAACGCTCGTACCGTCTTCGAATCGATGATTCCCATCGGCTGAAATGAATCGGACGATCTGCTCGATTGCTCCGACGTCCCAATCAAGATCATCTGGCGTTTCATATCAATCGTGAAATTCGGCAATAAGCTGCCCGTATTCCGTCCCGGACGTCGAACACGAAATACGGAGCAATTTGGAGTGAGTTTTACATGTTTAACATTACGTCCACAATTTCGGCACGCTTCCGCCTTTGGTAACTCGTCAATCTCCTGGATTTCGACGTTGAGCTGAGCAAGAGTGAATAAGATCGGTTCCGCGATTATGAACCGAGCCTGGTTTATTCGCGTTCCGCCTTGCACGTATGGAGATTTTCCCATGAATCAGCGTTTTCTGGTCGTTCCGCTCCTGTTCACCTCGCTCATTGTGGGTTGTGGGCATTCCGAGGATGAATGGAGGGCTCAGCTGGGCAAGTACAACGACCTCGCGTCTTCCAGCACGACGCGGCAGGCCGACCTTGAAAAGAAGAATGCCGAGCTGGAGAAAGAACTCGCTGCGGCCAAACAACGGGTCGCGGACCTCGAAAAAGGCCTCCAGGATGCCGGGGCCGACGTAAAAAAGATGAGTTCGACGCTCGAAGACAAGGACAAGGCCCTGGCTGAATACAAGGCGCGCGCAAGACAACTCGAGCAAATCAAGGCACGTTTCGATTTGCTCCGCAAGAAGTTGGACGAACTGACGAAGCTCGGACTTGCGGTGAGCATTCGGCGCAACCGTATGGTGATTTCGCTCCCAGGCGATGTGCTTTTCGATACCGGCAAAGTGGAGCTGAAAAAAGAGGGTGAAGAGATCCTGAAGAAGGTCGCCGCGGTGGTCAAGAATGACAAATCGCTTGCCGACCGCGATTACCAGGTCGCTGGTCACACAGACAATCAGCCCCTCCAGGGCGGCCCTTATCTTGACAATTGGGGTCTATCGCTGATGCGAGCGCGGTCGGTGCTGCTCTTTTTGATTGGCAAGGGCGGAGCATTGCCGCGACAACATTGGAGCGCCGCGGGTTTTGGGGATACTGACCCGGTGGCAAACAATGCGTCAAAGGACGGGCAGCAGAAAAACCGTCGCTGCGATCTCATTGTCGTCCCGGACGTGGACGAAATGATCGACCTTACGAAACTCGTGCAATGACATCGTCCGGGCCATCCCAAGGGGGCCATCCCAAGGTGCCAGGCACTTTTCAAGGGTGCCCACTTTGGAAAGGTGCCGGTGCCAAGCACTTTTGAAGGGTGGCCCTTTTGAAAGGTGCCAGGCACTTTTCAAAGAGGGGTCCTCCAAAGGTGCGGTCCTCCAAAGGTGCCGGTCCTCCAAAGGTGCCAGGCACTTTTCAAGGGTGGGAAAGGTGCCAGGCACTTTTCAAAGTGACACGGTTCCCGCTCCCCCTCCCCCAACCTTGCGTCTGCGACATGTAAACCCATGTGAACAAACATGACGATTCGTCACTTGTTGAAAATGTTATTGACTTGCATTTTCAACAGGGGTAAGGAGCCAACAAGACGAAATTCTGGAGGAGTCATGAGCGAATCAAGTAATGTTGCGGGCGTCGTTGCGGCTTTTGTTGGCCTTCTTTCGGTCGCTGTAGCTTGTAGCGCCTGTACGGAAACCCCCAAGAATGCCCCCTGTTACGATCCGCTCGCCGCGGAATGCAACTCTGGCGGATCGGGGGGTGCTGGTGGAAGCGATGTTACATCGCAGCCGAGTACGTTTTTCGAGGGTACGTACAAGACGGGGCCCATCGATTATGCATGGCAATTTAATCAAGACATCACGAAGGCCGCGGAAATGGCCGTGGCGTTTGACTGGATAGGGTTGGAAGCCGCGACTGCAGCGAATACCGTCATTGGCCAAAAGCTCGTCGCCATGGAGATTGAATTCAGTGCAGGTGTCGAGGCGAAGAAGCGTTCTCCGAAAACGATGATTGCGCAGGGTCTGGCCATAGGCAAATCGGCGAATGGAGATGCCACAAAAAACGAGCTTGCCAAGCAATACACTGAAAAGTCGCTCATCGTGTTGACGGAACTGTTTGCAATGCACGAGGTGCGGGAAGCGCTTGAAGCGACCACGCCGGATGATGCGGCTATCGAAATCGACGCGGCCGCCATTGTGTTTGCAACGCTCGAGGGGCGAATGATCAAACGACAAGCGTC
>JANORL010000400.1:0-6375 GCA_031415295.1 Polyangiaceae bacterium | reverse complement strand
AGCGTCGAATACAAGAGCACGTACGTTGCGCGCGATCAGGCGTGGACGGGTAAAGCTGGGCGGCCGTGGAATCCTGGGCTCGTCATCTATGCGCATTCCGATGGCGGTTTTTCCGTGTGGGATCCGGCGAGAAACTATTGGCGGACAAAAGGCAAAGTCGACGTCCAGGATCGATTGCCCGGTTTTGTCTTTTCGCCGCAAGAAGTTTGGGATGGCCTTTCTATTCCCATTGATGGAAAGCCGACGCGTGTGTGCAAGGGGCTCCTGGATGATTGGGCATCATGGATTCGCGAACAGGGCTTGGATGCCGAACGAATGGCTGCTGTCCTGCAATTGCTCACGTCGTCCGGCACGGATGCCAGTGGTGTAGTCGTTGCACGCACGTTCGGACGACTAAATATCAACGATGCGCGCGACATACCGGTCATTCAAATGAACTACGGGCAGGATGTGCCAATTCTGTACGCGTCGGTGGGCGTCCGAAGGATCACGGCGCTTGCTTATATGCTGTCCTGGGCGTGGCGGGAACATCTGATTGCGTCGCGACAGCTCGGTGAGGAGCCCACGACGCGAATTGTTATGCTTTTCGATGAAATCGAAAGCCATCTTCACCCGCGCTGGCAGAGATCCATTTTGCGATCTTTGCTAAATGTGACACAGACTCTGCACGAAAACGCGACGATACAACTGATCGCCGCAACGCACTCGCCACTCGTGTTGGCTTCTGCGGAGCCATTCTTCGACCAGGATCAAGACGCTTGGTTCGATCTCGATTTCGATGGCGATCCGCCAAGTGTGCATTTACGAAAGCGCGACTTCGTTCGCCACGGAGATGTATCGAATTGGTTGACGAGTAACGCATTCGATTTGAAGAGCGCGCGGTCCTTGGAAGCGGAAACAGCTATCGATAAGGCGCGGGCATTGTTGCGACAACCGTCCCCCACGGTAGCAGAGGCGCGTGCCATCAATGAAGAGCTGCTGCGCGCAGGCATGCCGGACATTGATCCGTTCTGGGTTCGCTGGGGATATTTCATGGAGACGCTCGGAGCCTCTATATGATTCCGGTTAAACTCGCCGACGCTCCAAGCGATTTCGACACCCGCGTGAAAGAGAAGGGGCTTCGCGCCATTGCTGAATTGGTGGGCGAAACGCCGACCGAGAAGCGGCCTGGTCCGAAACGCACGACGTTTTTCAAGAGTCGCGACGCGATTCCATCGGAGGAGTTCCCACCGCTTTGGCGCGAGGTTCTTCCCGACATGTTGACGTCGTACAAGCATATCTGTGCATATCTGTGCCTGTATATCCCACACGGTACCGGCAGTCCCTCTGTCGATCATGTCGTTCCGAAATCGAAAAAATGGGATCAGGTCTACGAGTGGTCGAATTATCGGCTGGCATGTGCATTGATAAACAGCAAAAAGAATGATTTCCACTTGGCCATCGATCCTTGCAACATGCTGGATGGCCTGTTTGCGCTCGAGTTCGTCGAGTATCAAGTCAAACCTGGACCAGAAGCGAAGACCGAAGCCGTTATCAAACAAGTGGACGAAACGATCACGACTTTGGGACTCAATCTGGGAGGATGCTTGAAAGCTCGCGAAAAGTATGCGGAGGACTACCGAAAAGGGCCGGACAACGAAGGGATCTCTCTGAGCTACCTGCAGCGTCATGCGCCCTTCATCGCCCGTGAGATGCGCCGCCAGAAATTACTCGTGCGTGGAGACAAGTAATGCACCCACTTCACGACTACGTCGCCAAACAACTCGCGGACAAACTCAAGCAACGCAAGGTCGTCGTTTGGTACGATCCACGGAACGAATTCGCTCCGTTTGTCGCAGAAATGCGTGGTGGCCCTCGAGTGAACGCCGATCTCGTCGCGATTCCTATCGAAGGACAACCGACGTTTGTTGCGGAATACGCGGGCTCGATGTTTGAAGTGCGCGCGTTTGTCGAGCCGCACGTCTGCGGTGATGTACCGGCACGCGTGTTGATGTATTTGCCCGGCTGCGAACGAGATCGTGATGGCTCCGTGCTCATGGAGCTGGAAAAAGCAGGTACGACTTGGGAACCGCAACTCAAGCAACTCGCGAAACACGTATTGCTCCAAAAATACACGCTCGGCACGGTCGATGAAATGCTCCCGTTCGACCGGAATGTGACCTACGAAGACCTCGCGATTGCTTGCTCGAATACGTCGTCGAACGAAGTGCCTTCGATTTTGCGGAGTATCTATCACGAAATGCGCGACCCGGAAGGGTTGCTCGCTGCATGGCTCGTGAGCG
The DNA here is from genome assembly GCA_031415295.1 of Polyangiaceae bacterium. Classification (GTDB taxonomy): domain Bacteria; phylum Myxococcota_A; class Polyangia; order Polyangiales; family Polyangiaceae; genus Polyangium. The sequence continues at coordinate 4,093 of JANORL010000400.1, read as the reverse complement.
ATATGCGAGATGTTGAAGTCGAGCACAAGGGGGCGAAACGAGAATTGGAAAAACTCGTGCGATCGCAGCTTGGCTTGATGCTCGATGAAAACGCGGCGCTTGCCAAACAACGTGCGGTGACTTTGCGTTATGTGCTATCGGGTGAATTCCGGAGCGATTTAACGTGCGCAGCTCCTTCGTGTCTGGATGGAGTGCCCACGCCGAAAACCAAAGAGGACGCGGCAACGTTGCGAGATTTCACGCGTCGTCTTCGCGGGGGTTTCCCCGATGCGTATGCGGACTTGGCGGATCGCGTCGAGAAAGAACTGGGTTTGGCTGGGGCGAAGCTGCCACCAGGCGCGCTCGGGGCCATTGATACGTTTCGTTTTGAAGAACGCGCGTTGCTGCGATATTGCGGGGAACTCATTGCGGACAAGCAGTTTGACGTCGCGGTGAGAATTGTGGGCGAACGCGAGCATAGTTTTTGGCTCGACCGGGATGTGGGGCGCAAAGCGCAATGGGAAGCGTGCCGGCGGATGGCAGAATTGGGACGCTTGGCCTTTTCTGTGCGCGATGCCATTACGCAAAAAGTCGGTGCCGATGTGAATGCGTGGATCGACGCTTATACGAATGATTGGTATCGTTTGGATCAAGCGCAGCGACGGCTCGAAGCATGGGTAACAAACTTGGATGACGAGCCGGAAGAGCGGGCGCTCGGGGTCGTTCGTCGCGCGTATGAAGACGCTTTGCATTCGATGGCCGAAGGTTTTACCAAGGCACTCGGAAAGGCGCGTTATTCGGCATCGTCGTCGCTTCACCAAACGCACGTATGGAGCGAAGTCGTTGCGGAACGGCCGAAGCCGGTGGCGTATTTCCTGGTGGACGCCATGCGGTATGAAATGGGCGTGGAGTTGTCCGAGCGTTTGCCGAAAAGTTCGGAGGTATCGGTTAAGCACGCCGTGACGGCATTGCCGAGCATTACGACAATTGGCATGGCGGCACTTCAACCAGGAGCTTCGAAGAGCTTTAGCGTTGTGGCCCAAGGGAAAACCCTGGGCGTGCGCATCGATGACGCTTTTCTTGGTGATCTTGCAGCAAGAAAAAAGTTTGCCACGGCGCGCGTTCCGAACCTCGTGGATGTTTCGCTCGACGAGCTTTTGAGCCTTTCCGCATCGAAACTCGCAAAAAAGATTGACAAGGCGCAAGTTGTCGTGGTTCGTTCGCAAGAGATTGACCACGCGGGCGAGGCAGGTTTTACGATTCACGCTCGACAGGTAATGGATACGGTTATTGATAATCTTGCGCGGGCGATTCGGAAGCTGGCGACGGCGGGCGTGGAACATGCGGTGGTGAGTGCCGATCACGGGCATTTGTTTTTCGCATCGGACCGCGACGAATCCATGCGTACGGACGCTCCTGGAGGCGATACGGTCGATTTGCATCGTCGATGTTGGATGGGTCGAGGTGGCGCGACGCCTCCTGGATGTATTCGCGTAAGTGCGGCGGAGCTCGGGTACGCGTCCGACTTGGAGTTTGTCTTTCCCACAGGCTCAGGTGTGTTCCGAGCGGGTGGTGATTTGTCGTTTTACCACGGGGGGACATCGCTCCAAGAAATGATTGTCCCGGTCATCACGGTGCGGACAAAAGTGCGCGAATCGGCGCGCCCTCCGGCTGGCCTTGTGACAGCAACGTCGCTACCCGCATCGCTCACCACTCGTTCGACAAGCGCAATGATTGTGCTGGGCGCACAGCAGTTGACGCTTGGCGGAGCAACGACGATGGTCGTTCGTCCTGTATTGATGTCTGCGGGTCGACAGGTGGGCTTTGCGGGGATGGCAATTGGAGCGGAGCTTGATCGCGCGACTGGATGCGTTACGCTCGAACCAAATACGCCCATTGCTATTGGCTTCATGTTGACGGACGACAGCGTTTCGTCATTACGCGTCGTGATTCAGGATCCCGTCACGGACGCAGAACTTTATCGATCACCGGCGGAAATTCCGGTCAAACTCGGATTGTGAACATGAATCAATTTGCTACTCCTACACGTGACGCCTTGGACGATAAAGCCAATCGATTGTTTGCGGGCAAAGTTGTCCGGAAAGATCTGGTGCGAAAGGTCAAGGTCGGCGCGAACGTGCCGGTGTTCGTGCTCGAGTTTTTGCTGGGCAAGTATTGCGCATCGTCGGACGAAATGTCCATTCAAATGGGCATGCAAGTCGTGCACGACACGCTGGCGAACAATTACATTCGCGCAGATGAATCGATGAAGGCGCAGGCGAAGGTCAAGGATCGCGGACGGCACACGTTTATCGACAAGGTAAAGGTGCGGATCGTCGATTCGGATTATTGGGCCGAGCTGGCGAATTTTGGGCACAAGAACGTGCATGTCCCCGAGCATTACGTACGCGACTACGAGCGGCTCGTAATGGGTGGCGTTTGGGCGCAAGTGGACATGCGGTTCGAATACGACGAGGAATCACGTGGGAAAAACCCGTTTTGGATCGATAAGCTCACGCCGATTCAAATTGCCACGTTCGATTTGGAAGAGTATCGCCGAGTTCGTCGCGAATTCACGACGGACGAATGGCTCGACCTGATGTTGCGGAGCATGGGGTACGAACCGAATGAGATGTCGCGGCGCTTGAAGATGCTTTTTCTGGTGCGCTTGATCCCGCTGGCGGAACGCAATTACAATTTGGTCGAGCTGGGACCTCGTGGAACGGGCAAGAGTTACGTGGTGCAGGAGGTTTCGCCCTACTCCGCGCTTTTGACGGGTGGAACGACGGTGGCCAATCTTTTCGGGCACATGTCGGGGCGGCAAAAGGGCATGGTGCAAATCTGGGATTTCGTCGGTTTTGACGAAGTGGCGGATTTGCAGAAAATGCCGAAAGAAGTCATTACGACCATGAAGACGTATTGCGAATCCGGCACGTTCCAGCGCGGTCAGGAAGCGATGACGGGGGACGCGAGTATCGCGATGTTTGGCAATACGAACCAGCCGATCGACGTGATGGTACAAACGGGGCATCTCTTTGCACCGATGCCGGACATCATTCGTGACGACATGGCATTTATCGATCGGTTGCATTTTTATCTTCCTGGCTGGGAGATACCGAAGATGCACAACGATCTATTTACGAATCATTATGGGTTCGTCGTGGATTACCTAGCCGAAGCGCTTCGCGAATTACGCAAGCACAACTTCACCGAAGTCATCGACCGGCATTTCTCACTTGGCGCGCACTTGAACGCACGCGATCGCAAAGGCGTACGTAAGACGGTTTCGGGGCTGATGAAGATTCTCTATCCGCACGGTGAAGTAACGGAAGGCGAATTGGCCGAGCTATTGGAATTGGCGCTTGAAGGACGGCGACGCGTGAAAGAGCAACTCAAGAAAATGGGTTCGTTCGAGTATTACCACACGTCGTTTAGCTACACGCATCAGGCGAGCGGTGAGGAAAAGTTTGTCGGGGTACCGGAGCAAGGTGGACGCGATTTGATTTCGACGGACCCACTCGCGCCGGGCACGGTGTATGCGGCGGGCGTGACGTCCGAAGGCACGGTAGGGTTGTACCGCATGGAAGTATCTATCTCGAGCGGCATGGGGAAGCTGAAGCTTGCTGGCGGAATTGCGGGCGCGATGAAGGAGTCCGTGCAGCGGGCATTTGGTTACCTTCAGGCGAAAAAGAGCGATCTGGGCGTAGCGCGGGATCTGGATACGTCGGACTTTCACGTCGAGGTGATTGACCTGCTGGGCAATCGCGTTGAGGCTGAATTGGGCGTGGCGTTTTTCGTCGCGTGTTATTCTGCAATGAGGAAAGCGCCAGTAAGCCCCGCACTGCTGATTCTGGGCGACATGAGCGTTCAGGGGAACATCAAGCCATTACGATCGCTGACAGAGCCATTGCAGGTGGCGATGGATAACGGGGCAAAGCGTGCGCTGATTCCGATTGAGAACAAGCGGAACTTTTTGGACGTGAGCGCCGATATTATGGAGCACGTGGATTCGATTTTCTTCGGGGATCCGAGGACAGCGGCGATGAAGGTGATGGGTGGGGGGTGAGGGCCGGTTGGGGGGTGAGGTGCAATGGTGCGTCAATCTGTTGCAAAC
>JANORL010000399.1:0-6360 GCA_031415295.1 Polyangiaceae bacterium | reverse complement strand
CCGGTACGCCCGTGACCTACGGCAAGACGCGCACCGCGCATCGCGAAGGCGTCTACCACGTCGTGTACAGCTTCGAAGACGAGTCGGTCGGACGGCGCGCGGGAGAAATTGCGATCCGGTATTTGCGTGGCCTGTTGCCCGAAGGTTTTGTTGACAAACTCGCGACTATCGAACTTCAACCGGAAGTCGACAGCTTGGCGCGCCTTGCTGAACGTATGGCGCTCGGTCCGTCGACACGAAGCCTCGTCGAAGAAGCCAAACGTCGCGGCATTCCCACGATGCGGCTCAACAAGCAGAGCCTCGTGCAATTTGGTTGGGGCACCTATCAAAAGCGGATCCAGGCGACAGTCACGAGCGAAACGCGGCACATCGCCGTCGAGATCGCCCAAGACAAACAGCTCACGAATTCATTACTCGAACGTGCCGGTTTGCCCGTACCGCGCCAAGAACGCGCGTATTCCGCGGACGAAGCCGTCGAGATCGCCGAACGAATCGGTTACCCCGTCGTGGTCAAACCCATGGACCTTTCCCATGGTCGCGGCGTAGCGCTCGATTTGACGACGGCAGACGCCGTACGCGACGCGTTTACCAAAGCCTACGATCTATCGAGTTACGTCCTCGTCGAGACGTTCCAACACGGCAAGGATCATCGTGTGCTCGTCGTGAACGGCGAAGTCGTCGCCGTGTCGGAACGTGTGCCTGGACATGTCGTGGGCGACGGCGAACGGACCATCAAGCAACTCGTCGATCTGGTGAATACGGATCCACGACGCGGTGTTGGTCACGAAAAAGTGCTTACGCGTATCGAGATCGATCACCAAGCCGAACGCCTGCTCGCACAAGCCAACCACACGCTCGATACCGTGTTGCCAGCAGGCCAGATGTTTGCCCTGCGCTCCACGGGCAATTTGTCGACCGGTGGCACCGCGATCGATCGCACCGACGTGATTCACCCGGACAACCTCGATATTTCGATCCGCGCCGCCAAAGTCGTCGGGCTCGACGTCTCGGGTATCGATCTCATTTGCCCCGACATTTCGAAGAGTTGCCGCGAGCACGGAGGGGTCATCGTCGAAGTCAACGCGGCTCCCGGCTTCCGCATGCACGTGGCACCAACCGTTGGAACACCAAGGAACGTTGCGGCACCCGTTGTCGACATGCTCTTTCCGCCCGGCGTACCGGCACGTATTCCGATGGCGGCGATCACCGGGACAAACGGCAAAACCACCACGAGCCGCATGGTCGCGCACATCCTCAAAATGAGCGGCAAACGCACGGGTTTGACGACGACCGATGGCATCTACATCGATGGCGAACGCATCTTGAAAGGCGACATGACGGGGCCGTGGAGTGCACGCGTCGTGCTCACCGATCCCACCGTCGAAGCAGCGGTCCTCGAAACGGCACGCGGAGGTATCCTTCGCGAAGGCCTCGGCTGGGACAAATGCGACGTCGGCGCGGTGCTCAACGTATCGGGCGATCACTTGGGCCTCGGCGGCATCGAAACCGTGGAGGATCTCGCCTACGTGAAGCGCCTCATCGTCGAAGTCGTTCGCGACGGCGGCACGAGCGTTCTCAACGCGGACGACGAGCACACGCGCGCCATGGCGGAAAAAGCAGGCGGACGCGTCATGTATTTCTCGCGTTCTCCGACAAACGACGTCGTGCGGAAACACGTGCGTGAAGGCGGACGCGCGGTCGTGCTCGAACAAGGCGTCAACGGCGAGATGATCACGATCTACGACGGAGACCGACACATCCCGCTCACATGGACGCACCTCGTGCCCGCCACGTTCGAAGGCAAAGCGAAGTTCAACGTCGAGAACGCGCTCGCAGCAGCCGCGATCGGCTACTCGATGGGCGTGAGCCTCGAGCATATTCGCCAGGGTTTACGCACGTTTACGACATCATTTTTCCAAGCACCTGGACGCTGCAACGTGTTCGACGAGCATCCTTTCCGGGTCATCGTCGACTACGGGCACAACGCAGCGGCGATGTCGAAAATGGCGGAGTTCGTTTTGGGTATGCGCCGCGAGCGCACAATCGGCGTCTTGATGGCCGCGGGCGATCGCCGTGACGAGGACATTCGCGCGGTGGGACGTGAAGCGGGTCGCGCGTTCAACATCGTGGTGCCGAAAGAGGACAACGTGCGCCGAGGTCGCAAAGCTGGCGAGATCTCGTCGCTTTTGGCCGAAGGCGCGCGTGAAGCCGGCCTCAGCGATGAAAACATTTTCCAACGCACGGACGAAAAAGACGCGATCGATCTAGCGATGGGCATGGCCAAACCTGGCGATCTCGTCGTGATCTTCGCGGACGACGTCACGGCTGTCTGGAAGCAAGTCATTTACTGGGGCAAAGAACGCACGTCCCAGGTTCCTCCCCTGCCCCGCGAGTCCTGACATGAAGTACGCAATTATGACGCACGGCGGCGCGGCATCCCCGCACGCCCATTCGGATGGGTGTGTGAAAGCTGCCGAGGCTGCTCGGTCGGTGCTCGACCAAGGTGGCGATGCAGCGGCTGCGGCATTGGCTGCTACGGTGGTATTGGAAGACGATCCGCGATTTAATGCGGGGACGGGTTCGAATCTACGTTTTGATGGGCAAACCATTGAAATGGACGCGGCGATCATGACGAGTGACGCGCGGTTTGGCGCGGTCGGTTGTGTGCAACGCGTAAAGAACCCCATTCTCGTGGCGGCGAAGGTGATGGAAACGCCGCATTTGATGCTGGTGGGCGATGGCGCAACGGCATTTGCGCGAGCGACGGGGTTTGGCGATTACGATCCGATAACGGACAAGGCCAAAGACAAGCATGCACGGGCAATGGCTGAACTACGTGGTCAAGGCGATGGCGATTATGCGACGGATGCGGCATCGTGGCTGAACCTCGATTGGCGGGCATTGTGGAATTTCGGTTCCGAGCCGCCGATCAAGGATACCGTGGGCGCTGTGGTGCGTGATTCGCATGGTCGTTTTGCAGCGACGGCATCGACAGGCGGCACGGTGTACATGTTGCGAGGGCGCGTGGGCGATTCGCCATTGATGGGTTGTGGCGTGTATGCGGGTCCTGCGGGTGCCGTAGCAGCAACAGGCGTAGGCGAAGAAATCGTGCGGCGCTTTTTGGCGAAAACGGTCTACGATTGGATGGAAGAAGGCATTCCGGCGGCTCGTGCAGCACAACGGGGCATTGCGAAGTTTCCGGAGATCATCGACGTGGGGCTGCTCGTCGTGTCGCGAGACGGCCAAGCGATTGCGTCGAATCGTAACATGGCGAGTGCGCTTTTGGTGGGATAAATGATGCGGAGGCAACTTCCATGCTAAAGCAGATCCGGATCCATAATTACAAGTGTTTCGTGGATTTCAAATTGGATTTGCCGCAGATGTCCGCAATCGTGGGGAGCAACGGTTCCGGAAAAACGAGTTTGTGGGAAGTACTTGCTGGACTTCAAGATCTGGTCGTACGGGGTGCGGATGTAGCGAGCGCTTTTCCTACTCGAACACTCAGTCGTTGGGTAAAAGGAGATTCAGTTCAGCGATTTGTTTTGGATGTCGAAGAGGCGGAAAGCGCGAGTTTCCGATATGAACTGGAAGTCGTTCATGACGAAAGACGCAAAATTCCATTGATTCAACGAGAAACGTTGACAAGAAACGGCGTAACAATGCAACGCACCGTGGACGGAGTCGTTGACGTACAAGGCAGCCGCGAGCTGAGAAGCAGCAAGCTCAGTTTCAGCAGAAAGATGTCATACGTGGCGGCGATCGATTCCAAAGATGGCCACGGACCCACCGTCGCATTTCGAAACATCCTCGCCAACATGTGGCTGATCGCTCCCTCGCCCAAAGCGCTTCAATCCACAACCACATCCGAAGCATATTGGCTCGACCGAGACGGAGCTAATTTTGCATCATGGTTTCGTGGCATTGTCGTCGAGCGTCCGGAAATTATCGGCCAATTGCTCGAAAGACTTCAACCGGCACTCCATGGCTTACAGAGCATTACCTTCGAACGTCTCAGCACCGAGGTTCGCGAATTGATGTTTACGTTTCGCGCTGGTGACGTCGACTATAAGCTATCCGCAGGCGAACTATCGGATGGCCAAAAATCGCTGTTGTTCCTGTATGGGTTTCTTCTTGCAGCACTCGACAAACCCGCTATTGTATTCATTGACGAGCCAGAAACGGGCCTCGCTCCTCACGAAATGCAGCCCTGGATTTCCGCAATGGCAAGGGCCATTGAAGACCACCGTGGTCAAGTGTTCATCGCTTCACATCATCCAGAATTTATTGATTACGTCGCGGCTGCACACACCATCCAATTCCGACGCGACGCATTAGGTCACGCCGTGACCCAAGACGTCACCCTTGAAACGACGCACGGGTCACGTGTATCCGAGTGGATATCCCGCCCGTGGGCCTACGACGATGACGTCTTCACGACCGACGATGAAGAAAATAAAGAATAATCAACGCGTCAGGCTGCGCGTACTTTGCGAGGACAGGGAAACAGCGCGCTTCGTTGAGCAGCTTGCGGATCGGTGGGGGATCGGAGCCCGACAACGCGAAATCGATGTGCACCCACAATCTCGAGGGTCCGGCGAACAACACGTACTGCGGCATTTCGGGAGTGCGGTGACGGCTTGGCGACGTGTGAGCCATGAAAATGTCCTGCTCCTCATCGTCATTGATGGGGACAACCATGGCATCGCTCGACGACGTAATGAACTCTCGAGGCAGTTGCGTGAATCCGGTGCCGATCCGATTGCCGAAAACGACCCTGTCGCCATCATCGTCCCCACGTGGCACATCGAAACCTGGATTGCTTGGTTGTGCGGCCACAGACCCATCCATGAAGCCCAACGTTATAAGCTGGACGAACCCTTGGGTCGCGATGTCGCGCGCAAACTCGATTCCGGTGAATACTCTGCGCAACGCGCAATCGACGCCTGGAATCCCCCAGCTCCCGACGAATCTTCCCACGTGCCCTCCTTGACGGACGCCCGCAAAGAACTCGCCGATCGATTCGGATTCTGAACGCCAAAACGCTCTACGGCCAATAACTCGTCGCGCAGGGCGCACGTACATGAGCCGCCAGCTCGTTGAGCCTCCTTTCCATCGCGTACTCCGCATTGTCGCTGGCCGGAAAGGTGCCAACCACTTTTTGACTCGGGCCGTCCATGGTCAGGTGCGTGCAACACGAGTTTCGTGCGCACCTAGCCAAAAACAGGCGTTCAAGCCTTCGATGACTTACGGGCTTTACGAAACGCCTTGAAGAATCGCCCCACGAGTTTCGGCTTGGTCGCGTACACGGTGGTCAGCGCACCTTCGAGCTTCTTGTATTCCTCGCGCCAAGCAGCCGTAAGCTCGGGCAGCCTTTGATCGTGCAAATGCGCGAGCGATTTTTCCGTAATGGTCAACGCTTCATCCGCCGCCATTACTTTGGTACGTGCCGCGGCGAGTTTCGGTTGCCATAACGTAATGGCGGGCGCGACTTCCACATCCTTGTCGTCGCTCATGGCGTCGAGTAAGTCCGCAATGATTTCCGGCTCTTCTTTACGAGGTTCGGCTTTCGTTACATCGCGCAAGCCGCGATTGAAGTACCGACGATACGTCAAGCTCTCGCGATCTTTTTTGACGATGCCCAGCAAATGCAATTCGAAGCCTTCCACTGCGAAATCGCAATCGCCGTCGGCTGCATCGAGCACGGCGGAATCTTTTTGCAATTGTTCGAGCAAGTCTTCGTTTTCACGAAGGGCGGCTTTTAGAGCAGCATGTTGGGCGGCGAGGTTCTGTTCGAGGCCTGCGGCATCGGGATCGGCAGCGACCCGAGCGATCGTATAGGCACTTCGCGGCAAATACGCATCGGGCGGCGTATCCTGCGTGGGCATTTCCATGGTGTCGAGTCTCCTGAATGGGCGCCCTGTAGCAGGGTTCAGGGTCGGTGGGAAGTGGAGATTTTGCGTCCCAGTCAGCTTTGGGTTTTGCGCACGGTTTGTTCGAGCGTGGGAAGTTGTGCCAGGAGCCATCGGCGAGCTTCTTGTTCCGTCGCAAAGAATCCGAGCTGTACATTTTTACTTCTGCGCGCCAACAGATTCGCCGCTCGATTCATCAATTCTATCGCGGTGCGGATCACGAACGGGGCTCCGACCACCGCGGATCGAGCCCGGTCTCCATATATTTTCCCCCACTCCGTAGATGCTTTGCGCGCGGGCATGGCCATGCCTCGCGCTTCCTTCACGTTGAGAACAATCAAGACGTGCCCCTGCTCTTCCAACATCGCCTGGTAATGCGCGAGAAGTTCGAGGGTTTGCTCGAGCGTCAACTCGCCGTGCACGGTCATCGTCACAATAGAGCTATCGCGAG
>JANORL010000398.1:0-8413 GCA_031415295.1 Polyangiaceae bacterium | reverse complement strand
CAACTCGACAAACCCAAGCCGGTCAAGAAGCCGGATACGATTGTCGAGACAAAAGAGGAGCCCAAGCCAGACGAAAAGCCGCCGGAGAAGGAGCCCGAAACAGACACTTCGGACACCTCCGACGAAGGCGAGGGCGAACCTGGTGGTATGCCAGGTGGTGTGCCCGGTGGCGTGCCCGGTGGCATGACTGGGAGTCCACCGCCACCACCTCCTCCTCCGCAAAACGTCACGATCCCGTTCGGTGCAGGGATGACGCGTCCATCGCAAACGGGTGGCCCAACGCCATCACTGCCACCACCGGCAATCGCGGCTCACGTCTCGGGTGTCTTCATCGCTCGCTGCGTCATCACCGAAAACGGTTCCGTCGAAGGATGTAGCGTCGTCAAGGGTTTGCCCCATTCGGACGAGCACATCCTCCGCAGTTTGCAACAACAAAAGTACACGCCCGTGATCTTCGAGGGCAAAGCCCAACGAGTTTACTACACCTTCAAGATCACCTTCAAATAGCCAACGCGCCCGTTTTCGGGCACAAGCAACATCGACTACGACTCAACGTCATCTAGAGAACGCGCGAGGGAGGCGCGACCCGGAACATGGATTTTTCAATTGCTGGTCTTTGGCGCGAAATGGGGCTCTTTGCCCGCTTGATCGTCATCTCGCTCGCCATCATGAGTGCCACCTCGCTGTTCATCTTTTTTGAACGCCTCGTCGTTTCACTTGGACAGGCAGGACAATCGCGAGGCTTCGCTGCCAAACTCGGTTCCATCCTCACCAAAGACGATATCGACGTTGCTGCCGACACCAAGTTTGGCAAAGACATCGGCTACCTCGGACGCGTGATCGGTGCGGGTTTGTCGGCGTACAAGGGCACGCGCAGCGCTGACAAAGACCTCTGCTTCGAATCCGTCGCTCGCGCTCTCGAGCGGCAACAAGCTCGTGAACTCATCGTTCTGAAACGCGGGTACGGCTGGCTCGCAACTGTCGGTTCCACCGCTCCGTTCGTCGGTCTGCTCGGTACCGTCATGGGTATCGTCACCGCGTTCGAAAAGATGGCCGCTAGCGGCTCCGGCGGTCTTGGCACCGTTTCCGCCGGTATCGCCGAAGCTCTCATCACGACAGCTTTCGGTCTACTCGTCGCGATCCCCGCCGTTATGGCCTACAACTATCTCTCGGGTTGGGTCGATGCACGCGCCATTGACATCTCCGAATCGTCGAACGAGTTCCTCGATGTCGTCGCTCGTCACATTGCTACCGGCGGTAGCAGCGAGTCCGCGGAAGAGAAAGACGCCGCGTAGTTCAATCGTTTGACCTCGAAGCACTTGTAGTTCGTAAGGTCAAACTAAGGACGCGTTCCAACACGGAGCAAGTTTCCCCATGGGAATGGCAGCAGGCGGCAAAAAAGGCAGTTTCAAGAACGACATCAACGTCACGCCACTCGTCGACGTCGTCCTCGTTCTTCTGATCATCTTCATGGTCATCACGCCCATGCTCCAACGTGGCAAGGACGTGAAGCTGCCCGTCTCTAAGTCGATCGAAGAGGAAGGGGATGTGAAAGAAGATCCGCTCATCCTCTCGATCACGAAGGAAAAAAACTTCTACATCGAGAGTACGGAATTCGCTGCTGATACCTACACCGCAGCACTCGCCAAGGAACTCGAACGAAAACCCGGTCGACATCTCCTACTCAAAGGCGACGAAGCGTTGAGCGTCCGCGACGTCCGTAACCTCATGGAAATGACCCGCAAAGCAGGCGCAAAAAGCGTCCAGCTCGGCGTCGAACAGTTGAAGTAGATGCACCGGAGTCGAATGAGATGAGTAGAAAAATGAGGAGGCTGTACGTCAGGCCAGCTGCTCCACCGAACTCCGACATCAACGTCACGCCGCTCATCGACATCGTGCTCGTGATGTTGATTATCTTCATGGTGGTCACGCCGTTGCTCGAGAAAAACCTCGATGTACGCGTGCCCGACACGGAGAAAGTCGAGACCGTGACCGAAGTTCCTCCAGACCAACTCGTCGTTCGTCTGAGCGCAGAAAACAAACTGCGCATCAACTTCGATGAAGTGTCCGCTGAGGAGTACATCGACAAACTCAAGTCGAGGTTGGACAAGCGCAAACCTGACGACAGGATCGTCTTCTTCATCTCCGATGAAGACGCCAACTACGGTCGTCTGGTCGCCGCTTTTGACGGGGCCAAACAAGCCGGCGCGAAAGTCCTCGGCATGATGACCACCCCGCCCGACGCCGAAGAAAAGAAGTAGTTCCTACCCCGTTCAAGGCACGCCAAGCAGTGTCTTGCAACTCGCCGTCGCATCCAGACATCCAGCACTCGCACTGCAATTCTCACACTGCGCAACACACGTCGTCAGCGCTTTGTCGAAGTCCGAGTCGCACTCGAGACACGACATCGAGCACTTCATCGAGCACATGTTCTGCGCCGCTTCTGCCTTTTTCGTGCACGAAATCACTTCGTTCTCACACGACTTCGGCGCTGCACACGCAGTCTCGTAGTCGACGCTCGGAAACGTGCAAGAAGCCCACACGAAGCTCAGTGCGAGGATCACGACGGCACGGCGTAGGTGTATCTCGAGCTGCATCAAAACCTCCCTCGCACCGTGACAAACCCACCCCCAAGTCCAACGATGGGTTGTACTCCAACGTCGACCACCTTCGCGTCATGCAGCGGCGATGACCGCTGCGAAACGACAAAAAATACGACTCCCGTCGCTGCTGCAGCTCCAGCGACGACAGCAAACACGTTGACGCTCGCTGCATACATTTTTCCGTCTCGAACCACCGTCTCGAGACTTGGATTGCATCGTGTAAACGATGGACATGCGGATTCGAGCTCGGCGAGACGCGCGGCTCTCAAAATTCCGGACACCGAAAGTCCAACAAGACTCGCTCCCGCAACACTGAAGGCCACGATGCTGCCCATTCGAGCTACGCGTGTCGTGTTGTCGGGTGTACTAGGTGCGATTGGTGGCGCTGATGCGATTGGTGGCGCTGATGCGATCGGTGGCGCCGATGCGATTGGTGGTGCGGATGCGATTGGCAAAGTTGGTTCAGGCGGCGGCAACAATTCGAACCGCGACCGCTCGCCAGCGCGCAGTAGCACGTGTCGTTCTTCTACAGTTTGTCCCGCCCGCAGCAGCAGGATTCGATGATCCCCTGGGTCCGCGACGAACTGCGTGCCTGATGTCACGACGCGTTCGTCGAACGTGAGGGTCAACGTCGAATCATTTCGAAGCACATCCAGTGTCACAATCGCCACCTGCTTTTCGAGTGTCGCGATGTGCGCGTTTGATTCGGCGACGACTGTGGGCGCGGCCGTACCAGCTTCGTTCACGGCCAGATGAAACGTTGCGAGGGCGTCGGCGAGTTTGTCTGTATGCATCAGGCAGAGCGCGATGTGAAAGCGCACTTGAGGCGTCATTTTCACGCGTCCTACGCCCTGAAAAACAGCGAGCGCTTCGCCAAACTTCCCCGCTTCTTCTAGTTTGCGTCCTTCAGCAAACCGTTCGCGTGCTTGGTTGATCTCGGCAGTTGACGGCACATCACCCGACCTCGCCGAGCTAGGCGTGCCTGTGATGAGCGCACATGCGATGACCGAGCAAATCCAACGCAACGAAGCTGCTCCTTAGCGGATAAATCTATCATAGTCGCATAGCGCGCTCTCGTCGGGGGGGGGGCGCGTCTCAGAATCCCGTTTTGCGACGCGGCATTTGGGTCAGAAGCCCGGAGTCGTCACGGAAGTCGACGCCCGCTTGTCGCGTCTGAGTGGCGCAGGACGGGTCAGGGTCGAGGCGGCTGTGGTTTGCGCCGAGGTAGCCATCAAGGCGCTTGCTGATGGTGCCGCGGTCGGCGCCGCGATCGGCATGGCCGACGTTTCTGCTGAAGTTGTGGTGATGACGCTCGATGAAGGCATCACGCGTGTGTCGGGTGTGGAGGGGCGACTGACGAGCAAAAAAGAGGCGGTTGCAACGACGAGCAAAGTTGGAATCGAGGCGACGAGTAGTCCGAGCTTGCGTCGTTGTGCATGTGTCCGCGTTCGTGGCGTTGTCATCGATGTTTCCGCACCGACGGACAGAAGCGCGGCAGTCAGTTCTTCGCAACTCGAGTAGCGGTCCTTGGGGTGTTTGTCGAGGCACCTATTGACGATGCGACAAACCGCAGCGGGAACCGACGCGTCAAGGGGCACGTGGGGACGTTCGGCGATCGCGGTCATTAATGCTTGATAGTTCTGTTCGACAAACGGATGTTTGCCCATGAGCATTTCGTAAAGGACGACGCCAAGCGACCAAATGTCTGTGCGAGGCTCGAGCTTCGTTTCGCCGTTCGCTTGTTCCGGACTCATGTACGCGGGTGTTCCGGTGAGCGTGCCTTGCTGCGTCGCCAACGAGTCGTCCCATTCTTTGCTGATGCCAAAGTCGAGTAGCTTTGGGACGACGTTTCCGGTCGGACTACGAGCCAAGAAGATGTTTTCAGGTTTGACGTCGCGGTGAACGATTCCAACACCGTGAACAGCGGCTAGGCCTCGGGCAACGTCCATGGCAATTGTTATGGCTTCGTACGATTCGAGGCGTCCCTGATGCTCGATGCGCTCGGCGAGTGATTCGCCTTCGAGCAGTTCCATCGCCAGGAAGAAGTCTCCATCGGATGAAACTTCGCCAAAATCCGTGACGTCGACGATGTTGGGATGGCGGAGTTGTCCCACGAGTTGCGCTTCGTACTGAAAGCGTGCGCGGACTGCAGGGTCAGCCTTTGCAGGAACGCGGGCAAACTTGAGTGCAAAGTCTCTACCGAGCAGCTCGTGACGAGCCGCCCACACTGTGCCCATTGCACCTCTACCGATAGGGCGGAGGAGCTTGTAGCGCGCGGCGATGACGTCTCCAGGCTTCAACTGGGGATTGGGGTGTGGGTGAGGGGGCAGATGCCCAGCATCGATTCAATTGCCCCCGCCGCCAACGGAACCACTCGCAGAACCGGAAAGGCTGGGATTTGCTTGTCCAACTTGAACGACGATCGACAGAAACGCGGCGGGTTTGAACCCTTCGTCGGCGCCCGTTTCGTTGGAGATGTAGGACAAACCTGCGCCAGCGAGGAATCCGAAGGATGTAGTGTTTCCACCTTCGCCGAGCACCGGGATTGTCGGAGCAATACCGAGATAACCCATCATGCCCATCCGACCATCACCGAGTTGCTGGATCGAGCCACCGAGTTGACCAGCGATTGGGAACGCACGACGACGAACTGGGTTGTACGCGTCAAACGCAAGCGCGACGCCGACAGCGCTGAGGACTGTGCGTGTGACGAGTGGTCGTTCGAGCCATGGAGCGCGTGTGATTTGCAGGGTCGCAAGCATCGCGGGAATGGTGAGGTACGTCCTCAGGCAACTACCGGCAGTTTCGAGCGTCTCGAAATTCGTTTCACCACAAAGGGGTACGGAATGAATCGTTGCAGAACCAATGAGTCTTCGAGCTGATTCAGGAGCACTTCCATCACCAGCGCGAAGAGATGCTGCAACACGGGGAGCGTCCGAGAACAACACGACCTTCCCGTCTTCACTGCGCGGGTCGCTGTAAACCGCGAGTCGCAGACGCGAGTCGCCATCGAAATTTTCGGAAAGCGGAGGCAGTTGGAATTCTGCGGACCTGGGTGTGACGATCCACGTGTGGTCGTTCAAGAGTTCGATCGGAGTACCGTTTGACGTCTTGTCCGTGCGCGTGAGCGACACGTAGAGAGCGAGCGGCGCAACGAGGCGGTTCTTCGCTTGGCCCTTGAGGCGGATGCGACAAACGCCTTGTCGCAACGGTTCAGGCGCAATGACGAGTGATCCGTGGGCGAGTGGTTGGGCTCCCGGGCCGGCGGGCTGCGCGGCAGCGACGGGCGGCCGATTTTTGGGCGGTCCCATCGGTAAGGGTTTCGGCGCGATAGGTGCGGGTTTGCCCGTGACCTTGATGCCGACGGACCCCGACAAACCTTTCTTGTCCGCAGCTCCTGCTGGTGGTTTCGGTGCTGGAGGTTGATTGCGTCCACCGAGGTTTGGCGCGGGCTTGGCATCCGAAGCGGCTACCGGGGGAGGAGGCGCTGCACCTGGAGGCGCTGCACCTGGCGGCGCTGCACCTGGCGGCGCTGCACCGGGCGGCGCCATCATGGGCATGGGCGAACCCGAAGACTCCGGACGCGCCTTAGATGCTGCGGGGCCGCAATCGACTTGTAGATCCTCGAATTGAGGATCGGGGAAAAGCATACGCGCCGGGTTTGACTCGACAAGGTTTTCGAGTGCCGGGATCGACACGCGGTACGTCGCACTCACGACAGTTCCAGCGGCAGGTCCTTCGAGGTTAAACGCGGTAACGCGCAACCAACCACCACTTGGAAAAACCCGGAGCACTTTGCCATCTGGAGTTTCACAACCACCCGTCGCGACCTCTTTGACGGGCACGGTGAACGTTCGTTGGAATGGCTGAACGCGGGCGTTTCCACAACTGTCGACAACGGCGAGGTACCGGAAGTCGGCCATGTCGGATTGTTTCGGCCACTGCATGCCGAGGATGATTTCAGCGGAGTCTGGTTGCGGCGGCTTGGGTGGTGTGTCGCGACAAATCTGAGCTTGTTCGACTGGTCGGTTGCCCTTTTGGTCTTCAGGATCGATGGGTTTGTAAGCACAAACGTGTTGGTAGTCGCGACGACCGAGGAGCACGGGATCGAAGTCGAGGACGCGTCGCCCGCGTTCGTCGAGACGACCCCAGATGGTCAAGGGCAAGGGTAACGTGGGCGTTTGCAGTTTGATCGAGCGCAACATGTCGTTGCCGATGCGGCTTTCTCCAGGATCACCTGACGTCGTCATGCATTGTCCGGACGAACATAACCAAGTGCCGCCGCGCCTTGCCGTTTCGACGGGAACCGGGTTGGTATCACGCACGGACATGAACACACGGCTTGCTTCGGGGAAGATTTCGGGTCCGCCGTTCGGTCGCGATCCATTTGCACCCGGAGGTCCACGTACGATTTGGAGCGTACCGCTGAAGTCGGCGGGACTAGGTCCGCCGCTTGGCAAGGAGTTTGTCCGGGTCACTACCGGAGTTTCATCGGGTTCGTCTGGCGCATCCATGCCCGACCCGCCGAATTCATCCTCGTCCTGCGCGGATGCAGGTGGCGTGGCAGCGAAGAGTGCCGCAACGCCGAAAAGCGCGGCGTATCGCGCGATGGCCGAACGTCCCGCACGTATTGCGCGCGGGCGATCGTCGGTAGGACTGGTTTCGGACGGTGTTGTTTGGTGCAGATTTCGCGGCATCGGCGTCATAGCTCAGGAAGAAATTCGTGGACCCGTAGGAAGACGGCGTTTGCGGTCAGGGAAATTCGACAACCGTGACTGGCTCGGAGATGCACTTGGGCGTCGCGAGAAGTCGTGGCGTCACGCTGAGCCGCACGGTGCCCGCGGCTTTGGGCGTTCCATTGATGGCAGTCGTGGGATTCGGTTCACCATCGAGAGTGATCGTGGACTTGCTCAGCGCGATGATCTGGTCGTCATCGACGCTCAGATCGACCGGCATTTCGAGGCCGACGCGATTGACGTCGAACGCGCTGACTTCGAACAAGTCTCCCGGCACGTCGACTTCGACCACGCTGTGCAATGCACGGACGCGTAACAGACGCGGTTCGGCGTCGACTTGAATCGTGGTCGATTCGGCCTCGATCAGCTTTTCACCCGACGACACGGCAAAACTCGCTGGGCCACCGATGTCACTGAAACAAAGGTAGAATTTGTCGCTTTCTCCTGTTTGTCCCAAGAGAACGCGAAGGCGCGTCGTGCGGTCGAGACAATCGGCTTTGGTGGAAAGCAAGGCTTCGCTGCTGAGCGCTTCGATGATGACGGGCGCATTTTCCACGACGCCTGGTGCGCTGAGCGGTGCCGTGGCGCGTACCTGTGCTTCGCGGGCGCGAATGCCACCTGGTCGCCACTTTGACCCCAAATCATCTGGAACCGGACCGATCGTGCAATTTAATGCGAGGTACGTGGGCAATAGACGTTTGCCGTTGAAGCTTTCGTTTAGCCCCGTAACGATCATCGAGAAGTTCGTCGCGGTACTGGGAAGACCTGCGGGAAGGACTTCGATGGCTTTGTCTTCCGTGCGATCGGCCCACGAAATAATCAACGATGCAGTTCCCGACCAATTGCCCTGCGACGTCATGACGAACCGCGCCAGACCGTCGCGTGATGCTGTGCAGCGAAAATTTCCGTCTTGCTCGATGCACGTTGGAGCATCACCTTGGGCATCATCGCTGCTCAGCGCGAGTGCTTGTCGCGGTTCGACTCGTACCGTGACGAACCCGCCAAAAGCTGGAGCATTCGCTTCCGTGAGAGAAAGCGTGACGCCTGTTTTGAATGGATCTTGTCGAGGCAGGA
>JANORL010000397.1:0-2852 GCA_031415295.1 Polyangiaceae bacterium | reverse complement strand
CTGCGGCGCGGCGCAGCCGGAGCCGATGAACACACGCATGCCACTGCGCAAATATTGAAGCAGCTTGGTGTTCATAAGATCACGACGGAGCAGATTGCGGGCCATCTCGGACTGAACGTCGGATCGCTCTACCAATATTTTCCCAACAAAATCGCCGTCTACGAAGCGCTGATGATGCGGCACTTTGAACAAATGGCAAAGGCTGCGGTTCCACTGGCCCGGCGATTGTCGGGTGCGACCGCCGACGAGTTTTCCGATCTCCTTGCGGAAATCCTACTTACGACAGAACGGACCGACCCCAAATTAACCGGACTCTTGCATCAGCTCGCGGCCGCTCACCCGAGCGTCAGGGCTGTCGAAATTGAGCATTCCCGGGCACTCGAAATGGCCATGGCCACGTTGTTGGAAAAAAAACGAAAAGAGCCAGGCTTTCGCACAGAACTCGATCCGGACATTACGAGCCGAGTTCTAATTCGGGCTTTGACGGGACTGACGCGCCGAACGATGGAGATTGATCATTTGTTGATGGAATCTGAGACATTTGTTTCCGAAATCCGGTACCTCATTCGCGGCTATCTGCTCGAGCGGTGAATCGAAAAGCTGCGGTGACGCAAGCACAATCCGGCGCTAGATGTCCAGTTTGCCGGATGCAACGTCCTGCGTAGATTCGGAACGTGGATTCCACACGGCGACTTCTTCGAGCGACTTGCGGCGTAAATCCGGCACCGTAGCGCCTGCTGAGGGGAATCCAACCGGAAACAGAATGTACGGGCGTTCGTTTTTGGGGCGGCCAAGAATATCTGCGAGAAACTTCATGGGGCTCGGCGTATGCGTAAGCGTCACCAAGCCCATGTGATGGAGTGCCGCAATGAATAGACCGGCGGCGATTCCAGCGCTTTCTTTGACGTAGTAGTTTTTCCTGGTAGAACCATCGGAATCGACGCCGTGAACTTCTTCGAATAGAACGACGATCCACGGAGCGACTTCGAGAAATGGTTTATGCCAATCGGTGCCCAGCGGCGCGAGCGCTTCGCGCCATTCCGGGGGCATGCGTCCACCTTCGTAACTTTCACGCTCTTCTTCTTCAGCGGCAATACGAATGCGCTGTTTGATGTCCGCATCGCTCACCGCTACGAACTTCCAAGGTTGTCGATGCGCGCCGGAGGGAGCCGTGGAAGCGGTTCGAATGGCGAACTCGATCAATTCCCGAGGAACGGGACGATCCGAAAAATCACGCACACTGCGACGATGTTCCATTTCATGGAAAAACAATCGGGCGCGTTGGGCCATTTCCTCCGGCGGGAATTCGTGCCAGGTGAGCGGGATGAAGGGGTGATCTTTATGGTCGGACGTCATGGGGTGGGACCAGCTTATCACTTCTTCGGCTTGTACACCTCACGAAGCGTCGCACCAGCGGCCACGTCTTTCGGCGAAAAACGCATGGGCAGCGTTTCGTTCGCCAACCACAATTTCGTTTGATCCGCAAAGAATTCGGATTCAATGATCGCTGATTGACCGCCTGGAATGATGTTGCGCCCCGTCACTTCGTCGCCTTTCAGCGAAACGACCATACGCATGACTGGGCCGCTTCCATGCGAAAAGCGTTTGCCGTTAAATCCGGGATTGGCTGCATCGACGGAAAATTGATCGCCATTTCGCGGGAACCAAAGTAAATCCTTGCGCGGATCGTCCGCGGCGTACGCGCCCACCTTCAGCGGCAAGGTTTTCGTCGTAATCGCAAACGGCTGCGTGAACGACGCGTATTGTGGATCATCGAGAAAATCATCGAGCAACGACTGAAAGCGCACGTAATGGCGAAGCCCCCATAACCACTTCGACATGTCCGTCGTACCATAACCGCCTTCCGCAGGCGTTTTCGGATCCGGCGCCGACTTCAGAAAATCAAATGCTTCGGCGAGTGCCACCAGGAGCATTTCATGGCTTGTTTCCACGTCTGCCGTGCCCCTCACGTCGAAGAATATCGATTCGCCTGTAACCATGTTCCACGAGGCGAGTTTCCCAGGGTTATTCGCTCCGCGCCCCTTCAGGAACTGCCACAACGCTCGAACGGGCCCGCCGCTCGAATTGCTGCTGAACACGTCTGGCAATTGTTCGTCGTCGAAAGTTTTTTGTAACGCGCGGCTGATCCATGCATTCCAAATCGACGTCGCGACGGCCGAGTCCTTGTCTGTTGGCGTTGGTGTCGCATAAAATGTCTCCACACCTGATCGCGCTTCGTATCCGGCCGTTTTCCACGCCAAGAGTCGCATTTCCGCGGCGTCGAAATCAGCCTTGTTCGTTGTATACAGGTCGGCAACGCGTTGTTCGGCCGGCATGAGGGGCGGTGCCGCAGCCGCCAAATCGCGGCCCTTTTTGATCGATTCCACAAACGTTTCCACCAAGTATTCGCCCGTACGCGATTGCGTATTTCCCTGAATACGCGCCATCGTGGCTTCGTCGGCGGTACCATCGGCAATTGCTTTTTCGAGTTCGCGTGAAATGGTATCTGCACGGAATCCCACATCCCACGGCCCGCCTATGTACCATTTGTCGTTCGTGACTGAATTGTCCGTCGAAATGGTGCCCGGATCGTTGTTCGCATTCACCACGAAACCACTGTTCGGATTGAGCGACGCCGGCATGTCCTCGAACGGAATCACACACGCGTACGGATCATTTTTCCCAGGGGCTTCATCGACTTTGCCATCCGCCAACGTCGGAATGCGAAATGCCCCAAACGTCGTGCCGTCCAGCAATTGATCCGGATCCACGTTGCTGATATTCTTATTATTGCTGCTGCTATCGCTATTTCCATCTGCTGCTGCTTCTACCGATGATCCCATTCCTTCAAA
>JANORL010000396.1:0-4736 GCA_031415295.1 Polyangiaceae bacterium | reverse complement strand
AAGCAATCGGGCAATGAATACCGTACTTCCCGACGAACCTGCGCTGCCCGCAAGAATCCGCTGCTTGGAATCGACCTTCAAAAATTCCACAAACAGCCCGACATGACATTTGGAATGAATGGAAGTGCGACTCTCACGGGCGGGCTGTTTGTGGAATTTTTGAAGGTCGATTCCAAGCAGCGGATTCTTGCGGGCAGCGCAGGTTCGTCGGGAAGTACGGTATTCATTGCCCGATTGCTTGAAGATGGCAATTCGGATTTGAGTTTCGGGACGCGCTGCGATTCAACAATTGATCACACGTTGACGCTAGCGCACACGCATCAAGTGCCGATAACCTCGTTTTCGTCGAGCACGAATACTCCCCGTAACATCCGATGATCCTGCTTCCGTACCCGCGCCCCGTCAAGGCAGCGCTCGCGAAGCTGCGCTAGATTGCGAAGTGCTGGGACAATTACGTCGAGTGTTTGAAGAAGATTCCGTCGAGGCCTAACGAAAAACCGGACTACTGATGATTCTCACGACCCGAACACTCACCTACCAAGCCGATGATGGCTCCATGAAAAACGTCGTTATGGAGCTGCTCAAACACGTCGAGGGAGACGGCTCATGGAAGATTGGCTTGCGCTTCGGGGAGCCAATCAACTGGGAGCACTTCATTCGTGGGGATGATGTACTCGAAACGATCGTATCCATTTTAGCGGCATGGTGGGCTCGTCTTTTCATCGGTGGCATGCCGCTCGCGAATAACATTCGTTGGGTCGATGGTCAGGGCAAGCAAAGCTTCAATTGCGGGCTCCCTGCGCTGCGCAAAAGGCCCTCGGATTGGGTCGCTCCTGAAGTATCCGAACCGGAAAAGAATCCCGGCAACCTAGAGGTTTTGGCGGATCTGACGGTAAGTTTCCCGAATCAAGATGGAGCGGAGTACGAGCGTCCTCTATTCGTGTTCATGCCCCAGCAAATCGACGATGCGCACTGGAAATGCGGTTTCGCGTTCGATGCGAAAGATACCGGGCCTATTCGATATGGAGTTGGCGACGATTGGATCCAAGCATTCCTCGACGCCGCCGCAATGATCCGAGTCATATATGATGCCGCATTGCCCCAAGGCTGGAAGCCCAGCGATGGGATTGGTTTAGGAATGTTGCCATACATGATGGGTCGGGGCTACTTCGTCGACGAGTCTTGAGGCTCACGCTGACATCCACCACCCACGCTCGTGCCACATTAGCGCCCGTGACCACGCCGTATTGGCGTCGCATCGGGACTCGTTACGTTCACGCTGAACTCGTTTACGAAGTTTGGCACCCGTTGGGACAACTAATCTACCAGTCAAATTCAATTTGGAAAAATCGGAAGGGCAGGAGCCGACCCGAGTCCAGGCGACGACGTCGCAATGTCCCGGGATGGACGATGCGTGCAAAACGCGGACGTGCACCGGACAAACGTGCGGATTCGCTTATGCAATGGCTGGAACGAACTGCAACCAGACGGACACCTTCGACGGCGCGGGCGTTTGCAAATCAGCAAGTTGCAATGGTTTGCCCGCGAAGTGCGGCCCATCGAGCAACGAAGATTGCTGTACATCCAATATGGTCACCGGCGGGACGTACAACCGTAGCAACAATGTTGACTACCCTGCGACGGTGAGCGATTTCCGATTGCTCCAACGTACCGCGGCCACGTCGTCGGCGCCCGCTGCGCGCGCAACCCGTAGTTCCTACCCCACAACATCCTCCACCCGCTTCACCCACGCCTGTTTCCCGTCGAATACCATCGCGTATTCGTACACCGGCGACGCACCTGCCGCTATCAATTCCGTCGCATACTTCCGATCCCGCACTTGCTTTGCCGCGTCCTTCAATGCCTCGTCCACGGTCTTTCGCTGGTCCATCACCTTGAATTCGATCACCGCCCCAGGTTGCCCCGGGGTCTTCGGGCGCATCAGCACATCGGCCCGACCATACCCCGATTCCCGATTCGACCGAACCTCATATCGTGCTTCCAAATGCACGAGCAGCCCCAAAATCAAACCATGATACAGTTTTTCCGGCTCAGCTCCCCCAGGATCCTGATACGACATCGCCGTCAATAAAATCCACTCCAGATTCGATTGCACCATCGACGTATCGCCCGACAAAAGCGCTTTGACGAATTCATTGATGTGGTGCGAAGTCGGATCCGCCCGCTTAAGCCAGCCGTGAAACAGGTCCTCGTAGACGAGCTTCACTTCCTTGTTGGGAATGCTAAGCGAGCCGCTCGTGCGACCTTCGCGCAAGACCAGGTTGGTGACTTTGAGATACCCCGAAAACAACAAGAAATTCCAGAATGCATCCGTGGTCTTGTCGATGTTCCGTAGCACGATGTTTTCGTCAATGGGTATGTCGATGATGCCGCCATTGAGCAGCGCGGCGGACATTTCGGACAGGCCCAAGCCCTGTTTTAATGCAAGCGTCTCGATGAGTTCGGAGGAACCGGTGTTCACCCAATACGGCTGCAAAAGCCCGTCGTCGATGTAGTTGAGAATGGACCACGGGTTGTAGATGACCTGGCCGCCGAAAAGGTATCCATTGTACCAGGCGCGGACTTCCTCCAAATGATCCGGATCGATGATCTCGGCGACTTCTTGTTCAGTGAAGCCAAACGACGTGGCATGCCGAGGTTGCAAGATGGAGCGGACCTTGATGTGGTTCAACCCCGAAAACATGTTTTCTTTCGACACGCGTAGAATGCCCGTGAGCACGGCTTTGAAAAGCGACGAATTGTCCTTCAAGCACGCGGAGAAAAAGTTGCGAAAAAACAACACGACGTCGTCGAAGAAATTGTACAAGTAACCGGATTGCACGGGCGTATCGTATTCGTCGATCAAAATGACCACGCGTTCGCCATGATGTTCGTAAAGTGCTTGCGATAACCATTGGAACGAATAGGGAAGCTCGGCATCGGTGATCTCGCCGTCGAGCACGCGGTGGAATTGACGCGCCCTCGTGGGATCGAATTTAATGTCGTCGAGCAAGTGGCGATGCTGGTGATACGCTCCCAGAATCTGCTCACGAATGCCCGTTATCACGCCAGCAAACGTCTTGGCCTTGACGTCTTTGAAGGTCACAGTGATGACCGGATACTTTTGGAAATGCGTCATGGCCTGCTCATCACGCGTGACGGCCAGACCCGCGAACAAATGGGAAAGGTCGTCGTTCGTCTTGCGCAAAAAATATCCGAGCATCGACAGATTGAGCGTCTTGCCAAACCGTCGCGGTCTGGGGAAGAGCAGAACCACCGTGGGATCATGCAAAATCTCCCGGATGAGATCGGTCTTGTCCACGTAGCTCGCGGTGGATTCACGCAGTATGCGAAAGTCAGACAAACCGATACCAGGGATGAATTTCTTCATGACGACGAACGCACTGTTGCCCAAGAACACACTCACGTCAAGCAATCGGACTCAGCAAAATGGGTGGCGTGCGGGCGAGCAACCGTCGTTCGAGAAGCCTCCGATAGCGCTGACAGCACCGCCGCCCCGTTGACTTGAACCTGCGGGTTACGCAATTTGGCATATCGCTTTGGGTCCTCCGGGTGGATATCACTTCTGGGTGAGTCTTCGACTGCGTGCATTCGTGGATCCAGTGCATTTGCAATATTCGGCGCACGATGCCGAAAATCGTTGCTCCTACAGCGCCTGTGTAACCACAACCCGCTCCGGTCGTGTTTCCCCCACCCGTGACGACGCAACCGAGCCCGCCGCCTCCTGTCGCAAATGCGGCGCCGGGCCAAACCGTCGGCAGCACGTTCACCGTTGGCATTTTGGGGGAGATCGCTTTCCCTCGTACAACCGTACCAACGGGAAACTCAAGGGGTTTTACGTGCTCTCCCCTTGGTCGGAATTCATATCGCTTCAATTGAGCCTCGGCGGGGGTTTCTGATGCGATGTCTGTTTCCCATATTCGCACTGGCTTTGGCGGCCTGCGTAGATGGGCCACCGATCGAGCCAAACGTTCCCGACCAAGCGCCGAGCACCCCGGTTGCACCGCCGCCAGTGCTCGCGCCAGCGCTCGCTGCGCCAACGCTGGCCGCAGAATCCTCGCCCCCATTGCATGACATCGAACTTGCGGATGGTACGCGTTTGCAAGGTGTCGTCGTCACCGAAGTCGCGGGCGCTTACCTCGTGATCGACACGAAAACCGAACGTGTGACGGTGCCCTGGAAAAACTTCACAATAAAATTTGAAGTGCCTCGGGGGAATCCGGGCAAAGTGATGTTATTGGATGGATCGAAAATCGAGGGAATCATCAAGAGACAGGCGGTGGGCCAATACGTCATCGTTACGCGTCCGGATGGTGCGGAAGTCACGATCGCATGGCGCAGCATCAAGAGTGTTGAGGTTGCCAAGCCGGACTGAGTGCGTTGCGCGCCGTGAGCCTTGTCGTGTCGAAGGTGACCCGAAAACCTGACCAGGGCTGGCTGGCCCGCCGCTCATGCAACTCGATTAAAAATACGCCCCTCACAACATTTGTGAAGGGCATTCTGCAGGTGTCCCGTAGCCTTCACAACGTTTGCCGGAGCCAATCGACTCGCGTCGGCGATGGTTCACGATCGTTGTGGACGCTATTCGCCAAGTGAATACCGGTCTTCACAACTGTTGTTCGCTGGTTCCGACACGTGTCCGGTGGTGTTTGACTTCATTGTGCACGGGTCAGGACACGGCGCGAGGTAGATTCACGACGATTTTGGAGGGCAGG
>JANORL010000395.1:0-10144 GCA_031415295.1 Polyangiaceae bacterium | reverse complement strand
CGTCAGCACCCACGGATCGAGCGAGTTCCATCATTCGGCGGTGTCGCGTGGCGCTTTCGAGGGCTGCGCCAATGAGGTATCCAAGTGCGGCAAGAAAATCGAGGTCGCTTGTGGCAAAACGATCTTCACGTTCTCGGTCGTCCGCGTAAAGCAGTCCCAGAACACGATCACCGGCGAGAATGGGGACGGCCATAGCGGATCGAATTCGTTCGAGCAACATGGTGCGCGGTGTCTCGCGGTTTCCCGAATTGCGCCAAATGACGGCTTGGCGTTTGCCTAGGGTTGCATCAATGACGGATTGACTAATGACGACATCGTCCACGGCAGCGCCGCCACGTGCTCGCCCAATGCGGCGCAAACCACCCGTAGGTTCGGAGAGACCAACAAGGGCGCGTTCGCAATCTAGAACGTCAATAAATGCATCGATCAAGCGGCCGAGAATTTCAGATTCGTCGCCGAGGGTAATGGCGTCAATGGCGCGGGTGACTTCATAAAGGAGCGCGAGGCGTCGTTCATCCGCGGCGCCTTTGCGTGGTGGTCCGAGTTCGGTGAGGGCGTGGTGAAAAACTTCGGGCGATGCGGCGCCTTCGAAGATGACGAGCAGGACATTGCCGACTTGGATGCGGTCTCCGCCATCGATATGTTTTTCGCGCGTGGCGTGACCATTGATGAGGATTCCGTGGCGTGAGCCGAGGTCTTTGACCGACCAACCATCGGGCGCGAGGGAAAACTGAATGTGTTGTCGTGAGACTTGAGGATCGGCGAGGACGACGTCGCATTGTTCGTGTCGTCCGACGCGCAGTCCATCGCGCAAAGGGACGGAAACGGCGATTCGACCAGGTTCGCGGATGACCAGATGAGCGACGGGGAGCGTCATGGCGTGGCGAGGATCGGACGAAATGGCGACGAGGGCAAGGGAATTGTGGGAGGGCGCCGGGAGGTTCGATCGAGTGATCGAATTTTCGATCAAGTGATCGAAAATGTCGATACTGGCAACTTACTTAGGGAATGCGAATTCGTCGTCACAACATAGCAAGTGGCATCAATTGGCATAAAAATACCATTTGGCCCAAGAATTGCTACACCAGGTTGGAGCTTGCGGAACAACATCGCTCCGCTTCAGCGACGTTTCACGTGTTCAACCCTGGAGAAGACATCATGAAATACGCAAAGATTCGTGCACTCGTTTCGGCCTTTCTGCTCGGCTTCGCAATCCAAAATTGTGGCGGAACGACTGAGGACCTGCAACGCGACACGGATTCCACGGAGAATGGCAAGTCCCAAATCGAAGTCGTAGAACAAGAATTGGGCGTATCGTTGGTGAAAGAATTCAAAACGATTACCGACGAGCATGGGAATTCCGTCAATCTTCTCGTGGCTTCGCAGCAACAAGAAGTCGTAAACGACTTTCTTGCGAGAACGGATATATATCTTGAGATGATTGATACCACCTCAACATCCAACGTCGATTCGAATGGTATCGATGTGCCCAGCGCCAACGCAGGCAAGGAGCAATTGCCAAATTCACGGCGACTGATGCTCGAAGTCGTGTCCAAGTCATTCGGCCCTGAAACAAAAGCATTCACTCTTCAGTTTCGGGGAAAAGACGAGTACCAGCCGAACTCAGTCACCCCTTTGAGCCTCGCCACTTACGAGTCTGAGATGTACGTGGAGGGATTCAAGATCACGTACTTGGGTTTCAACTGTGGTACTTGCACCGGCGACATTACGGTGCAGCATTGGTCGCGCCAATGCGCTCTCTGCTCGTACAAGCTTTTTGCGTCGCAGGTCTTGTCTCCGGGGCAATACTGGCAGTCGTGCAATGACGCGCGTAGAACCAAAGCGGTCATCAACGGCATGTTCCCGGCATCGTATTATTCGTGGAACTTCACATTCTGGAATTGTGCTTAAGGACGCGTATGGCGAGTTCCGACGAGTAAACGTAAAACGCTCGTTCCTCGACCCGCCACGAATTCCTTCACACCTCCGCCAACGGATCCGTATACACTTCATCCACGGACAACGCGCATTCAATGCTGTTGAGCTGCGCGGTTTGGCCGGCCAGAGCTTCCTCGGCGAGTTCCCATTTTTCCGAGGCATTGCGGCGCCATACTTCGATACGTGGTTCCTTCTGCGAAACCAATACATATTCCCTGAGTGACGGGATTCGCCGGTAATGCGCGAACTTCACTCCTCGGTCGTACGCTTCCGTCGAATCCGAAAGTACCTCGACAATGACTCGAGGGTTCGTCACAGCGTTACGATTTGCAGGGTCTCGCTCCGCTGAACCACATACGACACTGACATCAGGGTAGGTCAACAAGTTTGTGGCCACGACTCGAACGGCGAGGTCCGCGTCGAACACTTGACACCGTTTTTTCATGAGTTGAATACCGAGGTAGAGGCTCACCCTTGTTTTGAGCCTCGCGTGATCTATCGTTCCCCCGGACATGTCGTAAACGACCCCGTCGAGCCACTCGTGTTTCGTCTCGCTCTTCTCCTCGAACACGACGAAATCAGCGTAACTCATATACGGCGTCGGCGCCGCGTCACTCGACATGTGCCGAGTCTAGCGCTTTTGCAGCGGGTGCAACAGAAAAAACTTCGATTACCTAGACAAACCCATCACGACGTTCCGATTTGTTCGCGAGGTGCCACTCGCTTCTCATCTCAAGCATCCGTTCACGCATCCGTGCCGGACATGCGCACGTGATCATGTGGTGGCAAGGGACTTGCTATATAAAGATCCTGACTTAGGATGCGGGCCATGCGTATCGACCGAATGACGACCAAGGCTCAGGAAGCAGTTCGCGCGGCCATCGATCTTGCGAGCCGGAGGGGGAACCCCGAGCTTTATCCCGAGCATTTGTTGCGCGGGATCCTCGCCCAGGAGGACGGCATTGGCGCTCCGCTGCTCGCGAAAGCGGGCGCGGATAGCGCACTCATTCTTCAAGCGCTCGACTCGAAAATCGACAGTTATCCGCGGGTGAGTGGGGGTGCCGAGCCGAGTCTTTCACGCCGGGCGCTTGCGGTCATCCAGCGCGCCGAAGACGAAATGAAGGCTCTGAAAGACGACTTCATTTCCACGGAACACTTGCTGCTCGCGAGTCTGAAAGCGGACCGAGACTCGGCGCAACTTTTCGAGAAAGCTGGGCTTTCTTACGATAAACTGCTCGCTTCGCTCGCTCAGGTGCGTGGCAATCAACGGGTGACGGATCGCGATCCGGAGGGCAAATTCCAGGCGCTCGAGAAATACACACGTGACCTTACGGAACTTGCGCGACGCGGCAAAATCGACCCAGTGATTGGGCGTGATGAAGAAATTCGTCGGGTCATTCAAGTGCTCTCGCGGCGATCGAAAAACAATCCCGTGCTAATTGGTGAACCGGGGGTTGGTAAAACGGCAATCGTCGAAGGCATTGCACATCGTATCGTGGCGGGAGACGTGCCCGAATCATTAAAAGACAAACGCCTCGTGTCGCTCGATTTGGCGTCGATGGTCGCTGGGTCGAAGTTCCGTGGTGAATTCGAGGATCGCCTGAAGGCCGTATTGAAAGAAATTGAAGGCGCGCAGGGCAAGATCATTCTGTTCATTGATGAACTCCATACGCTTGTGGGTGCTGGTGCGGCCGAAGGCGCGATGGATGCCGCCAATATGCTCAAGCCGGCGCTTGCGCGCGGGGATTTGCGCGCGATTGGTGCCACGACGCTTGATGAATATCGCAAACGTATTGAAAAGGACGCGGCACTCGAAAGGCGGTTTCAGCCGGTATACGTCGGTCAGCCGACAGTCGAGGATACGATTGCGATTTTGCGTGGTCTGAAAGAGCGTTACGAAATTCATCACGGGATTCGTA
Source organism: Polyangiaceae bacterium (assembly GCA_031415295.1). Lineage (GTDB taxonomy): Bacteria > Myxococcota_A > Polyangia > Polyangiales > Polyangiaceae > Polyangium. The sequence goes on along the minus strand of JANORL010000395.1, from coordinate 6,287 downwards.
TTCAGGATTCGGCGTTGATTGCGGCGGCGATGCTTTCGAATCGGTACATCACCGAGCGATTCTTGCCCGACAAGGCCATTGATTTGGTGGATGAAGCGGCGTCGAGAATTCGAATGGAGATCGAGAGTTTGCCGACGCCGATCGATATTGTCCAACGGCAACTCGTGAAGCTCGGTATGGAAGAGCAAGCATTGCAGCGCGAGCCGGACAAGGCGAGCAAAGCGCGACTCGAAGAAGTGAAACGCGAGATTGCCGAGCTACAAACGAAGCGCGATACGATGCGCGCGCAATGGATGAGCGAAAAAGAAATCATTGCCGAGATTCGCAAAGCCAAAGAAGGCATTGAGCAATTGCGTGTCGAGGAAGAAGGTTTCAAGCGCAAAGGTGACTTGGGACGAGCGTCGGAGGTCCATTATGGAAAAATCCCCGACGTGGAGAAGAAGCTCGAAGTGTTGCGCGGCGATCTGGCCAAAGTTCAGGAAAAGGGCAGTTACCTGAAGGAAGAAGTCACGGACGAAGACATTGCGCACGTGGTCTCGAAATGGACGGGTATTCCCGTATCAAAAATGCTGGAGAGCGAAATGCAAAAATTGCTCCGGCTCGAAGATGAATTGCGCAAACGCGTGGTGGGTCAAGACCATGCGCTGGTTTTGGTGGCGAATGCGATTCGGCGTTCACGTGCGGGGCTTGGTGAGGAAAAACGTCCGATTGGTTCGTTTATGTTCCTCGGGCCGACGGGCGTGGGCAAAACCGAATTGGCCAAAGCGTTGGCGGAATACTTATTCGACGACGAAAAAGCGATGGTGCGGATCGATATGAGCGAATACGGCGAACGTCATGCCGTGGCGCGATTGATTGGTGCACCTCCGGGGTATGTCGGATACGAAGAGGGTGGGCAATTGACGGAGCCCGTGCGCCGGCGACCGTACACGGTGGTGTTATTCGACGAAATCGAAAAAGCGCATCCGGACGTATGGAACGTATTGCTGCAAGTTCTCGATGATGGGCGATTGACGGACGGTCAAGGTCATACCGTGGATTTCAAGAACACGATATTGATTTTGACGTCGAATTTGGGAACAGCCGCGGCGATGGCGATCGAGGATCGAGAAACGCTTAGTGCGAGTGACAAAGCGGAGCTGGTGCGGCGAGTGGTACTCGATGAAGTGCGCAAGCAATTCCGTCCGGAGTTTTTGAATCGTTTCGACGATATCGTGGTTTTCCGGAAACTGGAACGTGCGCAACTTGAGAGAATCGTCGACATACAGCTCGGGTTTTTCGAGAAACGTTTGGCGCGGCGTGGTTTGTCGATAAGCATGACGCCGGGAGCGAAGCTGGCGATCATTGAAAGCGGCTGGGATCCGCAATACGGAGCGCGTCCACTAAAGCGAGCCATTCAGCGGCTGGTGGAGGACGAGCTGGCGAAGCGGATATTGGGTGGCGACTTCAAGAGTGGCGACACGATATCGGTGAATCGTGGGGCGGATGGGCTGACGTTCTCGAAGGTGACGTTGAATTGAGGAAGTTCATCCTCGTCACGGCGCACGCTGCGCAAGCCAGGGCGTAACACCGGAACGCCGACATTTTCAAGGGTGACAGCCGCCCCATTCTCGACTACACCCCCGCGCATGCTCGATCTCCGTCACGTCGTCGATCACTTGGACGACGTTCGCGCCGGTTTGGCGCGACGTTCGCCCGCAGCGGCCGAAACCATCGCCCCCATTGCCGACCTCGGTCAAAAACGTCGCGAACTCATCGCTGTCGTCGAGGCCAAGCAAGCGTTACGCAACTTGGCCAACGAAAAAATGGCCAAAGCCGACAAGAAGTCTCCCGAGTTTGCCGAACAACGCGAAGCCCTGAAGGCGTTGTCTGGCGAAATCAAAGAAGCTGAAAAGCAGCTCAACGATGTGCTGGCGGCCATTGGCAACATCTTGCCGCTCGTTCCGAACATTCCTGATGCTTCCGTTCCCGATGGCAAAGGCGAAGACGACAACGTCGTTGTTCGAACCTGGGGTGACAAACCGGGGTACTCGTTCGCGCCCAAAGCGCATTGGGACATTGGTACGGCCCTGGGGATCCTTGATTTCGAGCGCGCTGCGAAAATGTCCGGCGCTCGTTTTACCGTGCTCATGGGTACTGCCGCGCGGCTCGAACGATCACTCATCAGTTTCATGCTCGACTTGCACACGCGAGAGCACGGATACACGGAGGTTTTGCCGCCGTTTCTCGTGAAAGATTCGGCGCTTTTTGGGACTGGGCAATTACCGAAGTTCGCGGATGACTTGTTCAAGACGCACAAGAACGATCCGGAACGAGCTTACGACTTGTACCTGATTCCCACGGCCGAAGTTCCGGTGACAAACCTGCATGCCGACGAGATCCTCGAAGGTGAACGACTTCCGGTTGCGTACACCGCGTATACGCCTTGTTTTCGAGCGGAAGCGGGAAGCCATGGAAAAGATGTCCGCGGGTTGATTCGGCAGCATCAGTTTGACAAAGTCGAGCTTGTCCGATTCACGACGCCAGAAACGTCGAATGAAGAACACGAAAAGCTGACGGGTCACGCGGAAGAAGTGTTGCGGAAGTTGGGCTTGCACTATCGGGTGTCGCTCTTGTGCGCGGGTGATATGGGCGGGTCTTCGCAAAAAACGTATGACCTGGAAGTATGGTTGCCAGGACAAAACCTGTATCGCGAGATCTCGAGCTGCTCGAACTTTGGTGACTACCAGGCTCGTCGCGCGCAGATTCGTTACCGGCCGGAACCCAAGGGCAAAGCGCGATTGCTTCATACGTTGAACGGGTCGGCGCTCGCTGTCGGTCGCACGATGATCGCGATCCTCGAGCAGTACCAGCAAGCGGATGGGACGGTCGTCGTGCCCGAAGTGTTGCGATCCTATATGGGTTGTGAAGTGATTCGCGGGGTTTGAAAAGGTGCTGAAAAGGTGCCAGGCACTTTTTGAAAAGGTGCCGTCACTTTTTGAAAAGGTGCCAGCCACTTTTTTGACCCCTCAAAGGTGCCAGGCACTTTTTGAAAAGGTGCCAGCCACTTTTTAGGTGCCCTCAAAGGTGTTGCCCTCAAAGGTGCCAGCCACTTTCTTGCCCCTCAAAGGTGCTGCCCCTCAAAGGTGCCAGCCACTTTTTTGCCCCTCAAAGGTGCCAGCCACTTGCCCCTCAAAGGTGCCAGGCACTTTTTTGCCCCTCAAAGGTGCCAGGCACTTTTTTGCCCCTCAAAGGTGCTGCCCCTCAAAGGTGCCAGCCACTTTTTTGACCTGACTCCTTCGCAAAGAATTTGGCCCTTTCCTTCCACCTCAGATAACGACCCCTTTGTTCACCGGCTCGTTGCCCCGATTGCTCCCCGTCGAGCGACTCGGTGTGGTGGCCTTTTTCCATCGCGAAAGGGCGTCTCATGCAGGCGTCGAATGCATCGTCGTCCATTCAAGACCCGTCCGATCACGTCTCATTGCCCGCGGTCGAACTCATTGAGTTGGGACAAACCGAGATCGAGCTCGAAGACGCGGGGGCGCTCGAAGCGTTGACGGATTTCCCCGACGTATCGTTCGAGCGTGTCGATCTGCCGGACGTGTCCGAACTGCCCATCGAGCAAGCCGCAGGCGATCATTTGCCGCCTATTGCTAAAGTAGGTCGCCTCGAAGTGCCTCGGCCGCCGCCCGATTGGTGCGTGGATCAGGGCGAAACGATGGTCGCTATGACCACGTTCGAGCTTTGGATGGCGCTTGCACGTGGCGATGTGGATTCGCAAACCCGCGTTTGGGGCCATGGAATGGACAACTGGGAGATCGTTGGCGATGTCCCAGACTTGGCCCAGGCCCTCAAAGATACGTTTTCCTTGGCTCCTCCGCCGCCAGTCATGCGAACGCCTAAGGAGATGTCCGTGCGGGGCCACGATCGTACACCGCTCGGGTTTGGCACGACAGACGTCGCAAACGACGATTTCCCCGCACAGTCCAGGCCGATTTCTCGTCACCATAAGGTGATTTCTTTTGGACGAGCGGCGATTGCTGCCGGATGTTTGGCAGCCGCAGCCGCCGTCGGATTGGCCGTGGTCCCGCGATCACCCGATTCGACCGAGATGGCAGCGGTTGCCAATCGTCCTTTGGCGATGGCGCGGCTCCATAGCGCGATGGAGCGGGCGAATCGCCAAGTGGACGCTGCTACCTTTCGGCGACTCGAAGCCGATGCGGCTCGGACTATCGAACCGGTGGCACCGTCAGCACGACAACACAAGGAAGCCGGACAGCGTCGATCACGTCGTGGTCGCCATTGACGAATCTGGCCGTAGCGAAACCTGAAAACTCGCGCTATGGTCCCGACCCCGTGACCACACGGGGCAGATCCGACGTCGTCCAAGGGCAGGACGGAGGACTTTGAATCCTCTAATCGTGGTTCGAATCCACGCGTCGGAACCAAGATTGTCGAAGTGCACTTTTCACATCTCGCGTGCGCACTCGTGATCGCCGCGAAACTCGAAGTCTCTAGCCTGTTCGTCGCGATGCCGTTTACCGTAGCTCGAGCAAGGAGCGGCCGAGTGTGAGCGACGACGAGACGGAAGAAGCCAGGTTCGTCGCGCGCCTCGTGGCACGTGACGAGTCGGCGTTCAACGAACTTGTCATCGCCTACGAGCGACGCGTGTTCGCGCTCGTGTTCCGCATGATCGGGCGGCGTGAAGAGGCGGAAGATTTGGCGCAAGAAGTGTTTGTCCAAGTCTTCAAAGCGATCGATCAGTTTCGAGGTGATTCGAAGCTGTCGACGTGGATTTTCCGCATCGCCGTGAACCTTTGCAAAAATCGGATGAAGTACCTGTCGCGACGCAAAGCGGGGCAGCAGGACGACATCGACGACGTTGCCGAACGTTTGGCAGGTGAATCGGGTAAAGGCGTGACGGTTGCGCGTATCGAGAGGCCCGACGACATGCTGGAAGGCATGCAGCTCGAGAGCATCGTGCGACGTGCGATCGAGCGAGTCGATCCGGATTTTCGCGAGGTGTTGATTCTGCGCGACGTGGAGGACATGTCGTACGAGGAGATCGGACAACTGACGGGTTTGGCCGAAGGAACCGTCAAGAGCCGTATTTTCCGCGGGCGTACGCAGCTAAAAGCGCTGGTCGAAAAGGCGCTAGGTGACAAGTCCAAGAGCGAGAAGAAGTCATGAGCGGCGACGACGCGAAGCACGAGCAAGAAGCGAATGCGTCGGGCGAGACGCAAGACTCGTTGAGCACGGATGCAGACGTGACCGACGAAGAAGCCGATCGATTGGCAGCAGAAGCTGACGCGTGGCTTGCAGACGAAGACACGAAGAAAAACGATCCGAAGTCGGAAGACGAAACGGACACGCCACTCGATGAAGTGGACATGCGCGACGTGTTGCGAAAAGCGTTGCGACCTCCGCAAGGTGCCGTTGCGCCAGAGCTTTTGGAAGGCGTGCAGAAGAAGTTGCGCGCTCGCTCGCGGGGTAAATTTTACGGCGATGGATGGAGCACAGCGCGTTCGCCGAGGTCGACATATCTCGCGACGAGCGTGATTATGTTGGTGCTCATAGGGTTTGTCTTTCTGATACTTCTGCCGTGGGGTGGTGGAGCGCTGCCGTGAGTCGATAGATGGTTGGGGTCAAAGGATTGCTCGATGCGCCATTCCCTCTGGCCTTATGAGCGCTTTTTACTTACGATCGCCGTATGGCTGACGCGTCGAGCCAACGAGCCGCCGAACGCTTCCAACTGGCGCTTTCGCTCTACGAACTGGCGGAGAACATGCTGCGGCAAAAGCTTCGTCGCAAGCACCCAGAAGCATCCGCGGAAGAGATCGACCTGCGCGTCGCGGAGTGGCGGTTACGTCGACCGGGGGCTGAGTTCGGTGATGGACCAGGGCAACCCGTTGCATGGCCAAGGCCGCGCGAATGAATCTCGTCACCGCAGCGCTATGCGGGGCTGCGAAGGACCTCGACGATCTCGGCCGAGGCTGGGCGCTCATTGGCGGTTTGGCCGTTAGCGCTCGCGCAGAACCGCGCACGACGCGAGACGTTGATTTAGCTGTCGTCGTATCGGATGACGTTGACGCCGAGGGGCTCATCTTTTCACTGCAATCCAGTGGTTATCGAGTGCTCTCGGTGGTCGAGCAGAAGGCGACGAAGCGTCTCTCCACGGTTCGACTCGTACCCGCTTCGAGTGACGTGAATGCAGTGGTGCTCGATCTTCTCTTTGCCTCTTCTGGGATCGAGCGCGAAATTGTCGACAGCGCGGAAAAACTCGAGATCGTGCCTGGTCTCAAAATACC
>JANORL010000394.1:0-5171 GCA_031415295.1 Polyangiaceae bacterium | reverse complement strand
AGAGTGCAAGAGTCGGGTCGCGAAGCGAGCCCGACGAATGCACTGACTAGGGCCGTTCGAGCGTAAGCGAGAACGTGCCCGGCTTTCATAGCAGGGAGAATCGGGCGGGAAGGGGCGTGATTCAAATGTCGGCGGCGCACGTCTGCTGTTGTTGGCCGCAGCCGTTTGTCGAGTCAATCAAGCACGTTTCGCAGTCCATGGATGACGTCTGCATCTTGCACGTGTCGGCACAAACCGTTGCGCAGGGGCCGTTGCACATGCAATCCGAGTACGCCTCGTAGATCGGGATGGACGCAGTGCAAAGCATCGGAGGTTTGTCTGTCGTGAGGAACTCGGCACACCCGACGCACGTCACGCTTCCGCCAGATCCTCCATTCCCGCCGGATCCTCCAACGCCACCGGCACCGCCTACGCCCGAGCTGCCGACAGCGACGCCTGGTTCAGGTATTGGACCGATCCCGCAGTCGAAGAAATCGTTCGATTCCGTAACATCGTAACAACACGTCGTACTGTCGAATGTGCCGTCACTTTCGACAGTCAAGATCGGCGTCGAGCAGAAGTTACCTTGAAAAAATGCGAGAGCTTCGTCGCGCGAGGGACAGGATTTGCCGATGTCGTACTCGACCTGCGTGAAGTAGAAGCAAGCCTGATCGGCCCCGCAACTCGTGCTGCCTCCAGAGAGCAACGCCAACCCAATGAGCGTCAACGAAGAGACAGAAATCAGAGAAGACAAGCGTTGGAGTAGGTTCATGATGTCGAGCATGCACGAAGGACGACATTCGTGCACGTCCTCTGGAGCGGGGTTTCAATTCACGTTCGAAGGCCTTTGACGCCGTCGAGCACTGCGCGAGTCATGTCGGAGCCTTCGACGATAGCATCGGTCAAATTGGCTTCGGTCAGGATCGCATCCACGAGAATGGCACCGGTGAGATTTGCATCGACGAGGTGGGCGCCTTCGAGGTCGGCACGCGTAAGGTTTGCATTCGTAAGGTTTGCCCCCTTGAGGTTTGCCTGGAACAGATTGGCCATGATCAGATTGGTGCCGCTCAGATCGGCTCGGGCGAGATTGGCGCGATGCAGCGCCAGGCCCGACAGATCCAGACCTGACAGGTCCACGCCCATGAGCCGCGGATTGTCACCGGCGGCAATGAGGGCCAAGACCAACTCTTTGCGCGTGATTTCTGCCACGTTGAAGAATCTCCTTCGAGCGCTCGTGCGGCGCTTCAAGTTATCGTTGCCAATGTTCTCACGATGCGAGGAACCGGAGTAGGCATTCTGCGACGGCCTTGGGGTCCTTCCAGTGCATCATGTGTCCTGCATTGGCCAGGTCGACGTGCGTGACGTTGGAGATCGATGCGAGCCTCTCTTTCTCATCCGGCAGTCGCCACCCCATGTCGCCTCCGCTCACGTACAGCGTAGGTACGGTGATGCTCTGCAGAAAGCCTTTGAAGGCATCGATCGAGAACGGCATCGGCGACGTCGTGCGATGCAGCGGATCGTAGTTCCAACGCAACTGATCCGAGTCATCAACGTGGATCAACATTCGTGTCCGACTCTCGATGATGTCACGCGGGATCGCTGGATGCATTCGCGCCAATCGTTCGACCGCTTCTTCGAATGAAGCGAGTGGTCGCTTCCATGTTTCGAGCTTGCGCAAGTCTTCGAGCCATGTGCGCATGCGTGTGAGTGCTGCCAAGGGGCCCGCGTGCATGGCGCCGATTCCTTCGAGCAACGCTAGGCGTTCGATACGATCAGGCATCGCACCAGCAACCATTGCAGCAACGGTTCCGCCCATCGAGTGACCAATGAGGGCGATTCGAGGGCGAGCGATTTTGTCAAGAAGTGCCGCGACATCGCCGACGTAATCGGGGAAGTGGTAGTAGCCGCCGACGCCAACGTGACCACTGCGACCGAAGCCTCGTAAGTCCGGTGCCAAGACTTCATGTCCAGCACGCGCGAGCGGTTCGGCGACGAGATCCCACGTTGCTCCAGAATCGAGAAAACCGTGAAGCACGAGCACGGTCAAACCCGTCGGTTTCGAGTCTACCGGCTCGAATCGATGAACATGAAGTCGTATGCCGCTAGGAAGTACGTAGTCGGAGCTAGATCGCACGATGGGCAACTCCTACCAGGGTTGTCCGAGCCGTGCGAGGCGCGGCCATCACGATGGGATCACGACGTGGGTTCTGGTAGCGTGCGCCATCGGAGGCGGCTCGATGGCTGCACATGGCGGCAACGGAAGTAGTACGGCGAGTGTCGAGAAGCAGCGGATGATCTATCCCGATTTCACGGCGCCGACCGTCGACAAAGTCATGGTCGAAGAGCGCGCAGCGGCGCTCGGCAAACGAAGCATCAAGAAAGAGACGAAGGTTGCAGGACTGCATCTCGCCATCTCGATGATGGACCTGACGACACTCGAGGGGAAAGACTCGCCCGGTAAAGTTACGCAGCTCTGCCAAAAAGCGATGCATCCGCATGCATCTCTAGATGTTCCTCCGTGTGCAGCGATCTGCGTCTATCCGAAGCTGGTCCCTGTCGCGAAGCGTGCGCTTGCTGGATCGACGGTCAAAGTTGCCAGCGTTGCGACGTCGTTTCCGAGTGGTTTGTCCGCGCTCGACGTGAAGCTCGAAGATGTGCGCAGGGCCGTGGAATGGGGCGCTGACGAGATCGACATGGTGATCGATCGCGGAGGGTTTCTCGCGGGAGAACACACGCGCATCTTTGATGAGATCGCAGCGACGAAAGAGGCATGCGGTCAGGCGCACCTCAAAGTGATTCTCGAAACGGGTGAACTCGTCACGTACGACAACGTTCGTCGTGCCAGTCAGATCGCGATGCTCGCGGGCGCAGACTTCATCAAGACGTCGACGGGCAAAGTGGTTCCAGCAGCGACACCGCCGGTCACGCTCGTGATGCTCGAAGCGATTCGTGACTTCTACATCGCGACGGGCAAACGGATTGGCATGAAGCCGGCCGGTGGAATTCGTACGGCGAAGCAAGCACTGCACAATTTGGTGCTCGTCAAAGAGACGCTGGGCGATGCGTGGCTCACGGCCGACATGTTCCGTATCGGAGCATCGACACTGCTCAACGATGTGCTCATGCAGCTCGAGAAAGAACGTACGGGCGCGTATCAATCGGGCGACTACTTCAGCAAGGACTGACGCCAATGACCGTCAAGCAAACTACAGCTCCTGCAGCACAAGACGAACCCGCGGCGCGCAAAACTGGCGAACGTGCGGCGCTCGATTTCGGACAAGCATGGACGTATGCGCCGGCGCCCGAAGCGAACGATCACGTACGCATCGCACCTCGGTATGAACTGTTCATCGGTGGCAAATGGGTGGCTCCACAGTCGGGCATCTACTTCGACACCATCAGTCCTTCGACCGAACAGAAGCTTGCTGAAGTTGCCGAAGCTGACGAGCGAGATGTCGCGTCTGCTGTTGAGAGCGCTCGGCATGCATATGAAAAATATTGGTCGAAGCTTCGGCCCATCGAGCGCGGGAAGTACCTCTACCGAATTGCACGTGTGATGCAGGAGAAGTCGCGCGAACTTGCCATCGTCGAAACGATGGACGGGGGCAAACCCATCAAGGAATCACGCGATGTGGATCTGCCTCTCGCTGCGGCCCACTTCTTTTATTACGCCGGTTGGGCGGACAAACTTCAGTACGCGTTCCCAGGACAAAACCCGCGAGCGCTTGGCGTCGCGGGACAAGTGATTCCTTGGAACTTCCCGTTGCTCATGGCTGCGTGGAAGCTCGCGCCGGCGTTGGCCACGGGCAACACGTGCGTGCTCAAGCCTGCCGAGACGACGCCACTCACGGCGTTGTTGCTCGCGAAGATCATCGAAGAGTGCGACTTGCCTCCGGGCGTCGTGAACATCGTGACGGGAGCAGGAAAAACCGGCGCGGCGCTCGTTGCTCATGCCGATGTCGATAAAATCGCGTTCACGGGATCGACGGACATTGGAAAGCGCATTCAGAAAGCTCTGGCCGGGACAAACAAGAAGTTGACGCTCGAGCTTGGTGGCAAAGCCGCGAACATCGTCTTTGCAGATGCGCCTCTCGATCAGGCCGTCGAAGGAATCATTGGCGGCATTTTCTTCAACCAGGGTCACGTGTGTTGTGCTGGATCGCGCTTGCTCGTCGAAGAAGGCATCTTCGATGTGCTCATGCGTAAGCTTCGCGATCGGATGTCGACGCTGCGTGTGGGAGATCCGCTCGACAAGAACACGGATGTTGGCGCGATCAATTCGAAGATGCAGCTCGACAAGATCCGCGAGTTGGTTGCCGCGGGCGAGCAAGAAGGCGCGACGCGATTTTCGACGCCGTGCAAGCTGCCGGATCGTGGGTACTGGTTTGCTCCGACGATGTTCACGGGCGTATCGCAATCGCATCGGATTGCACGTGAAGAGATCTTCGGACCGGTGCTCAGTGTGATGACGTTCCGTACACCGGACGAAGCTGTCGAGAAGGCGAACAACACGATGTACGGGCTGTCGGCGGGAGTTTGGACGGACAAAGGGTCGAAGAGTTTCTGGGTGTCGCAGCGCCTCCGCGCGGGGGTTGTCTGGGCAAACACTTTCAACAAGTTCGATCCGAGTTCTCCGTTTGGTGGTTACAAGGAAAGCGGGTTTGGCCGCGAAGGTGGTCGCCAAGGACTGCTCGCGTATCTCGAGGTGGACTGATGGCACGGGCAAAAGAGAAGGCGCCGAACGGGACAAACGGGAACGGCGCGCAGGTTCGAGCAGACAAAACGTTCGAGGTGCCGGTACGTCTTGGCGTGCGCAAAGCGTACAAGATGCTCATTGGTGGGCAGTTTGTCCGATCGGAATCGGGTAGGTACATCCAAGTGGCGGATCCCATGGAACTCGGCGGGACCAAGGAAAACGTACCGTGGGGCTCGCGCAAGGACATGCGTGATGCTGTCGTCGTTGCGCGTGGCGCATGGGAAGGTTGGTCCGGACGCACGGCGTACAATCGTGGACAGATCCTCTATCGCCTCGCCGAAATGCTCGAAGCTCGGAGTGGCGAGCTTGTGCGATCCCTCGAGCGTGGGGGACTCGATGCGACGGCTGCTGCTGCGGAAGTGACGGCAACGATTGATCGTTGCGTTTCGTACGCGGGTTGGGCGGACAAGTACCAGTCGTTGTTTTCGAGTTTGCA
>JANORL010000393.1:0-2220 GCA_031415295.1 Polyangiaceae bacterium | reverse complement strand
CAGCCAAGCCGTGCATGATTGACCTCGTCGCGCAAGATTCCGTGCATCGTTTCGCGCACCAATGAGTCGGTCGCCCGCGCCACGAGTTCACCAAGCAATGCCGCACTGAGCGTTTCCGTTACGCAGGACATCGCCACGACTTCGTACAGCAATCGCTCGCGAGAAGCCAATCCGTTTGGCGCGACCACCCGCACTTGTGGCAATGCGCCGAGCTCGAATGACCCGCCCTCGAATGCACGCACCAAGTTCGCGCATTGTTCCGCGTGGCGCAATTCGTCCTCAGCCGCGTCACGCGCCATTGCAATGACCGGTGCAACGGCATCGCCGGCCGCTAATTCGGCAGCAAGCCGCGTGAAACGCGCCGATGCTTCCAGCTCGGCCCGAGCGCGATGTCGCCACACTCGAGCCGCTGCCAAACGCGCTTGCTGGACATTCACATCACCCACCGCAACAACCTGCCCCGGCATTGCCGGCTTTGCAGAAAGTAGCACAACAAGGCTCCGTATTGAGGCAACTGTCCACCCAACAACACGGACAACCGCAGGGATCCGCTGGATTTGCAGACAGCGAGCATTGCAAGCTGCTTCCACCACCCGCTCCCGCCGTTCCCCCCGCGCCTGCGCCGGCACTTCCACCATTGCCACTCATACCACCCGCTCCACCATGGCCACCTTCATTCGATCCCGTCCCCGCACTACCTCCCGTGCCGCCCTCCTTCGAATCACCACACGCCGCAAGACCCATTGCCGCGCCCCCGAGAACCAATACATGAAAAAGCTTTTCGATGTTCATCGTCGTCCCTCGTTGTGCAAGCCATCCTGTAGAAAATGCCCCAAGCGTCCCCGGAGGCTTCATCCCACAGTCCGAGGATAAGCGAATAAAAATGATCTGTAAATCAGAACTTTTGATACTGTATCGTTCGGAGTTTCCGAACAATGATCGACAAACCTGCCTACCGTCCACACCCATCCGTCCCCGATCTCGAGTCTTTGCGGTGCTTCCTCGCCGCCGCCCGCCAGCTCAACTTCCGCGATGCGGCTCGTGCCGTAGCTTTGTCGCCCGCTGCATTTAGTGATCGCATTCAACGCCTGGAGTCGACACTTGGCGCACCGCTTTTCGTGCGGACCACGCGACGCGTCGCGCTCAGCGTTGCGGGTGAGCGCCTGCTGCCGGAGGCGCAACGTTGTCTCGATCAGGCGCAGCGCTGCGCGGAAGTGGTTCGGGGCGAGGCGCTGGCGCCATTGCCATACGAGCTTGCGATTGGCACGCGTTTCGAGCTCGGTTTGAGTTGGCTCGTGCCGGCGCTCGACGGGCTTGAAAAAGCGCGTCCCGAACGCAGATTGCATCTTTCTTTTGGGGATACGCCGGATTTGGTGCGGCAGGTGCAGCGCGAGATCATCGACGCATTCGTTTCGAGTGCGCGATTATCGGATGCGGGGGTTTCTTATGCGCGGCTGCACGAAGAGCGATATGTTTTCGTCGGAAATCGCCGACTCCTTACGCAACGGCCGATCACGTGCCGCGAAGATTGCAAACAACATACATTGCTCGATGCGCACCGAGATCTTGCGCTTTTTCGCTACTTTCTGGATACTCGGCCCGGCGGAGAAGATTGGGCCTTTCGTCGCGTGGACATTCTCGGCACGATTGGCGCGGTGCGCTTACGAGTGCTCGAAGGAGCTGGGGTTGCCGTATTGCCGCATTATTTCGTGGAGCGGGATCTTCGACGCGGGAAGCTCGATTTGATCCTGCCGACGATCGAATTACCGGTGGATTGGTTTCGCCTTGTGTGGCGTGAGGGGCATCCGCGGGAAGCGGCGTTGAGAACGCTCGCCGCGGACCTTGTGAGCCGGCCGCTCAGGTAGCGGGGGATTGGCATAGTCATGGGCTCCCATTAGCTTGATTCATCGCCAGAGATGAGCATACGTTGCACAAGCGGGAGATCCAAAAGGACGCTCTTGTCGCCCGTCTTCTTATAACGATGCATAACCGAAAGCATTTCGAAGCGCGAATTTGGTTTGTCGAGTGTGGATGACGCATTCACGGGAATGGTGGCGGTGATCCAGCGATTCGGTTCGGCATTACGATTGAACGTCCACTGCCACACGTTGGTGCTCGATGGTGTTTACGTGAAAAGTGAAAATGGCGAAGGTTTGCGATTTTTGCGATTGCCTCGTCCGAGTGAAGAGGATGTGTACGAAGTAGCGATGCGGACGGCGA
>JANORL010000392.1:0-1831 GCA_031415295.1 Polyangiaceae bacterium | reverse complement strand
AAAAACGCTCGAGGATTACTTGCGTGACCGTGGCCGTCTGCATCCGGCGGAGGCTTTTCCTCTTTTGCGACAAATTGGTCGGGCACTAGATGCGGCGCATGCTGCGGGAATTGCGCATCGGGACATGAAGCCGGAAAACGTATTTCTGGTGTTTGACGAAGACGGCACAGTGCTGCCGAAATTGCTCGATTTCGGTATCGCCAAGCTTTTGGGCGATTCGCAGCAATCGAAGACACGTACGGGTACGCCGATGGGCACACCACTATACATGTCGCCCGAGCAATGCCGAGGAAAACACGTTGATCATCGCACGGACATTTATTCGTTCGGGATCATGACGCATGTGATGTTGACGGGCCAGGCGGTATTCAGCGGGGAAGACATCATGGACGTGATGATGGCGCAAGTTGGCAGCACGCCGCCGTCCGCGTCATCTGTTTGTCCTGACCTACCCGCCGCACTGGATGCTCCCATTCTGAGAATGTTGGCGAAAGATGCGGGAGCGCGACCGCAATCGCTTGGCGCTGCGGTGGACGAATTGATTGCGGCGGCACGTGTTGCGGGAATCGACGTCCCGACGGTAGCCATGCGATCGAGCGAAAAGCTTCCGAAATTGGACTTGGCGCCGAGCAACTCGTCGGAAGATGTTTTTGCGGCAACAATGATGCAGCCGGGCGTAACGATTGATCCGCAAACGACGTTGCCGGCGGCGCAGGACGCGAAACCATTCGGGAGAAAATCGGCGGTTGTGGTCATGGGCATAACGCTTGGCATTGCAGCGTTGGCGACCGGATTCGTGATGTCGCGGCCAGCGCCGGCGACAACGGATGTGCCCATAAATGCAACGCATTCTTCGTCGGAAGTTACGGCATCGGCCATTCCAACGGTGGCACTGGTGCCGACGCCTGCTGCTCCGTCTGCGTCCGCAACGTTAGCGGCCAAGATTGAATTGCGTATTCAGGCGACCCCAGAAAACGTCGAAGTTTTTCTGGGTGAAAAAAGGCTAGGCGCGGCGCCAGGGCCCATTGAACTCCCTCGTGGCGAGACTGCGCTCTCTTTGACATTTTCGGCGCAGGGATACCAATCGAAGAATATTCCCGTGACGCCATCACAAAGCGTTCTACTTCCGATTTCTCTGGAAAAGAGTACGACCGCGAAGTCACCAGGGACGACGACCGCAAAACCACCACCGACCAATACGGGGAAGACGAAAGATGTCTTTTACGAATAATCGCTCGAGGTTACGACGGAAGGTTGTCATTGGAGCCTCCCTGTTGGCATTGGGAGGATTCTTGGCGACCGGCGCAGCAAGTTGCGTGACGTTGCCACCCATTGCCGGAAATCAATGCGGAAACTTCGTAGTCGAATCCAGTATTGGCGAAGCCTGTGACGAGCTTAGTGACCGTTGTGGCTCACCTTCGTCCATTGGCGCGTGTCGTTTCCTTTGCGATTATCACCAATCAAGTGGAGTCAAATGCGAGCCTGGGCTCGGTCTCGGTTGTGGTTTGGATGGCATTTGCCGAAAATCGGACGGTTTGTCTGACTCGCCCATTTCAATCGCCGGTGGTGGTATCCGGAGGTTGATGAGCGGCGATTTCGACGGGGATGGTCGAGGTGATGTGGTCGCCGTTGGTGTCAACACTGCGGACGTGCATTTTTTGACCACCGATGGGTATATCCAACGCACGGTGACGCTGCCCAACGAAATAGGACTTCCAGGCGTCGGCGACATCAATGGCGATGACATTTCCGACATCGTGTTGGCGCTCAATCATTCAGTAGGCGTGCTTTTGGGGCAGGAGGGTCGTTCTTTTGCGCCGCAAAGTTATAC
>JANORL010000391.1:0-3643 GCA_031415295.1 Polyangiaceae bacterium | reverse complement strand
CGACCAATGACGCGTGACGACGTAAACGCGTCAAGTGCGAAATTGCCACTTTGTTTGGACTAGGCACCGATCGATGCCTCTCCGTGACAGCGACTTCTAGCGCGCGGCCTGAGAGTGCAGAATGAACCGTGCCGCGGTAGTAAACGGTGCCAGCGTCATCTTGGACGCGAGCGCTATCGCGCAAACCGAGCGTGGCGCGAACAGCCTGAAGCTCGCACGGAATCACGGTCAGGATCACGGCGTCGAGGGCGGTTACAGTCACAACCGGATTGTCGCACGACACCTTCGAGATTTGTGCGTTTTGTGCAGTCGCGTGAAAAGCCAGCCGGAAAAACTGTCACGGACGCGAGATCTAAACTTGCTCCCCACACCACTCTTCGCGTAGGATGCGCCGATGGATGCCTTCAAGCCCAGCGACTTCTCGCCACGGTTTCTGCCCCTTGACACATAGTTCCCTGTGTGGTCAGGTTCACGAGCGATTTTTTGAGTAACGTTTGAGGCGACAAACGACTTTATGGAATTCACGGTAGGCATAGAAAACCTTCGAGCGTTGCGTTCATTCTGTTTTTCCCCGCCGGAGGGGCTAAGCTGTCTGACTGGGCCCAATGGTTCTGGGAAAACGACGTTCCTCCTGGCTTTAAAAACGCTCCACCATGCCTTGCGGCGTGATGACCTGGGGACAGCGATGCTCAATGGGCTTGGACTATTCCGGCTCAAGAATGCACACGCGAACGAGACAGATCGTGTGACATTGTCCATCAAGGTGGGCGACGTAAAATGGGCTATCGAAGTGATTGAGCGAAGCGGCTCCATCGAGTCGCTGGCCAAAGAATCAGTGCATGTGGGCGGAGTGCTGCTTTTACAGAGGTTTGCCGCTTCGAGGGCTGTGTATTATCAAGGCTTGACCGAACTGCCAAACCCTCCCGACGACGACCGGCTAGCGCTTCGTTTTGCACTCGAGCGGACCGGTGACCCGTCCTTGCGCACGATTCGAGATTGGTTCGATGGGCTCAGCATATTCCATGATTTGGACCTGTATGGTCTTCGCGTGAACGCATCGCGCGTTGGAATGGACCATCACCTCCACAGCCGTGGCCAAAATGTCTACACAATGTTGAGGAAATGGTCGGAACGGCGAGAAGACCGATTCCGAATCGACTTTGTCAAGCGAGTTTTGAGCAAGGCATTTCCGGGAGTTTGCAGCGATCTAGACTTCGATGCCAATTCGCAGACGATCATGCTGCGGACCTACCGACCTTATGAAGAATTACCGCTATCTGCGGCCAATGAAGCGAATGGGTTGCTTGCTATGACGGTTTACGCGAGTGCACTCGCAGCGGCGCCTGACGGAGGATGCGTCATCATCGACGAACCGGAAACAGCTTTGCATCCACATGCGATTCATGAATTCATAACCATCTGTCGACAGTGGAGCCGAGATCATGGTTTGAGGGTATTGTTCGTGACGCATTCCCCCATTATTTTGGACGCATTCCATGAAGAACGTGACCGTCTATTCTTGATGGACCCAGAACAGGCGCAACAGCCGATTACGCTTGCAGAACATCCAGATCACGAATGGATGGCTCACTTCAGTCCAGGCAAGCTCTACGGACACGAGGAAGTCGCTGCTCCAATCTATCCGACGGTCACGCGCTCGAGCTAATCATGGATATTGCACTCATCGTCACCGGCGACGCGGAGTTTGGCGGGCTTGCGGGTTCCCTCGATAGGGCATTTCCGGGACACAAGTTCAAATGTTTACCTAGAAAAATGAATGGGTTCACGTCGAGTGCGCTCCAGGATGATTCGCCGCTGCTCTTTCGGACTTTGAAGAAAGGCGAACGGATCGATACCGAAATTTCGCTTTTGGCGGATACATTGATTACTCTCGCTGACCCAGGACGCAACAATCGGCCGGCCGATATCGTCGTTCTCGTCGAGGATCTCGAACTGGCGAACAGGCATCAGCCAGGGCGTGTCGTGCATTGGCTTCGAGAAGCAGTGCAAACACGAATTGATGTACATTTTTCGACGCAAGCTCGGCGAGAAAAAGCTCGGGAGCGCGTCCGAGAACGATGTTCGTTCCACTTATTGGTACCGATGCTGGAATCACACTTTTACTCGGACGCAAATGCACTGAATGCAGCCGGAAGACTACGGCTGTCGCGATTCGATCATAAAGTATACGATCCCGAAGATTTTTCTGTCGATGATGCTGAATACTTGGAAACACCCGTTACTTTTGGGAAGGGAAGCAGAGATTGGCGAAATCGTCCGGCGGAAAATCGTAGGATTCACCCGAAGGCGTATCTGGAATATTTATGTACCCCTGCAGAGCACAATGCGGGCGCTGATGGCACGAATGGCGAGAAGGTGGCGGTCCCAAAGACAACCTATGACGAGAGAAAGGCAGTGGATGTACTGAAAAGCTTATCGTGGCCACTTGCCGTTCAACGCCTCGACGCAAGCAGGTATCTACGGTCATTGCTTGCAGATCTCGCCGAAACGCTCAACCCGCACCCGTCAATCAAACCGCTCATCGAACACCAGCATTGCGCACCGTTGACGTTCTCAGCCGATCCTTCAAAGCGTATTCTACGAAATTTGTGAGAGCCAGATTCGGCGCACGTAAACGATGGCGCATGGCTACGTCACCGACTAACCCCTACCACCCGATCGATGGCCGATCGAGGCCTCTCCGAGTAGCCTCTACCACGTGGTCGATGGCACCTACGTGCCTCTCCGAGTAGCCCCTGCCACCCGATCGATGGTCGATCGATGCCTCTTCGAGTAGCCCTCCCACGCCGTCGATGGCACATGCAGGCCTCTCCGAGTAACCCCTCCCACGTGGTCGAGGCACATGGACTCCTCTCCGAGCAGCCCTCCCACGCCGTCGATGGCACATGCAGTCCTCTCCGAGTAGCCCCTGCCACCCGATCGATGGCCCATGCAGGCCTCTGCGAGTAACCCCTACCACGTGGTCGATGGCACATGGCTACGACGGCCCTTCGATGCGGTCGACGTTTGTTCGCCCATTGAAGGATTTCCCGAATCCATCGGCGGACGAGTGTCCCGAACAAGATCGATCCGACAGTGCTGTCGTTGGCTGTTCGGCAGGACCATGTTGGGCGTGCGGGTGTTGTCAATTCAAGGTCGATCGTGAGGGCACATTAGGGCCGCGTAGGGGGAGGGTGTTGGAATGCGATACGGATATGGATGCATTGTTATCTGCGGGTTTGCGATTGCTTGTGGATGCTCCGCAGCGCCGGAGGAGACGACGGAATCAGAAGAAGCCGTTGATTTCGCCAATCTCGCGCTTACCGGAACCCTCCCGAATGCCGTGACTCCGTTTTTCATTCCGCCTCACGTCGGTGGAGATAAAGAATTCAAAGGACACGGACCCGCCGTATATCTGAA
Organism: Polyangiaceae bacterium; assembly: GCA_031415295.1. Classification (GTDB taxonomy): domain Bacteria; phylum Myxococcota_A; class Polyangia; order Polyangiales; family Polyangiaceae; genus Polyangium. Next base: position 223 of record JANORL010000391.1, on the reverse strand, counting down.
CGTTTCTCTTGCCGTTCGCAACGGGAATCAGATTTGGACGACAATCACCATGGATGCCATCGAGACGACGTCGGATTGGACGCGAGCCCAAGGATCGGCGTCTTATCTCCTTGTACGCATCGACCGCGCCCATTGGGAATGCTTGGAGCGACCCCCCGCGCGCGCCAATGTACACGAATGGGGACATACTCGCCACCTCGTTTTACGGTACTCGTTCCACATC
>JANORL010000390.1:0-5068 GCA_031415295.1 Polyangiaceae bacterium | reverse complement strand
CGAGACGAGACGAGACGAGATGTTTGTTGTCATGGGATGTATCCTCCGCAAGTCGATCTGAGCAGCGGAACATGAAATTTGGGGCACGTCAACAGAATCATGGGTCCCGCATACGTGCCACCATGACAAACGACCACACTTTCCTTTCATGCCGTGATTGGGCCGCCAAAAATTTGTCTTGACACGCAAATTCGGCGTGCTTTCGCGGCCCAAGCGATCAAGCCGCCCACGAAATCGATCCGACTTAGCGTGGGCCGCATATATCTCCATACCTGTCAATCAGGATAAGTATACCGCAGCTCGGCATAGGGGTTGCTCGCGAGAACCGCTTGTGCCGGCTTGGTTCGTCTTCGACCAACACGCTACTTCTTCCGCTCGCTTTCCGAATGGTATACCGTCGCTGCTGGAACCATTCCCCAACACCCACGAGGTTGCAGATGTCGAAATCGAAAAAAGCCGCGCCGAAAAAACCTGGTTTACCGCCCGATGCCCGCGCCGCCTATTTACAAATCGAAAATGAATTTGCTTCCGTCGCGGAAACCGATTTCGTCACCATCAATATCGATATTCCGCAAGCCGTGTCGCTCGCGCTGGGAACAATCGAAGGGCTTGCACCGCTTCGCACCGCAATCGTCGAACAATTGCCCAAACACTCCATTTCCTCGTTCGACAAACTCGGGACGTACGCATTGGGCGCGTGGTATGCGCATTTGCTTTTTCTGAATGAAACGGCGCCCAAGAATACCGTAAAAGAATTGGTCGAAGAAGCGACGCCATTGCGGGCAAACCTATTGCGTGATGGCGAAGCCGCCGCGGGTAGGGGACTGATTCCTTCGAAAACCGTTGAAGAAATTCGCGCGGGCCAAGGCAACATCGATGCAGCCAATGATTTGGTTGCACTCTCCGCACTCTTTTCTGACAATTGGAAAACATTGCAAGGCAAAACGGCAGCGACATCGAAAGAAGTGACGCGAGCAGGAGAACTCGGAGCGCTTTTGTTATCGGCGCTCGGTGTGCGCGAACATGCGCCAATGGGGCCATTACCAGTAGCCGATCGCCGCGTTCGCGCATTCACGTTGTTCTTTCGCGCATATGACGAAACACGCCGCGCCGTATCTTACTTGCGTTGGCACGATGGTGACGCGGACGACTTGGCCCCATCGCTGTACAAAGGACGCGGCGGCCGATCGACCAAAGCCGACGAGCCTACACCCGAAGCCAGTGCAGACGCAGCACCCGCGGACGTTGCAGCGCCCCAAGCTGGTTGAACTGCCCTCGCTCGACTGGAATCGGTTGGCTCGAGGCAGTTCGAGTGCTCAGTGGTGACCGTTGGCGGTCGTGTGGACGCGGTCAAGCTGCTTGCCGAGCATCGTAAACAGGCGCAGTGGAGCAGTTGAACCGCTCTTGGAGCATCGTTAACGGTTGTCGAGGAGCGGTCGAGCTGCTTGGTAGGCACCGATGGCGCTCTTGCGCGAGCAGTCCAACAGCTCGGAAGGAACGCCATACCCTTCGCCGCCGCGTTACGCGCCCTTGACCATTCTTTCGAGCCGCCCCAATGCGCGCGTAATCGATTCTTCCGACGGGCCAAACGAAAATCGCACATGATGCCGAAATCGCGATAAACGATGCGCTCTACGTTTGCCCGGATTGACGTCAAAAAACTCGCCCGGAACCACAATGACCCGGTGTTCGAGCGCCGCTCGGAAAAACGAATGCCCATCGTTCATTCCCGCCGGTAAATCCGCTACCGATCCGAATACGTAAAACGTTCCTTCGGGCGGAACATCCACGAGGACCCCAATACGTCGCAAACCTTCCAGCATCAAATCGCGTTTTCGCGAAAACGTCTTTTGAATCGCTGCCGTTTCGGCACGAACGTGCTCCAAGTCGAGCAGCGGAACGGCCGCGCGTTGCATCGGTTTCGACCCGCCACCATCCAGAAAACTCCCAGCGCTCGAGACAGCATCGATAACTTCTTTTGGGCCGACCGTCCACGTCACACGCCAGCCCGGATAACGCCAATTCTTGGTCAAACCGTCCAGAATGACGACGGGATCCTGATCGACGTCTTCCACATAACGCGCCGCACTTTCCATAGGCGCCGGACCACCGACGCCATAGATGTAATGCGAATAGAATTCGTCGAAAAGCATCGTGCAATCAAGGTCCCGTGCGGTGCCTACCCACGCCGCGAGTTCCTCGCCACGCACGTGTTTGCCTGTGGGATTGCAAGGATTGGACATCAATATGGCGCCAAGTCCCCGACCTTGAATTTCGCGCCGCAAATCCCCGACGGAAAAGGCATAGCCTCGTTCACTCTCGAGCAAAATGGGTATGGGTGAGAAAAGCCGAAAGACATCGAGCAATTCTTCGTATGCCGTGTAATCCGGCAAAAAATGTCCCAGGTTGATCTGTCCGAGCGCCGCAGCAGCCCGCGTGAGCGATGTTCGTCCGCCACCCGAAACGGATACATTTTCCGCGCTGTATTTCGAAGGTTTCCCGCGCCGATATTCACGATTGTAAAAATCGGCAATCGCTTCGCGAAGCTCCCATAACCCCGCAACCGGCGCGTATTCTTGGTCGTCTCCAGCAATCGTCACGGATTCGCAACGCTCGGGAGCTCCTGGCAATGGCCCCGTCTCCGGCTGACCTTGCCCTAAATTGCTCCAAGCGTCCGGACCTGAATCCGTTCCCGAACGATAACCATGTTTGGCGGCTTCACCCATGACGTAAATGACGCCCGTGCGAGGCACTTTACGAAATGCCCCCATGGCTTTTTCATCATTCGGAGCGCGGGCCAGCGGAGCACTCGAAGCACTGGCAACATTCGATTCCGCAATGGGCGTTTCGGACGTTTCGGAAGTCGGTAGCGTAGTCATGACGTCAGGATCCAGGGGCGGCTTCAGGCGTCGACGCATTTACGGGCGGCTCGCTCTTGCGCCCAAAGAGTTTATCGATGTCGCTCTTCGGTACGAGCGCGAAGAAAACGCCATAGAGGAACACGAGCGATACTAGCGTCAGGGCCGTGTATTTGTCGTCGTTGTAGTACGAGCTGCGGAAAATGAATTGCGTGAGCAGGGCCAAACCGAAAATCGGGGCCTCGATGTCGCGACGCACTTTGGTCAGTGGCGCGAGCAGAATCATGAACGAGTAGTAGTAACAAGTGAGCTGGGCGAGCAGAATCATCCAGATTTGTCCGAGGCATTGCGCAACCCAGAGCGACTTCAATCGCCGATGGACCCAAATGCTGAGTGCCATCGTCAAGGCGATGAGTGCATAACCGACAAGACGATATTTCTTGTAGCGATCATTGCGCATCTGCTTCCAGATCTCGAAAGGATCCTTTAGCGTATTGTTGCGCGTGAACTTCATTCGACCACTGGCTTTGCTTGCCGCGTTGTCGTTGTGCACCGATTTGGTAAAACTCTTCGCTCGGTCTTCGCTAATGATCCCGCGCTGGTTAGCGCCTTCGATCAGGGATTCGATCCCCTCGACTACTTGCGCAATCGCTTGTCGCGGCATGTCGTGCGCAATGAGCACACGTAACCCCGTATGATTCGTGAGCGGCGTGTGATCGTGCACTTCTAGCGTGTGTTTGTAGAAGTCGATATACGATCGTGGACCCGATACGGCCATCGATAGCGGAATCAACAGCGCGGCACTCGCGGTGCCCCCGATCAGCATTTGAATTTGCTCGCGGGTCATCTTGTGTTTACGGACGATCGACCAACCGACGACCACGAGCAATCCCACGACCACGAGACCGGGGAAGATACGCAGCAAACCGGCATAGACGAGCGCTGCGCCGGCAAGTTTCGGGTATTGTTTACGGAGTAAACACGTGGACAAGACCAGGAAAAACAGCCAATCCTGGCGCAAGAAAGCCCCGAACGTCCAATACGACGTCGCCGTATGTTCACAACCATAAAAAATGGCGGCGATGGCGAATACACGCCATCCGAATGCCCACCACAAGGCCGCGAACATTCCAATCGTGTAGAATACATCCAGAGACGCCAAGAATTGGCAATACCGGATCGAGGCGGGATGTAGTTCCGCGAAAAACCGTCCCATGACGGTCCATACGGGTGGAGGATTGTACCCGTGATCCTTCAGCATGTCGTCAAAATAGCCTTTGCCGGACGTGACCCGGAAAAACTTGACGTCTTCTTTGAATGACTCCCAGCGCGCCGGCTGAAATGTCGACTTGCATTCCTCGGGATGTTCCAGAAAACCAAGGGCCGGTTTGAGAAGATTGTCGCCGCCGAGATTACGGATTTTACGGTCCGGGTGGCGCGCTTCTTTAGACAAATCGACTTTGTACGTCTTGCCGTCGTCTTCCGTATACGAAATGGTTCCCATTTCGTCGGTCGCGACGAGCGCGCATTTGTAAAGACCGTCGTACCCCATTTCTTTGAAGTACTTGGCCCCCATGTAATAATGGAATTGATCCCATCGATGAAAAAATTTGGGATAAGGGGAATGGAACCCATTGAAGTAAGCGGCGATGGCGCCAACTGCAAGGGTAACACCTACGAACTTTTTCCAGCGTTCGCCAATAGGGCGCTTTTGGATTTCCCGAAACCGCTCGTACGCGACGCAACCAGCCGCGGTGATGGCAATCGCTATCTTGATGACGTCCACCGAGATTTCGTGGTTGTCAACCAATCTGCCCGCACCATAGCAGACGACCCCTACGGTGCCGATCACCGCAGCGTATCGGAACCAAAGCTGTTTGCGTCCATTGAGCATCTGGTCGATGAACCAGAGCAGATACACGTAGATGACGCTAACGAGGACGAACACCAGGATCTGCACGAGGGAGTACTTCATTCAATTCGGTGCGGCTGTGGGACCTGCTCGTTGACGTACCGGTTTCGTCGTCGAGCGAAGGTCAGACGTTTGCGCGCACCTTATGCGGACATCGGGCGATTGCCTAGTCCTGATTCATGAAGCTCCCTAGAGGGTGTTCATCAAGCTGCTGCGCGTTGCGATACGTCGGTCGGACGTGCTCAGCGTACGATGTACGCTTCCGCCGTCCTCCCTAGCATCACAACGCTCGCAACGC
>JANORL010000389.1:0-1960 GCA_031415295.1 Polyangiaceae bacterium | reverse complement strand
GGACAAATCAAGCGCGTTCGCAAGGTGAAGGCTGGGGCGATTTCTTGGCCTTGCACATGGGCAGTCGCGCAGGCGAGAATTTTGCGACCGGCACGTTTGCCGATGCTCAATACTCGACCATATCCTTCCCCGACGAGCTTTATTACGGGATTCGCCGGTTGCCCTACACGCGCGACATGACGAAAAACCCGCTCACGTTCAAACACATCGCCGATGAAAATGCTCTCCCCATGATTCCGATGGGTTCGGGCGGAGCAGTGAACGCCGAAGTGCACAATGCGGGCGAAGTTTGGACCTCGATGATGTGGGACGCGTATACCGCGCTCATTCTTTCCAACAAATACACGTTCGATCAAACCAAACGAAAATTGGCCGATTATGTCGTTGGCGGCATGATCATGGCTCCTCCCAGCCCGACCTTTAGCGAACAGCGCGATGGCATTCTCGCTTATGTCGCATCGGTCGACAACGCAGACATGCTCTTGTTCGCCGGCGAATTCGCACGACGCGGTCTGGGGACGTGCGCCGTTTCGCCAGATCGTTTCTCGACCACCCACAATGGTTTGGTGGAAGGCTTCGAAGTCAAGGGGACTCAAGCAATTGTTTCCGCTAAAATCGACGACAGCGTGCGTAGTTGCGATTCCGACGGAATCCTCGATGGTGGCGAAGCCGGTAAAGTGACGATCGAAGTCATCAACAATGGCCCTGCCGCGCTCACCAACACGGCGCTTACGCTTTCGACTGCCGCGTCTGGCGTCATCTTCCCAATGGGAAACCAATTCATGGTTCCTATGCTGGCGGGTTTTCAGAAGATGAACGTCACATTCGACATCGAATTGGCACCGGGACAATACGCACCGACCAACATCGACTTTGACGTGACGGCGGAAAATAGTAGTTCCTGCACGGCAAAGGTCCAAGTGGCGTTTGGACAGCGGCACGACGTAGATGATATCGTCGCCAATAGCACGACCGATACCGTCGACAGTGAAAAGAGCACGTGGTCGAAAACCGGCGCGACTTCCAGCGAAATTTGGTCGCGCACCAAAGAATCGGGTGGCAATTTCCTCTGGAACGGTGTCGATTATCCCACAGCTACCGATACTTCCCTGGAATCCGCGGATTTCGTGGTCGGAGCGGCGGGTAACTTCATCGTTTCCTTCGATCACCGATACGCTTTCGAAACGGCTGGCACGACGCATTATGACGGCGCCGTCATTGAAATCACTTCCAACGCAGGCCAAACGTGGGAAGACGTCAGTATGTATGCCAATCCGGGATATACGGGCACGCTGACGACGACATCGGACAATCCCATCGAGGGCCGCGCGGCGTTCGTCAATCAGAGCGCGACCTTTCCGGCGATGCTCCCTCTTACGCTCGATTTCGGCACTGCATTCGTCAATAAAACGGCCCGGTTGCGCTTCCGAATTGGTACGGATTCTGGCGCGGGTCTTACCGGCTGGGACATCGATAACATCGTTGTGCAGGGCGTGACCAACACGCCATTCTCGAGCGTCGTCGACGACGCCGGTGTGTGTAATGGTTTGCCCGCCGCCGCCGCCGGACCAGATCAATCGGTCTTGGAAGGTTCGTCCGTGCAGCTCGACGGCTCCGCGAGCACCGATCCAGATGGCGATATGCTCACCTACACGTGGTCGCAGGTTGCAGGCCCAACCGTGACCCTTTCGGATGCGATGATTGCAAAACCGACGTTCGTTGCGCCCGACATCACGGATCCCACCATCCTCACGTTCCAACTCGTCGTCGGCGATAGCAAAGGCTCCGCGGGCGATAACGTCGATGTGGTCGTTCTGCCTATTCCTGCGCAAGGTACCGGTGGTGGCGGCGGTATGGGCGGCGCCGGTATGGGCGGCGCCGGCGGCATGGGCGGCGGCGGCGGCATGGGCGGCGGCGGCGGCATGGGAGGCGGTATGGGTGGAGCTGCCGGTAGCGGGGG
>JANORL010000388.1:0-2178 GCA_031415295.1 Polyangiaceae bacterium | reverse complement strand
GTTTGAGTTCAAACAGACGAACTGCGACATCTTTTGCAATGCTCGTGGCATCGTTTGGAGTATTGACGGGATGCCAGATCATTACTGCGGTGGATCGATCGTCCATCGAAACGGGGGGCAGTGGCGGTAACAGCACGGGGGGCATGGGTGGAACGGGTGGAGCTGGCGGAATGGCCGTTTGCTCGACGAAAGACAATTGTCCTGGTACCGACACGGTATGTCGCACACGTACGTGCATAGGGGAAACGTGCGGTTTTTCGGACGCGCCGATTGGCACGCCGACAGACGAGCAGATCATGGGTGATTGTAAGCGCGAAGTTTGCGACGGAATGGGTACGGTGGGGACCGAGCCTGATGCGGCGGACACGCTCGACGACATGAAGGATTGTACGAACGATCTTTGTAATGCGGGCAGTCCGGAAAACGTGCCCCTCGCGATGGGTAGCGTTTGCGCGTCGAATGGCGGCCAAGTGTGCAATGATCAAGGGAATTGCGTTGAATGTAATGCGTCGACAGACTGTGCGGATGGTTTATGCGTGTCGAGCCAATGCGTGCCAGCGACGTGTGCAGATACAATCAAGAATGGCAGCGAAACGGACGTCGATTGTGGTGGAAGCGATTGCACGTCGTGCGCAGATGGTCTCGTTTGTAGCGTCGCGACCGATTGTAAAAGTGGGGTATGCACGAATTTGATCTGCACAGCGCCTTCGTGTGTCGACACGGTCGAAAATGGCGATGAAACCGATATTGATTGCGGTGGAAATACATGTGGCCCATGTGGCCCGGGCCTTGGTTGCGCTCAAAACGCCGATTGTATTGGCGGCTCTTGCTCGGGCACGCTTTGCCTTCCAACGTGCACGGATAATGTCACAAACAGCAATGAAACGGATATCGATTGCGGCGGGCCTGCTTGTAGCCCATGCATGGCGGGACAAACGTGTTCCGTCGGTTCGGATTGCACGAGCGGCGTATGCACGAGCGGACAATGCCAAGCGGCCAATTGTTTGGACACCGTGAAAAATGGGAATGAAACGGGCATCGATTGCGGTGGCGATTGCATGACGAACTGTGGTGACGGCAGCGGATGCAACGATGCTGGCGATTGCACGAGCGGCGTGTGTTCGATGATGGTTTGTCAAGCCGCGACGTGTTCGGACACGACGAAAAACGGTCTAGAAACTGATATCGATTGCGGCGGCGGAACGTGTGCGGGTTGTGGTGAAGGGAAGATTTGCGTTCAAAATGGCGATTGTGCGAGCAATCTTTGCGTTGCGGGCATTTGTGTTGGCGCCGTTTGCGGCGACGGCCAATTGAGTGGTCCGGAAGCCTGCGACGACGGTAATCTCAATACCGGCGATGGCTGTGGCGCCACGTGCGCCGTGGAAATGGGTTATGGCTGCTCGGGCACGCCCAGCGTATGCACGCCCGTTTGCGGTGATGGGACGAAATTGGGTGGTGAAGCATGCGACGATGGCAATACGAACAGTGGCGATTGTTGCAGCACCGCATGCGCGATCGAATCTGGATGCGAAATCGAACCGAATGACACCGATGGGACGGCGAATGCGTGGGCGACGGTCGCGATTGGTAACAAAGTCAAAGCATTCAACAATCCCACACTCGACAAGGATGTTTTTTCGATCGTCGTGCCGCCGAACAACAAAGGCACATTGACGGCGGAGGTCAAGGACGGACCTGTCGGCTCAACGTGTTCGAATCCCACGAACATCGATAGTTATCTCACGGTACGCAATTCCGGAGGAGCGACCATCGCGACAAACGACGACATCGTGCAACCAACGAATTATTGTTCGAAGGTCAGCGTCAATAACCTCAATCCAGGCACGTATTTCATCGAGGCCAAACGAACGACGTTGGCACCGGCTGGGCTCGCAACATATGACTATACGCTCCAAATCGACCTGGCGCTGATTGCGTGTGGCGATGGACTGCTTGGTGCGGGCGAACTTTGTGATGATTCCAATACGACGAACGCGGACGGTTGTTCGTCCAGTTGTGCCATTGAACAAGGGTGGGCGTGTTCGGGGCAGCCGAGCGTCTGTTTGTTCACGTGTGGTAATGGTACGGTCGCGGGAAATGAACAATGCGACGACGGTAATACGACGAACGGCGACGGTTGCAGCGGCGTTTGTCTCTTCGAATCGACGGTAGAAACTG
>JANORL010000387.1:0-4185 GCA_031415295.1 Polyangiaceae bacterium | reverse complement strand
GCAGCGGGAGCGGCCTTTTTTGCAGCGGCTTTTACGGGAGCGGCTTTAGCAGCGGGAGCGGCTTTCTTTGCAGCAGCTTTCGCCGGGGCAGCAGCTTTCGCTGGGGCAGCAGCTTTCGCTGGGGCAGCAGCTTTCGCTGGGGCAGCCGCTTTCTTTGCCGGAGCAGCAGCCTTTGCGGGGGCAGCGGCTTTTGCCGGGGTAGCCTTCTTTGCGGCCGCTTTAACGGGAGCGGCTTTTTTAGCAGGCGCAGCGACTTTGGCCGGAGCAGCAGCTTTTGCCGGGGCAGCCTTCTTTGCGGCGGCTGCGGGTTTTGCGGGAGCTGCTTGTTTTGCGGGAGCTGCTTTCTTTGCGGTCGTTGTTTTCACGGGAGCTGCTTTCTTTGCAGGGGCTGATTTCACGGGGGCTAGTTTTGCGGCAGCGCTGGCTTTTGCCGGAGCTGCTATTTTAGATGCGTTTGTCTTGGCCGCAGTCTTGTGCGGCGGAGATTTTCGTTTGGCGGTCTTGACGGCGCCGAAATATTTTGTCATTGGCGCGACGTAAAACACTTGCCAACCTTTTTGGTACTTTTTTCCGTCACCGTCGGGGATCTCCGAGTGGACGAACGTCACGTTCGTCCCACCATCCACCGATTCGAAAAGAACTTCGAGACGCGAATGCATGCTTCCCGATGGAAACTCGAGCGTTCGCCAGCTTTGAACCACCTTCTTGTGCTCGACGAGTTCAAGAGTTTCACCCGAGATGTATCCATCCCATGCGGTAAAACGGCCGCCAATCTTCGGCTCGATCGATGCTGCGCCCTCAGTCATTGCTGAGTGGTCGGCTCCGGAAAGCCACGCGTTGTAAAGACGCTCCGGACTGGCAGCGATCACCGCAGAAACGCGAATCGAATCCGTTGCCATCGTTCATCCTCCGCGCCCGCGCCATCAAGTCGCGAGCTCGTTGAAGCGTAGGCGTCAATGGTTGCCCCTGGCAATAGTTAGTTTCGGTGTTGGTTTGGTAAGTAAAGCGTTCAAACTCTGTCCAGGTTCCAAACCGAACCTTGGCAAGTATGGGCTGCTCATTCATCACAGCGTAACGGTCAATGTCGACGCGTGATTCAGAGGTTGTCTCAACACCCCGCGAACACACCCCAGAACAACGCAAATGTCGCGGCGACATTGCGCACGCCCTCTGGCAACTCCCTCGCAACGCACTCGAGGGAGCGACGAATCGCGCATCTACAGTTCCGCATCGAAGTTTTGGGACCGCCTCCTCCACCCCACGTTGCCCGTTCAGATCTTTCCGCGAACTCGCCCGTACATGCTGCACACAATCTGATTTCGAACCCGGAGCGTTGCATGTCGTCCAAGTCCATTTCCTTTGTGGTTGCCGCCCTCGTTGCAGGATGCACTTCTTCCACATCCGTGCCTGTTGCTTCTTCGTCGACACCCAAAAATGCACTTGCGAATGCAAAAGAAGTATCCATTGCCGTCGCCGCCAAACCCGTTGAAGTCGCGGCGAACGTTCACGATGGACCCAACCAAAACGGATCGTGGATTGGCGCCACACCCGTAAGTGATTTTATCTTGCGGAATCAAAAGGAAACCACGCTCGGAGTTTGGATCGACGTTCCATCAGGACAATCTGCTTTGCATTCAAAAAGTTCCGTGGCGCTCGTCGTCGACACATCCGGATCGATGGCCGGTGCAAAAATCGAACAAGCTCGCGCGGCCGCACATCGGCTCGTGGATAGTTTGACCGAGGGCGACATTCTTTCCATCGACTCGTTTTCCGACGAAGCCAACGTGAGGTTTGTCTCGTCCATCATCACGCCAAACACCCGTGCAGAAGCCCATTCCGCTATCTTCGCTCTCGGTGCGGCTGGCGGGACAAACCTCTTCGATGGCTTGCGTTTAGGTGAACTTCACGTCGCTGGTAGTCCAGTGTCGCATCCTGTTCGTCGCGTCATCATCGTATCCGATGGCGTCGCCACCGTCGGGCCCACGTCGACCGACATTCTCGGGGGCATCGCCGAAAAAGGATCGGATCACGGCATTCAAGTCACTGCGATTGGCGTTGGTCTCGACTATGACGAACGAACTCTCAATGCTCTCGCCGTACGTTCGAGCGGCCGAATGCATCACATCGCCTCGCCGGAAGACATGACCGCCGTACTCGCAGAAGAGTTGCGTTTGTTTGGTGCAACGCGCGCGACAGATGCGTTTGTCGAGATTGTACCCGCACCTGGAGTATCGCTCGTCAACGTTGCCGGAGCGCGCTGGATGTCCTCGGGCATGGGAGGATTTCGTATTCCACTAGGGGCCATGTTTAGCGGACAGCATCGCGAGGTAGCGGTGAAGGTACGGATTGACCAACCCTCAGCCGTTGGTTCCCAGCCGCTTGCTAGCGTTCGTCTGTTTTTCCGGGACGCAGCCGAGAACGGTTTGTCGCGTGTACAAGAAGTCGTCGCACGTTACGAAGTCACCGACCAACCGAACGTCGTAGCGTCACACGAAAACGACCGAGCAAAAGCTATTGCCGCAGTGCACGAAGCATCCGAAGTTGCGATTGCTGCGGCCCAAGATGTCAGTGCTGGACGATTCGATGCCGCCGACGCATCGTTTGCCCGCGCCGAAGAAAGACTCAAAGCCATGGCGGCAAACGTTCGAGACACCAAAGAAAAAGAACGCGTACTCGCGCTCGCTAGACAAGTGGATTCGGCACGTCGCAGTTCTCGAGCCGCGGCTGCTGCGCCAGCGTCTGCTGCGCCCGCCGCCCGCCGTGCCAAAGCGCTCGACATCAACGATGCCTTCATGCACTCCGCGGGGTATTGAACGTATCCGTCACGCGCGTAGGGGACACATAATTCTTTAACGTATCCCCCTGGTAAAACATCTTCCAACGCGCCACCATGATCGATCATGCGTACGATCGACTTGCTGCCGTTCGGTGTTTTTTTCCCTCTCTTTCTTGCCAGCTGCACCGCCGATCCAATCGTCTGCGACGTTGGCCTCGTCCTGTATCGAAGCGCCTGTGTCGATCCTGTTCGTCGTTACGAACCACCGACTCAACTCGATAAAAACAACATCGTGGCTTATGGCGATCCCCTCGAGAAACTCGATCTCCCGCCCCCGCCGAAAAGTGGTTTTCGCATCGTCGCTCCGCCTCGGACGCTCGCACCAGGACAAGAGGACGACTTCTGTTTGTCGTGGCCCATTCCCGATCTCACCTACGACGTCGTCCATTCCGCGCGCATCTACACGACGGCGGGACTTCATCATTCCAATGTCGTGGCAAAACCCATCAAAGCCAATCTTGGGCCGAACCCTTATCCGGACTGTCAGCCCGGCGCCGCGGATCCCGTTGGCAACATAGGTGCCGGGATTCCAGATGTTCTGTTTGCCAACTCCACGCAGATCGAAGGGTCGGAAACCATCGCGTTTGCAACGGGCATGGGGTATGTCCTCGATACAACACGCGAAATCGCCACCGACATTCACTTCTTGAATACCCGTTCGGAACCCCAACGGATTGAAGTCGTTTACGATTTCTTCACGATGCCCCGTTCCGAATTGCAACAAGAAGTCGCTCCGTTCGTTGTGAACATCGACGAATTCTCCATTGCGCCGCATACGACGGAAATCGTCGAAGCCACGTGCGCCGCATTCGGGGGCAAGGTCGTTACGATCATGCCGCATACCCACGATCTTGCTCAGCGTTTCACGGTTGATTTGATTTCCTCGAGCAACGTGGAAACGCGCGTGTTCGATGACGGCGCCTTCGACCGCGAGAGTGACATTCGGCGTTTCGAGCCTGCCCTCGACATCGACGGTACCGAACGAATTCGACACCAGTGTACTTTTAAGAATACGCGCGACATCGAAGTTCATTACGGCATTGGCAAGAACGAGATGTGCACGTTTTTCGGTTACATTTACCCGCCCGAGAAGCAGTACGTCGGTACCGTCTCAAAAGATGGAGGCCCCTGCAGTTCCATTCAACTCGGCCTCTTTCGTTAGAGGGTGTTGAACAGGCTGCTGCGCGTTGCGAATCGTCGGTCGGACTTGCTCAGCGTACGATGAACGCTTCCGTCGTCCTCCCTAGAGACCGGATCAGTTTGAATCCGAGCCTGGATTTGAACGCTCGCTTCGCGCGTGTGGGACACGTGCTGCGCGAGGCCAGTCACGATGGGGGGCGGAGCAGGCG
>JANORL010000386.1:0-8315 GCA_031415295.1 Polyangiaceae bacterium | reverse complement strand
CGATGCGTTCCGCGGGAAGCGGAATGGTTTCCCCGTGAAGCGTAAGCTTTTCACCTTGACGATTGACAACGAATTTCAGCGGAGTTGCAGGCCCGAGGGTGCGCACGTAAAGCGCAAGCTCACGAGCGTCGGCAACTTCTTGATCGTTGACGAACTCGAGCCAATCGCCCGGACAAACGCCGGCGTTGGCAGCTGCTCCGCCTGCCGTGACGCGCACGACTTCGAGGCCATCGTGCGCTTCATCCGCATTACGGCGGCCGCGAAGTTCGAATCCCAAGAAAGGTCTACGAGGTAGAGCGTCTGACTGGTACATTCCGTCCGAGTATGGCACGTCGAACCGAAATCATCCACGTTTATATCGCCCAAGACGCACAAGTACGTGCGGAGATGCAGTCGCGCTTCGATGCCGCAGGTCGGACGATCGCGTTTGTCGACGAGCAGACGCTGTCGCCCATTCTGCCGGACGTGGAGGTACTGCTATGTGGCGTTTCGCCGCGCATCGATTGGTCACCCGCGAAGCGTCTGCGATTGCTTCACTTCATGGGCGCGGGAATCGATCACCTTTGGCCCGCCGTCGGACTCGATCCTGGTGTCGTTATTGCCAACGCGCGGGGCATCCACGCCATGGGAATGCGCGATCACACGCTGGCCATGCTGCTGGCGTTCGAACGCGAATGGCCGCGAATCATGGAGCAACAGCACGCGCGGCAATGGAAACCCTTCATGGCAGGAACGCTGTCCGGAAAAACCTTGGGACTCATTGGGATCGGTGAAGTTGGTGTTCCGATTGCTCGCGCCGCAAGAGCCTTGGGAATGCGGGTAATCGGTATGAGAAACCGCCCATTGCCCGCGCCGGACGTGGACGAAATCATTGCATTGAATGAATTGCCCCGCATGTTGGCAGCCGTCGACTATTTGGTGATCACCGCGCCATTGACGACACACACTCGAGGGATGATCGGCGCAACCGAACTTTCTATGCTCGGTCCACACGCCGTCATGGTCGTCATTTCGCGCGGCGGAATCGTGGACGAAGTCGCACTTGCCGACGCGCTTCGTCAAGGTCACCTTCGCGGAGCTGCGCTCGACGTCTTCGCGTCCGAACCATTGCCGGAATCGAGCGATCTCTGGGCGGTGCCAAATCTGCTGGTCACGCCACACATTTCCGGATGGTTTTCGGGATATTTGACGCGCATCACGAAGTTGTTCTTGACAAACCTAGAGCGATTCGAGCGTGACGAAGCCGTGCTCACGCGTGTCGATCGAGAGCTTGAATACTGAACGTCAACAACGGGTCATCGAGAAACGTGGAACAAGTTCGTCGGATGCTTGTCCAAGTGCACTTCCCAAACGCTCCGCGTTGCGATAGCGTCATGCTGGCGCGGCCTTGCACCGCTTCGTTTTCGTTCGATCTGGAGCTATTTGCTGATGCGAAACGTGGGTTTTCTTCTGCCGGTCATCGTACTCGGAGCCTGCAACAAAGCCGAAACGGATCAAAACAAGGCTGCACCGAGTGTCCCCTTGGAAGTCAAAGCGTCCGCAACGGCCAAGCCTCCCGTGGTGGAAACTGTGCCAACAGTCGCAGCGGTGTCCCCTGCTCCGTCGAGTTTGCCCGAGCGACCTGGACGCAGCCCCATGCCCACGCTTTTCGAGTGGAATGGCAATCTCAAGGAAGTGACGGTCAAAGGGTCGTCGGCCTTGCATTGCGAGACGAAAATCATTCGCGAATATTTGCGCGTGAGTTGTCATGGGAAAAACGACACGGGTGGCACACCGACAGGTGTTGCGATTCAAAAGGGCGGTCGTGGCGAAGCAATTACATTTATGGCTCCGGGCGTGACGAGTCTCGTTTTGCCGTTCGTCGAAGGCACTGATTTTGCTGCTGATTTTTCGTGGACTGACAAGAGCCACAAGCTTATTGTCTCGTGGCCGCTGGGCAACCAAAAGCCTGTCGTCGTCGGTGCTTTCGAAGGGGCGAAATCGCCCGTAGACTCGAACAGTAACGCCGCGCTTGCCGAAAAGCTTTGCAACTGTCATCGCAAGGTCACGAAAAGCAACAATTGCGATGATATGATTGGTGGCCCGAACAGCGATTGCGAAGGCACATATGGAAATGATTGCGCGATGCTGCTGGCGTGTTCGCGTGGTGAGCCGGGAGCGTGGCCACGTTGTCAAGCTGGGTTCGTAAACGCGGGGATTGGGTTTTGTTACCAAAAATGCGACACGGGTAAAGGTGGTTGTCCCGCCAATCAAACCTGCCAAGACATGGGCAATGGCATGGTGTGTGTAGCCAATTGACGGTTCGGGTGTTTATCAAGCTGCTGCGCGTCGCAAATCGTCGGTCGGGCTTGCTCAGCGTACGATGTACGCTTCCACCGCCCTCCCTAGCTTCGCAACGCTCGCGACGCGTGATAAACACCCTCAGCGCATCACGCGTCGTCAATGGTTCGAAGGACAAATGGATCTTTCTCTAGGTTGATTCGTCAAAGGCCGGCCGATAAGGCATCGAGGAGCAGGACAGGACATGCGACGCAATAGGAAAACTGATTATTCTCTCGTGCTCTGGGCTCTATGCGTGTCAAGCGCGATCGGGTTGGGTTGCAATAGCCGGTCCGCACCGAGCAGTGAAAAGGGCACGGAGGGGCCCATGCCCGCGACGGCGGCAATGGAGGAAAAACGTGACGACGCCTTCGCCGCCAGTCCTCCTCCGCAAGGGATGAATGGCGTTCCGGCAGCGCCGAAATCGAGGATTGCCCCAGGGGATGGCCTGAGCGGTGGAAGCCGCGCCAAAGGCGAAGAAGGTTTGATGGGGGGCGATAAGAAGACTGCTGCGGAACGTACCAATCAGCCTACTGCGCCGACCGAAGCTGCCGTGGTGGCAATCGATCCTAATGGAAGGTTTGCCACGACATACCGACCGGGAAGTGGGCATCTTGCAGCATTCGAAGCAAGCGTGGCGCGCGGAATCATTCCCACGGCTGAGAAGGAACTCGTTTCCGACGTCGGTGCTCGTTATGTGACGGGCTTCGAAGTTGCCAAAGGCAAAGCTCTGGACATCAAAGTTGATACCGAACGAAGCAAACTTCCCCCGTCGGGTAGCCCATTTCATGTGCGCGTGACGCTAAAATCATCTCCTGACAAACCCAAAGAGCGCCCTCATCTTTCGGTGCATTTGGTGCTCGACGTAAGCGGATCGATGCAAGGTGAATCGATGCAACAAGCGCGGACGGCCGCCCAAGCGCTCGTGGACAAACTCGACGCATCGGACGATTTTTCCCTGGTGACATTTTCGAGCGACGCAGATGTACGCATTACCGATGGCCCGGTGGGTTCCCGACGTGACGCCATCAAGAAAACGATTGCGGAAATCAAAGAAGGCGGCGGAACGAATATCAGTCGTGGTTTGGAATTGGGTTACCAACAAGCTCAGACGAAAACCATTCCTGCGGATGCTGTGAAGGTTGTTTTGCTTCTTTCCGATGGTCGAGCCAATGCGGGAATTCTTGCCGCAGATGGTGTGTCGAAATTGGCCCTCGATGCATTTCAAAACGGCATTCAGACAAGCACATTCGGCCTTGGCTCGGAATACGACGGCGCACTGATGAGCGCGATTGCCGAAGATGGCGCCGGCGGATATTACTATTTGCGTGATGCGGATCAGATTGCCCCGGCTTTGTCGACAGAAATGGACAAACGGCTGGACCCCGCTGCAACTGCCGTGGAACTTCGCATTCGGCTCAAGAAGGGTTTTGATTTGCTGAAGGTGTACGGTTCGCGTCGGCTTTCGGTTGCCGAATCGCAACGCGTACGCACGCAAGAAGTCGCAGCGGATCAGCAGGCCGCACAACGAGACAACATCAAGCAAGATCGCAAAGACGACATCGAAGGTGGTATGCGATTTTTCATTCCTGCATTTGCCGCCAATGATAGCCACGCGCTGCTTTTCCAGCTTCGGGCTGGCGCTGGCGTAGGCAAAGCGCCCATGGCACTCGTGGAATTACGTTACAAGGACCGCATTTCCAAGAAGAATGTGACGGAGGAATTTCCGATTGAAATGGTGTGGGCCGATTCGGATGCTGCAAGTGGAGCCTCGATCAATTCATCCGTAGCGAAAACCGTGCAAGGATTTGCGGCGGGCGAGACGTTGGCCCTTGCGGCAACGCGCGTAGCGCAGGGTGACCGTCAAGGTGCGATTACGTTACTCACTGAACGTGAAACCATTTTGCGTGAAGCCGCCACGACGTTGGAGGAGCCCCTCTTTTTGAAGGACGCGGATCGTCTTGCTAGAATGCGTACGCACGCCGGAACGAATACGGGTATGGGCGATCCACTGCTCTGCTCGTTGGTGCTCGAAACAGCAAGTCGATCCCATTTGCGCTGAACGGCGACAAACCTCGGTCCATAAGACGTATGTCCGCACCCACCATGAGCAAAGTCGACCTCAAAGTCCCTGTCCAGCCCATCAATGCGCAGGTTGGAACGGAAATTGTCGTGCATGGCTCGTTCACGTCGACCCATGATGGTTCGATCATCGGTCCTGTTATGACGATTTGGCCCAAGGACGCGCCTGGAGGAGCGTCGGTCGATCCCATCGGACTCATTGATTTCGATGGTGGCGGGCTGCATGTGACCTCCCGCGATATCGAGAAGCGCGAGGTGCACGCGGTCGTAACGGACAAGGGCGGCGAGGCTTGTGCGGCAGCGGGCGTTGCGTCGCCATGTTTGGTTCTCAATAAACAATTGGCAATCAAGCGGATGTTGGTGCAGCAGGATTTCCGAAATACGCTCAATGGCACAATGGAAATCGAGGTTCCCCAACCGCTCGCCCCGCCCATCATACCGCCACCGGCCATGCCTTATCTGCAAATAGCTGCGGGCATTCTCGTGGGCAGCGTTTTGGCTATGGGCGCGTGGCGCTGGAAAAAGGGCAAAAACGCGTCGCCCGAGGGTCAATTGCTTGCTTTATCGCGCAAAGTCATGGCGCAACTCGAACGAGCGGACCAAGTCGTGGCTGCGCCATTAAAACCTACGGTCGATGCGGCCGTAAGAGCCATTCGGGAAAAACGCGTAGAGGCTTCGTCGAAAGAAGGAAAACGCGTCGCCGATGCATTACGTCGCGTCAACGAGAGACTCGAGACGACTGCCAAGGAAGACCGCGCCGCCAAGGAACAAGAAGCCGCGGACGAATTGTTACGGGAAATGGAAAGCGCGCTCGAAGCGGCAGAAGAAATGAAACGATCGCACCTGTGAGAAGACGCGTCAGCCGTGGGCTACTGCGGTAATGACGGATTCAATCGCCTGGACGAACGTCGACGGTTCGGGTAGAAGACTTACGACAAGAAACCCGTCGCGATCCATTTCAAAGAAATACCCCGGATGCACGATCACTCCGTGTTCGCGCACGATTAACTCGACCCAGGCGTCTTCGTCGCGAGTCCGGGCGACTTCGAGAATCGCATACCAGCCACCATCTGTGGACAAACGTCGCACAGCGGCGTCCGGTCCAGCATTCATTATGGCTTTATCTAGTGCAGCGAGATTTTCGGTAACCCTTGCGCGCATTGCGGCTTGAATTCCGTGTCGAGCGGCCAGCAATTCAGGAAGTGCCAGTTGCGCAGGTGTCGATACCGAAAGGTACGTGTCCGCGACAACTTCGAGACGCGCAAGGGCTTCGTGCACGAGTTCGTCTGGGCCACATACGAGCGTGAAGCCAACTTTGCACTGAGGGAGAAGGAGGCTCTTGGAAAGCCCTGCCATGACAAAGGTGAGGGCATTTCGTTCGGCGGCGAAGCTCGGAAGTCGATTGTTCGGTAGAGCGCCGTGCGCATATTCAGCGAATACCTCGTCCACGACGAGTGCGAGGCCATATTTCACCGCAAGTCCCGACAGCTGGACAGCTTCATCACGGCGCACGAACGAGCCGGTGGGATTGTTTGGATGCACGAGGACGATGGCTCGGGCCCGCCCATTGGCTTGCTGAATGCTTTGCTCGAGCGCATAGAAATCGATACGCCAAGCTTCTTCGCGCAGAAGCGGGTAACGGTCGATTTCGACGTTTTCGAGGCGTGCAAGGTAATCGAATAGCGGATACGACGGCGCGGGTATGAGCACGCGATCGCCATGTTCGCAAAGCAATTTGAAGATCCAGGCGTATGCTTCGCTGGTGCTGGCACTGAGTAGAACGCGTTGAGGATCCGCAGGAAGACCACGATCGGCAAAAAACTGCGCAACGGCGGCTCGAGCCTGTGGATGACCTAGTGCGTGTGGAGCGTATGTCGTGCCGCGAGGATGGCCAAAAAGAGCAATAAGTCGCTCGGTGCCGGCAATGCCGCAACGGGTGGGATTGGATTCGGTCAGGTCGACGAGATGCTGCCCGGAACGGCGGACCTCGTGAAGAAGTTCGGTCAGCTGGTTTTCGGATCGGTCCCAAGCGGTGCGGTGGGAGAAGTGGACGTGGAGCATGGGTGCCGCCAGCATGCCTCCGCGCATGAAAAAGCGCAAGAAATAAGCCAAATATATTTAGTCAAGTTTCAACTAGTCAAAGTACGACTTGACAAGTCACAACATGACAAGTAATAGTTAACCTAACTGACACTTGACAAAATCGAAAACGGAACGATGAAGCATCTTGTCGAGAACGAGCGCCATGTACATGCAACCAATCGTTAACTTCGTCGGTCGCGAAGCTGAATTCAGTCTTCTCGAAACAGAGCACGCAGCCAATCGAGGCTCCTTTGTGCCTATTTACGGCCGGCGCCGAGTCGGCAAGAGCGAACTCATTCTGCGCTTTCTCGCCAAACGGCGGGGTATCTATTTCTTGGGAAAACGCGCTCCGGCTGCGATGCAGATTCGTGAATTTCTCGAAGAATCTGCGGCCGTCCTGGGTGAACCTATCCTTGCTTCTCTTTCCACGGATAGTTGGAAAGTAGCCATCAACGCAGTCGTTTCCCAATGGCGCAGTCCAGAAAAATTGGTTCTATGCTTCGATGAATTCCAATGGATTGCCGAACAAAGTCCCGAATTACCCAGTGTTTTGCAGGAATTCTGGGATTTGCATTGGAAAAACGCTTCCAAGGTCATGTTGATTCTTTGTGGTTCGTACATGGGTTTTATGGAGCGGGACGTGCTTGGTAAAAAAAGCCCACTCTTCGGCCGTCGAACTGCACAAATCAAACTCCTACCATTTGACTATCGGGAAGCCGCGCTTTTTCATCCGAGTTACTCGCGCATCGACCAGGCCCGCACCTACTTTATCTGTGGGGGCATCCCCCCCTACCTTCGTGCCTTTTCGCCGCGCCGATCCATTGAATCGAACATCGCCGAATCCATTTTGACTGAATTCACACCGCTCCGGTACGAACCTGACTTTCTCTTGCGTGAAGAGCTTCGAGAAGTTCCAGGCTACTATTCCATTTTGGTCTCCATGGCGCTCGGAGCGTTAACTGCTGCAGAAATATCACGTCGAACGAATATCGATGACCGTGCCCTTCAATACTACTTCAAACACCTACTCGAACTTGGTTACATCACGCGTCGTTACCCACTTACTGGCAAAGCGCCTATTGCCCGACATGTCCATTACGAACTCGACGACCCGCTACTCCGTTTTTGGTTCCGTTTTGTCTACCCGAACACGAGTTTCATTGCGCAAATGGGTCCAGCGCGCACGCTCACCGATAGAATTCGCCCTACACTCGATGCCTATTTCGGATATGCGTTCGAACGTCTTTGTCGAGAAGCATTGCCGGTTATCTACAATCGTGAAGGAGTCTCTTCATCTTTCGACGTCGGCCAGTATTGGGACCGAGACGTACAAATCGACGTCGTCGGTTTTCGTGATGATGGAGTCACTGACCTTGGCGAATGCAAATGGGGGAAAACCCCGAGCGCTGCGAGCCTCGTAAGCGATTTACAACGCAAAATCGGTCGATACCCGAATTCTCGCGGTGCGACCATCGGGCGCCGTATTTTCGTACGTGAAAGACCGCGATCAGAAGACGACAGCGTCATCTGGCACGACCTCGAAGACCTTTATTCTACAGGGAAATCAACCTAGCGAAACGAAGGTCACGCTCCGCATCAACTCCCCGTAAGCGCTGTCGCAGGGTCGACCTGGGATGCCGCACGCGCCGGCCCGACGGCGCCAAGCACGGAAAACAGCAAAGAAAAGCCCAATCCCATTCCCCAAAGCCACCAAGGAAACGCAAAAAACGTATCCGGTTTGAAAGGAAAATCAGGGAGTTTTTCCGCAGCAAAATTGTCCGCTATTTTTGCCGCAATAAGCGAGACGACCAAACCAACCGCTCCAGCGGACA
>JANORL010000385.1:0-3159 GCA_031415295.1 Polyangiaceae bacterium | reverse complement strand
CGCCGCGTAGCCCGATGTAAGCATTGGATTCAAATCATGCGGCCATTTACGCGTCAGCGCCCACCACGCCACATCCAACAGAAAACTTTTCCCAAGCCCATTGTCGCCCGTAATCAGGTTAAGCCGCGAACCAAGCTCCATCTCCATCTTCGGCGCAGGGCCCACGTTCTCCATCCGCAAAGCTTCAAGCATGAGTCCGTTCCTTTTCCACCATCGTCATTTTGCGCCGCGCTTCTTGCGTCCCGTCGCCACCGTACCACTCGACGAACCCGCTTGCAGCAAACTTTGCAGCGCTTCCTTCACCGCCGCACTCGTCCGCTCATGCACAATGTCCTCCACCGCTCGATTCGGCTTCGCCCGCGCTTTCCATTTCCCATCCCCACCTTCCACCCAAAACACGTCTTCCAAACCGTGCGCAATCGCCAAACTTCGATCCGTTGCGCACTTCGGCACGACGCGTTCCGGCCATAAGTGCATCGCCAAGTGCGACCAATCGTAATCGCCTTTTATCAGCGAATCCCACGTCGTTTTCAGTTCTTTTTGCCACGGTTTGTTGTGTGAAACCAATTTCCACAAAGGCGCAAAGTTGATCACCACCCCGTCGTCCAGGTTCGGATTCCACATCGGCGCGATACGCTTGATTTCCTCGACAAACCCATGTAGTTCTTCGACGAACGTTTCTTGCTGTGTCAGGCGTTTTCGATCCGCGGCCTTGGGTCCGTCCCCGATCTCGCGCCGCAACGCTTCGAGCTTGCGTTCCTCGTGTTCGACCTTCGGCACGATATAATCGTTTTGCACCGTGTAAAGCGTATCCTTCGTGAAAGCGTGCAGGTAGAGCCACACGGAATAACTACCCGAAGGCGTGGCGAGTTGCCAATAAATCGGCGCTTTTCGTCGGCTCTTCGAGTACATCTTGATGTGCAGCGGGAAAAACTCGCGCGCGAGCCAGGTGCGCAGGTCTTCGGGTATTATGCAGCCGATTGTTTCAGCAGCCGATTCCACATGGAAACACAAATCATCGTCATGGCCCGGATCGTCCACGGCAATCGGGAAAAGTGGAAGTTCGTCCTCCGCGGGCCTCATGCCGGGGGAGCGCGAGGGCAGGGGATCGAAGGGTTCGGGTTCGGGAGGCACGGGGCGCTCGCCCAGCGCAATACGTGGATCAAAACGGCCGAACACGACGCCGACGAGCCATGACAAAAGCGCCACGCCTCCCAGTGCAACTGACGATTCGTCCTCGTCGCCTTCCTCTTCCGTCTCCTCCTTCTCCTCCCCCTCTCCACGCAGCGAAGCGGAGTTGGAGAGGGGGCTGGGGGGGTGAGGCGCCCGAGGAGTTTCAATCGTCGCGCGATCTTCTGCGGTGATACCGTACAGGTCAAACGCGCGGTTGTCGATCTCGTGTTGGATTGCGGCGAGTTCCTTGTGGATGGCGGCGGGATCGAGGCCGGTGATTTTTTCGTTGAGGCCGGGGGGCAAGACAAACGCGTGCGAGGTTTCGTTGACGGTATCGAGGGATCGTTTGAGGGACCAAGCGCGACGGGCGAGTTTGGCGAGCTGATTCTGTTCAACTGGGTTCGGAATCGGCAACGGAAGGCGTTGCAACACGCCGACGATGAATTCAGGATAACCTGCGCGACCCAGACAAACCTTGAAAAAACTGTCGAAGGCTGTAGAGGCGGTCAATGCCAATAGCCAGAGCAGATCAGTGACTGGCGCCTGAATCGTGTATCCTCGAGCGCTGAACACGCTGTTACTTGGCAGCACGCTTGGCGAGAATGTCGCAGCTCTGAGCGGCCATGTCAGGCCAGCTATACCCATGAGGTCCGCACACTCAACCTTAGAGGATTCGCGTCCTGCTCGCCCACAATATCCGGGAATCGTCCGCTGCTTTCGGTCCCATAATATGACTGCGTTGATCGTTGCCCAATATCGGTGTGCTGTTCCGCCTTTGGCGTACGTCGACCAGGTGGACTCCCGCTGAATGGCGTCAGGCTCCCACCATACGCGAACATATCGCTCGTCATCAGACGTAGTCAGACCCTTTCTTGCGATACGTCCGTCGCTCTCGAACATCGGTAAGCGCGAGAAAGTACCGATGATCGTGTCGCTCGCCCAATACGCAAACGGGCTCCCGGGCACGGTCGCGAACGCGTCAGGCTCGCGCTCGAACACGCGCTCGTGCCCGCTCGCACCGACCAACTCACGCAGCGCTGCGGCTTTCTCATCGACGCTCACATCCATGAGACGCATAAAAATTGTCACTTCGTCACCTCGCCTGAGCGCCTCACCCCCCCAACCCCCTCTCCAACTTCGCTTCGCTCGTGGAGAGGGGGAGAGGGAGAAGAGCCTTCATTTACATTGATGTTACGATCGGATTGGTTTCCGCTTTTCGACACGGTCGAACCCACGCGCACGAGCACGTCGTGAAAATGGTTCCATACGGGCAAACTGGCCCCACGTGAAAAATCAAGGCGTACATATAAACGAGCGTTCAACCAAAGAATGGCGTATCCGGCAAGCGTGCCGGTGAAGCAGAGCCAAACGTCGTCGATGTCGACGGTGCGGCCGATGAAATGCACGAAGAGCCACATCTGCAGCAGCTGGAGAAATTCCGGAAAGACGGCCCAGGCCAAGCCAAAAACTATCATGCGCCGCGGTGCCGAGTTTTTCGGAGACGCGATGAAGGGGAATCCAAAGCCGAACGGAACTCCCGCCAAGAAATTGCCCCAAACTTGCTCGTTCTCGATGCGAAACTCGGGATCGGTACCTTCGATGAGCGCCGGCACCCAGTTGAAAGCGCGGTAGGGAAACTCGTTCAGGCCGAGCTCCTTGAAGAAAGGGAAAACCGTCTTGTCCAGAAAAACCCATACGTATGCAGCGAAGATATACACGCATACGATGTACCCGACAGGTTTTCCGCGGCGCCTGGCCGTGAGGGTGATGATGAGCAGGCAGAGTAGCCCTGGCAACCACAAGTTCTGACTGCGCACATAGTCGCCGTCGCGACCAAAGTAGAAGGGGTTCCAAGGCGTTTCGTACCAATTCGTCGGCATGATTCGTCTCATTGCGTCGTGAGTGTACCGTTACCGCGGTTGTGCCACGCGTCGCCGTCGGGTTTGGAACCGTCGACCTTGATAATTCGAAGCCAATAGGCGCCGG
>JANORL010000384.1:0-2869 GCA_031415295.1 Polyangiaceae bacterium | reverse complement strand
GCGACGATGTCGATGACCGCGGGCGGAAGGCAATCGAACTCGTCAATGAGCACGATGAGCGGTTTGTCGAAAATTCCCCCCCGTTTGGCAAAAAGATTCACCCAGTCGTTCCAGTTTGTTGGCGCGGGGATGTCGATGTCGAATCCTTGGCGGAACATCCTGGGCGTCGACGCGAGCAAATCATTCGGCCCCTGATGGTCCTGCAACAGTCCCTCCATGGAGAGCTTGCCGACGATGAACCGATCGCCATACCTCGAGCGAATCTCGGC
This sequence comes from Polyangiaceae bacterium, assembly GCA_031415295.1. Taxonomy (GTDB): domain Bacteria; phylum Myxococcota_A; class Polyangia; order Polyangiales; family Polyangiaceae; genus Polyangium. The sequence goes on along the minus strand of JANORL010000384.1, from coordinate 2,600 downwards.
GATGGCCCGGCGCATGATCCACGTCTTGCCCGCCTGACGAGGCCCCCAGATCGTGAAAAAGTGGCCACTCGGTTCATCGGATGCACCGACGAGCTGCTCAACGCATTGTTCGACAAGTTCGCGGCGTTCGACGCCGAAGTTGGAGGACTCGACAGGACCGTAGGAAGTGAACCGGCGCATGGGCGGCAGGGTAGCAGGAATGTCATCCGTGTGGGCAACAATCGCGCGGTTTGGCGGCGATGTGGTTTGTCCGCAGCGTGGCGCTTTCGGCGCGCGAAACTCGTATCGAGCTGAGCGATCCTTCTCCAAACCCTTGAGGGCGATGGCCTCGAGATCCACGGGGATATCGCGATCCCGCGCGCGTGGTAACGCTGGCTCCTCGGTTGCGATTCGACTCAGCACCTCCAGCGCGTTGCTCCCCGAAATGGGCGGCTCGCCCGTGAGCAGGCAATACAGCGTCGCGCCAAGGCTGTAGACATCCGCTCGAGGTATGTGGGGGCGATCTCGACGAGATGGTGCGGCGGCTCGAGGTATCGGGGCGGGCGCTGAAGCGGCGGATCAAGGAGTTGGGGCTGAAGCGTGATTGATTCAGCCGGTCAGCTTGGCTCGTTCGTTGGTGTGCCGAGGACTTCGTCGAGGGTGGGTGCCGTGAGCATGTGCGGGATCATGGTTCCCAGTTCATTCGGCAAGTCAGCGTTGGGGCTCTTCAAGAAGAGCGATGCGATTAAGCCCACGGAGCCCATTGCAACGGAGCCCGCGATCGCACCCGAAGACAACATCATGGCCTCCGCGGACGACGTGCCATGTGCGGAAGACACGCGTCTCGCGGGGATCATGCAGCGGCTACAGAAGGTTACGGACCTGCACGCGGCGAAGCTCATCAGCGACGCAGAGCTAAACGTTCAGCGTGGACGAATCCTAGGGGAGCTGTAGTCGCTGCGTGCATCGTGGTGCCTCGTAGACGCGATCGGAGCTAGATCGATGCGTCTTTAGTGCCGCGCATTTGGAAAAGTGGCTGGCACCACTTGGAAGCACAGTAAAAGTGTACTGATGATGCGACGCAACCAGAGAGTGCGCGCGTTGCTGTCAACTCGGCTCGTTCGGTGGTGCGCCGAGCACTTCGTCGAGGGTCGTGGCGGTGAACACACGCAGGCCAATCGCTTCGAGGTCATCCAACGAGGCTGCTTCGATGCGAGCAATAGCTTCTGGAGCCAACGTGCCGAACCGCTGACCGAGCAGTCGCTTCAGGACTTTGCGTTCGCCCTTGAGTTCGCCCTCGAGTTTCGCATCGCGCACACCTTTTTCGTATCGCCTTTCAGCGCCAAACAGGATCTCTTCCGCGATCGAATCTCCTACAGCTTGTTGCAACGCCATACGCACATCCTCTTCCCGTACCTTGCCAACGGTCTTGAGATACACGATCACCGCCGCAATGACAAGTCCTCCGTGCGGCTTACTTCGCAACGTCAACAGCGCCGGGACGATGTTCGGCAATTGCTCCATAAACTCGACGGGCGTTCTTCCGAATCGCAACGCAAACAGGACCAGTCGTCCCTCGGGTGTCATGGGTCGGGCCATCAGCGTAGCACCGTCGACTTTGCTTATATCGTCGAGTAGAATTCCAAAATCGAGCACATACGGCGATATAACGTCGAGGATTTCAGGAGGAACATCAAAATATTCGCGAAATCGCTTCGGACACGTCCACCCGTTTTCACTATGGTGAAGCACGACGGGAAGAATCACGGGTAAGTGCGTCGTGTTCTCGCTGTCTTCGAGGTATCCTCGCCAAATCCGGGCTTTGTATTCGAGCAGTTGCAGAAGCGTCCACCTGTCCGCCACACTCTTGTGCTCGAAAAGGATATAAATAAGCGCTTCTTTGCCAGCCATCTCGACGGAAAACAAAACATCGGCATATTTACTCGACAACTTTGCATCGACAAACCTGAGCGGTCGAGGCTGGAGCGTGTTCCAATCAATGGCGGCGACGAGTGCCGATGGGAAAATGCATTTGAGTTCTGCGGCGGCATGTTCGGGTTTGGAGAGTATTTTGAAGGAGATTGCGTCATGCGGTATTGCTGCATCTTCCGATTCCGCAACTGCATGAGGTTCGTCCGCAGAATCGTTGCTGCAATTGTCCGGGTTGGTCATGGCACGATGGGGTTTGACGCAGTCGAGCGATGTCGTCAAGGGGATTGTCGAAACGCGCGAACCGAGCTTGGTGTGCGATCGAGCGACAAATCATGGAGTTGGGCTGGAGGGCCGCGCGACGCAGGCGAGGGTCGCGACGTGTCGAAGCGCGTCGGTCGACGCGTCGAGACATGGCCGTCGACGCGTCGACGTGTCGAGTCCACAGCCATTCTGCGCCGTGGACCGCCCTGGTCAGCCTGGTACACTGATTGCTCGTACTTGCTCACGCGCCGACTGGCACTCGATCCTCGGCGCATCCTTCACGACCGCTTTTCACGTCACCTCTCAAGGAGTATTGCCATGTTCTCATCTCGTAACGAAGTCACCTGTGCGGACTGCCAAGTATCTGTGCGCTCGACGGGGTTCGCCAGCGAAGGGATCACGGTCGTATCCGGGTGCCCGATCAGATT
>JANORL010000383.1:0-4368 GCA_031415295.1 Polyangiaceae bacterium | reverse complement strand
GGCGAGGTGACGAATGATCTTTGCGAGGTTGTCACAACGCGTGGCCAATGTATAAAAGTTGTCGACCGCCGAATCTACGCATGCGGTATCATTGGCGTCGTATTTGATGTCTTTGTTATGTGGCAGCCCCGCAATGATTGCCAACGCATCAAAGTGAGGCTTCCAATGGCGCTCCTCATTGAAATCGACGCGAGCTTTGAAGGCACACGCAAGTGCCCCCGAACGAGGCGACGCAGCCAACTGCCGCAACTGCTCGAGCACGTCACTTTCGACTGACCCTGCCCGCCCGAGGAGCAGAGACATCGCCATCAGACGCTGCTCATCGGGAGGAGGCGTGACCGTTCGTTCGCGCGAGAGTGAGGCAATCGATCGCGGGCGCGTTTCGAACCATTGGAGGAGGAATTCATTTAGACGGTAGGGCCATTCGCATAACCATTCACGCATGAGGTGCCATGGCAAATGATGCCCAGTCTGCAAAGCAACCCGAAAAATCGCACCTTCAAGCTCGTCGAACTCCCGATCGCTACGAAGCAGCGATTTCGATGCCTTGCGTTTTTCCTGGGCTCGCGCCAATGTCGACTTTGCGAGCGCGTCAATGGACTTTGGTGACTCGCTGGCCCCAGCATCGAGGTACGCTTGCAGGATCTGCAGACGCTCTCCGGTGTTGCCATTAAGGAGTAACGGATCAAAAAGCGAAAGCTGATTGGCTGGAATGAATGGTAGTAGTTTTGTCGGATCATCACGAAAACTGCGTCGTTCTCCTACAGTTTGGCCGGCGATGGAGATGAGACCGGACAACGTTGTGGGGAGATGCCGGGCTACGCCAAGAGCAAAGTCGCGTCGATACGCAGATGCTCTTGTGATGTCAAATAGCGGTCGTTTATCCGGATCTCCTTGAACGCTCAGGGAAGCCGCCCGGGTGAAAAATCCCCACGCCTGTCTCGCTTCATTACGGTTCGTCCAGTTGCAATATGCGGCGAACTGCAGGGCAGCGTCGAACGTGTCGTGAAAACGCGACCTGACGTGAATGACGGGATCAACGTAGCGCGATCGGGATCCTGGGATCGTTCTGATCGCGGTTCTCACCATCCATGAGATGACCTCCAAGGGTGCGACGGCATGCGGCGCGTAAAACAATAGAATCTGCCACGAACTCGACTCGTGGAAAACTTTATCTTTCGAAACGAACCGATTTAGTTCCGCCTGTTCAAACTCAGCAATGGCCTCCGTTGCATTCGCACTGCCTTTCATTTTTAGGCGATGCTTTTTGACGCGATATCCGAGGCTCTTGGCAGCGGCCCACTCGGCCAGCAGACGGTGGGAAAACTCGTACCCTGACGAGCTGGGTGTCAACAAATAGCCGAACTCGAGCGCTCGCTGGATTCTGATTGCATCGACGCCATTGATACCAAGTTTTGCAAGATGAGCAGCGGTATCGACATTCGTTAGAAATCTGCGCGAAGAGGTAAGCCAGTCAATTGCAAGCTCGCCGATAAGTTGCGGGCCTACTCTCGTGAGGAACTCCGCTTCGTCACGACCAAGCCGAGCATCATGCACGGCGTGATTCAATATCTCACCGAATACGCGCTCGTACAGCTCGGCCGGATTGAGCATGTGGAGATTCGCGCCAGTTTTTACGACTCTACATAGGAGCGTGAGATAAAACGGCGCTTTGCAAAGCGCTGCCAGCGGACTCGCATGGGCGTCATCCCAGTTATGGATCCAGGAAATTCCTTTCATTTGCTCGGCGAGGTCGGCTCGGCCGTACGCGGTCAACAGCGAGCGCGCTTTCCACTGGGTAATGGGACCAATTCGCATTGAAGTGTGTGGTCGCATCTTTTCGAGTGTTGATCCAACAATGCGGCTCGTTGCAAAAATTCTTACATCCGACCCATCCAGTATTCGCCCCATTTTGGTGATATCTGATCCGCCTATCTCATCGAGGCCGTCAATGATTAGTAAAAGTCGACCTTGTTGAATTAAATTCGAATAAAGGTCGGACCACTCTTGAGTTCGAGATGACAACCAGCCAGCAATTGTCCCGTTTGGTAGCGCTGCCATGTCTTCGGCCAGGCTGCGAGCACTGCGGCGAACCGCAAAACCAACCGAACCTAATGGCCCCGTATAAAACATACGCTCGACGAGCCGGCACAACGTACTTTTTCCCGAGCCTGGTGGCCCGTAGACTATGATGGTACGGTCAGCTATGGTCCCATTTTCCGCAAAGAGGCGACCCAGCACGTCCGTAAGCAATTGCTCGCTGGAGCGAGCAGACGAACGCCTATCCTTGACAAGCTCGAGTTCTGGGATGATGACCTGCCAGGCATCGAGTTCGCGTCCGTCCCATGACGTGATTGAACGTTTTGCCGAATCAGCCCAAAACAATAGTTTGACGCGTATCTCGTCAATACTACCACCGACGACCCATTGATCAAGCGGCAGTAGTTCCGTATGGGTTGCACTTGTCGACGGCCGTTGCGATTCGCTCGCTGGGAAAGTCGCCAATGCTTCAGAACGGAGGAGCGGTGAGCTTATGAACAGACCATTCGGCTCGGCATCAAACCAGGCACGCATCTTTTCGGGGACGGCGGCCACCGGCAGAAGCGTTTGCCCGTCATCGGATACCTCGCCAGTTGCCGCGAGTGGGAGATCCTTTGGTAGCGCTAACGCGCCGTCTTGCTCGAGCAGCAATAGCGCCAGCATCAGGGTGTGGGATCGCCCATGATGACACGTTTCGCCAAGCCAAAATTGTATTGCTTTCTCGAACGCGGGCGGGATGCGCGTCCCAGCGATCGGAGCAGTACTCGCGGCTGAGGTGAGCATTCGGAGCAGTCGTGGTCTCTCCGCGACAACGGGAACAAATCGCTGCCATTGCATGCGCAATGATTCGAAGCGGGAATGGGTGACGGGCGAACCGCGAAGGTGCTCCGCGACCACGGCTGGCAGTTCGCCAAAGAGTAAATCCATTACGAGCGCTACTGCGGCGATGAGATCGCTCCAGCCATTGTCGACCGCGCGTGCTTGTCTCGCGATTAGCGCGGGCCAATGATCCTTGAGGAGCCTGTTTTGCCACTGCTTTACGGCATCGATTGCTGGACCTTGCGTGAGCGCCTCGACGGCGAGTCGTGGGATCACGTCGGCAGCTTGGGCGCGCCGTGACGGGCTGTGAGTGAACCAAGACGGTCCCTCTTCCAAGAATTGCTGCCAGGTTTCTATCGATAACATCGCAGCCCATTGCCCCTTTCAAACTTACGGGGTACAGTACGCATTACAGCGCCGCCCGAGGTGAATATTCTACTGCCGCCGGGTCCGCTTGCCGCGACTCTCTCGCGCGCTGGTGCGAATCTTGGAGCCAGCGCGGTCAATGCTCAGTTCGATCCACGTTGGACTGGTGGCAGGTGTGATCATGACGAACGCAGTTCACTGGTTGAGCTTGTTGGTTCGGTTTTCAATGCGCCAAAGTTCGCGATTTTGCGCGCCACGTTTGAGTGCTGCCAGGTGTCTCTCTGCCGCAGCGGTGAATCTCCTTGCCTCGTCGACCTGTTTTGCCTTGCGGGCCCGCACGGCAAGCTCCACGTACGCGTTGGCAATGATACCGTGCAGCTTTTTGCTGTGCGTTGATGCAATGATTGGTTCCATGAGTTCAATAACCTCATGATATTGCTCAGCTTTCAAAAGCTCCGACGCAATGTGTTGGCGAAGCTCGGATAAAGTATTTGCTTCGGGGCTTTCCTTCGCAACAGCGAAGATTTTTCTCAATACAGGGATATGCTGCTCCCCAGAAAGAGCGCGAGCAAACGCAATCACACCTTCGATTGACTTGTGCCGAACAATTCGCTCATAGAGGATTTCCGTAGGATCTGCACCGGAATCAATTGCAAGAATATGTGCGACTTGTCCAATGACGGCGGGTATGGTGGACGCAGTCAGAACACACATGCACAGGCGTCGCTTCAAATCTGGATCGGGCAGAAGGTTAAGCGTGTGACGAATCGCTTTGCACTCATCCGCAATCGATGGTCTTGCCTTAATCATTTCTTCTAGCCTTGCAAGCGCCTTCCCAGTGAATGCAAGGTTCTCCCCGCGAAGTCGCTTTCCGTCTGAGATATAGATTTGATGAATTCCTTCAAGTCCCGCCCGGAGATCCCCGAGGTCATCGTTATTCACGGTCTGCCAAAATAGTTCAAGCATGGCCCGCAATGAATCTGAATCATAGCTGGCGGCAAGGTGCAGATACGTGCGAAATACCGCCCGTTCGTTTGGATGCACTTGAAGCTATGTCGATGGCCCATCAAATCCGTAGAAAGCCAGCGCTGGTTCGATGCGCAGCGGTTCGGCGCCAGGTGGGACCCAGGAACTTGGGCAAAC